>JAGPVP010000017.1 GCA_018066965.1 Zhongshania sp. | reverse complement strand
AACAAAGGTAGGGTAATTAATGCACTTAATAATGTGCCTCGAACACGACCTTGAAAAGTCGAATGCGAGTCGACGTCAATCTGGTGCCATCGTTGATCATTAATTTTCATTATTTGCCTCCATAGGCATACAGTGGGTCTTTACTACAGGAAAGTCCGCCCGCTTGCGGAGCATTTGGGTCGGAAAGAAAAGGACAAACATCTCTACTGGCGACACGTCGAAGCGGCCACCGGAAAAAAGCTAGGATTGGGCAGATAGATATATTTAATTTGATAATACTTAGCACCACGACCGTTGAAAAAGGCCATAAACGCCAAGTAGACACTGGGCTGAAATACGCAGTGTCATGCTTGTCTAGACTTGAAAATACACGTGCTTCAATCGATTGGGGCAAATCCGTTACCTCAATACAGCAGCATTATTGCCACTTTATTTTTTATATCTGAGGGAATACGTAGCTGAAGCTAGAACGGATCAACACAAAATCGATTATTTTTATAAACAGGTGTGCGGGAGATAAGTAATGCAAAGAACATCACAATTGCGTGAAAGGCAGAAAATTAGCCACCCTTTGCCATCCACGCTGATCTAGTACAAATACCAAGATATGCAAACTCGCGGAAATTAAATCATCTCTTCCATTACCCGCTCAGCAAAGCCGTGGCCGGCTTCTGCGTACAGGTTAAAGGTGATGCAACCCATGCGTATTAACTCTTCCTGTTGGTCAGGAAATCGCGATACGACAGCAATTCTGCCTTGATAATTAAGCTGTTGTAGGAGCTTAACCACATCGACATTTTCGGAGTGATTGGTCAGGCTTACCAACACCGTCTTACGTCGATGCAAATCGGCACGCTCCAGAAAATCGCGGTCACTGGCATCCCCCGGCACACAAGCCATTCCCGCCAAGCTCAGTTTTAGGGCTTTATCTGCACTCTCTTCCACCCCAATAATTTTATTCGGATAGTGCTGACTCAGGTATTCGTAGGCGCCGCTACCAATACGCCCCATGCCAAAAATAACTATCTCTGCATCGCCCAAATCAGCGGGCCGCTCCTGCACTAACAATTCGCTGCGCTCCATTTTTTGCAGGCGAGTCGCTAAGCGCGCATAAAGTGAATGCACATGGGTGTTAAATGGCACGGCAATAAATAACGACAGCGCCATTGCCACGGCTAAGGTAGTTAACCATTCCGCTGGAAGCTGGCCACCCTTCACGGCCATCGCAGCCACAATCAAGCCAAACTCACTGTAATTAAACAGTGATAAGCCCACCAACAATGAGGTCCGAGCGCGCAAGCGGAACATCAATAGCAGCACAAAGTAGATTAGTGGCCGTAGTAAAATTAAGGAGCCAATCGCCAGCGCCATTAGTAGCATGTCGCCGCTGGGCATACCCGCGTAGCCAATACTGAGGAAAAAGGCGGTAAGAAATATATCTTTAAAATTGATGAGGCTTTTATACAACTCGACACTTTTGGCTACATTCGATAACAGCACACCAAACAGCAAAGCGCCCAAGCCCGCCTCTAAGTGCACCGCTTCAAATAATTCCGCACTACCCAGTGCGACGGCGATACCAAATAGCACCAGCAGCTCGCCGTGCCCAGCCTGCTTTAACAAAAACACCAACACAGGCCTAAGCAATGGCAGGCCCAGCAAGGCAAACGCCCACGGCGACGGCGCATGCTCGGCAGAGAAAACTAAATAGCTGACGGCAAAAATATCCTGAACAACCAAAATGCCAATCGCAATTTTGGCGTGTAGAGCGGCGCCTTCACCCCGCTCATCAAAAATTTTGACCGCAAATACGGTACTAGAAAACGACAGAGCGAAAGCCAACATCCACGCGACCGAGGTATCAATCTCATCAACACCCGGCATTAACCACACCAGTCCCAACAACACTGCCGTCGTTAGCGGCACCACAATCAGGGTATGTAAAGACGCCGTGGCCCATATCTGCGGCGCGAGTAATTCGCGTATATTCAGCTTTAAGCCAATAGTAAATAGCAGCAGTGTGATACCCACTTCCGACAAGGTGTGAATAATGTCGGCATCGCCAAGTTCTAAACCACCCGCTAAAAACCCCGCTAGCAAATATCCCAGTAGCGGCGGCATGCCCGCGCGCCGAAACCCTAAACCCGCTAAAAAAGCCACTCCCACTAATATGGGCTCAATCATCACTATTTATCCATTTTCCAAATTTACTTAAATATAAATCACTAAAACTAGATCTATCGCGGGCGCCTTGGAATCAATACCGGCGTCATGGTTTTATAACGCTCATACTCTGCATCACCGCCCCAGCGTAAATCTGCGCGAGCTTCCAACAGGGGAATACCACTGACTTTTGTTAATAAAAAAATAACAAAACACGGCGACAAGAGGCCCAAATACATCCAGCCACTTAAAGCAGGTAGCGCAATAATCGCGACGCCGATCCACAAAAGTATCTCGCCAAAATAATTGGGGTGTCGCGACCACGACCATAGACCAAGCGTAATATATCGATCCCTATTTTCTGGCTTGGCGCGAAACTGGCGTTTCTGGCTATCGGCAATAGTTTCAATAAGCATCCCCAAGCTCCAACACCCGCCGCCCACTATCGCAATAACACCTAAAGGCTGCGCACTGCCGCCACTAATGGCCAAAATCGCGCACAACTGAATAACAAACACCCAAACGCCTTGCAGGGTCCACGTGAGTAAAAAACGGAAAAAGTTCGGTTTAATATCGTCAAACCGGCCGTCGCCACCATCGCTCAATATGCGCGCGAATAAAAACCGCCCCAGTCGTAATGCCCACAGAACAATACATACCGCCAACAAGTAGCTACGCCCATCTCGATGTTCAGTAAATGCTATGGTGAATAAAATAACACCTAAATTTGCGAGTGCGCCGATGAGATCGTAGTAACGCTCGGTTTGAAAAACATAGGCATGAATAAAGCCAAGCCACTGACTCAGCAAGGCGAAAACTAACACCCACAGTGGCACTGTCATTCCCGCGACGAGCGGCATTCCCTGTGACGAAAGCGAGGCAACACCAACTACCAACGTCAGTAAAACAAAAATAACCGCAATACTATTCAATGCAGATTTCATATCAAAGATTGTAGCGCCCTTAGCAATAAAGTTGATTGAATCAATACAGGCTGTACCTTAATTCTTAGCCTTCAAGCTAAAGCGCAACACGATATAACCCAGTACACCGGATAATAATGATCCCAGAATGATGCCTAAGCGCTCGTCAAAAACACGGTTTACTCCCGTCTCTTCAAACGCCAGAGAACCCACAAACAAGCTCATGGTAAAACCGATACCGCACAGCAGCGCCGTGCCATATAGAGACCACCACGACATGCCGTCGGGTAAGCGGGTCAAATTCAGTTTTATGCCTACCCAGCAGAACAAAAACACGCCAAGCTGTTTACCAGCAAACAAACCGAGGGTAATTCCCATCGGCACGCCATGCATAATATGTTCTAAGCCAACACCGCTAAAACTAATACCAGAATTACAAAATGCAAAGATTGGTAAAATGAAAAAGGCCACCGCGCTGTGAAGATCGTGTTCCAGCGACTTTGCAGGAGAACTCCGCTTAGGGTCTTTGGCCTGCATGGGTACAAACATTGCCAAGACGACACCAGCCAAAGTCGCGTGAACGCCAGACTTGACTAAGGCAACCCACATCACCGCCCCCACGACAAGATAGGGGCTTTTGTCATCAACACCACGACGATTCAAACACCACAATACAGCGATGCAGGCACTAGCAATCAGCAAGGCCATCATCGAAATTTTACTGGTGTAGAAAAAGGCGATAATCAGGATTGCACCGATATCGTCGAATATCGCTAATACCGTTAAAAATACTTTCAAGGCAAGCGGCACCCGTGAACCCAGCAAGCTCAACACGCCTAGTGCAAAGGCAATATCGGTAGCGGTGGGAATCGCCCAGCCTTGCTGTGCCACCGGATCATTGGGGTTAAGCAGTATATAGATTAGCGCCGGCACCACCATACCACCTATCGCGCCCAAGCCCGGCAATATCACTTTGCGATAATCTGACAGTTCACCTTCTAAGAACTCCCGCTTGAGCTCTAACCCTACTAGTAGGAAAAACACCGCCATAAAGCCGTCGTTGACCCACATTAACAGAGGTTTTGCGAGTTTTAGCGCACCGACCTGCACCACCACAGGTGTATCGATGAGTAGGTTGTAAAAGCTGAAGAAGGGGCTATTTGCCAGCACCATCGCCAAGACACTCGCAAACACCAGCAATATACCGCCGGCAGATTCTTGCTTTAAAAAGTGTTCGATAAATGAATCATCCGACTGCGTCATAAGCACCTGTAAATATGGAAGCACACTGCACGAAAACACGGGCCAATCATCTTGTAACTAATCCTTTTCAAAACATAGACTTCCGTGCGTCTTTGTAAAGATCATACCTGCTAGCCAAGCCAACACAAGAAATACCGGTGTTTTCACGACCTTTACACATGCGATAAACCGTAGCGACCACATCCAAAAGCCATCACACCAAACAAGCCTTGCCCCCAAGCACTACTTGACGCAGCATAGGAGTGCGTCATTAATAAGGAAATAATACATGCCGAATAAGTCAAAATTGCGCGGTGCCAACTTTCCCTCTGCCCGCGAGGAAATGCCAAGTAACCAACAGGACATACCAGCCGCCTACCGACTGGCCTATACCGACCAAGACTTTTTATTACGTGAAGAACTGCGCGGCCTGCGCTTTCACTTAGAATTACAAAAGCCGGAAATGGTGCTGAAAGAACACGGCGTAGAATCAACGATTGTTATTTTTGGCAGCGCCCGTTTTTTATCACCCGAAAACGCCGATGCTGCGCTAGAAGCCGCTGAAGCCGATGGCGACCCTGCCAAAGTCCGCGCCGCAAAACGCGAACAACGCAACAGCCACCACTACCAGCAGGCACAAAAATTAGGCGAGCTTATTGCGTCGCACTCCGCTAACTGTGACGAAAGCGAGCAGCTTTACGTCGTCACTGGCGGCGGCCCCGGTATTATGGAAGCGGCGAATCGCGGCGCCATGGAAGCCGGTGGTAAATCCATTGGCTTAAATATTGTGCTACCCCACGAGCAAGCCCCCAACCCCTATATCAGTCCTGAGTTCTGTTTTCGCTTTCACTATTTCGGCATACGCAAAATGCATTTTATGCTGCGAGCCAAGGCCTTAATTGTTTGCCCCGGTGGCTTCGGCACCTTCGACGAATTATTTGAGGCACTCACCCTCATTCAAACCGGCAAATCTAGACGGGTGCCTATTATTCTTATAGGCCATGAGTTTTGGCGACAAGCTATCAATCTCGAGTTTTTACGTGACGAGGGTGTGATTAGCCCCGACGACGTGAATATGATTTCAATTGTAGATACTGCCGAACAAGCCTGGCAGCAGATCGTTGATTTCTACCAGCTCAGCCCCGGCCAAGCCATACGCTGCTAGCTGCGTTGACCGAGCACCAATGCCCTATTGGTGCTCTTGCTTATGATATAATGCGCGATTATTTTTCAGCGTAACGGTTTCACATGTCAGCCCCTATTGTCCGCTTTGAGCACATTCGTTTTGCCTACCAACTCGACCCCATCCTAGACGATTTCAATTGGCAGTGGCCGCAGGGTCAGCATATTGCCATTCTGGGTGGTAACGGAGCGGGCAAAACCACCCTAGCCAAGCTCATTACCGACACCCTGCGCCCCAACAGCGGCGAGGTTCACTATGCCGACAACACCGGCCCTAGCGGCATTGCGCATATCTCGTTTGATTTACATCGCGAGTTAATGGAGCACGACCGTCGCTTTGACGACAGCGAAACCCGTGAAGACGCCTTTGACGTTGGCACCACGGTACAAAATATTGTATTGCAAGGCCGCGTAGCTAACGCGGAGTTTAAGCAGCTTTGCGAGCGCCTGGGGATCGGCCATATTCTTGAGCAGGGTATTCGCTATATTTCTACCGGCGAAAGTCGCAAAACTTTATTAGCACGCGCGTTGTTTGCCAAACCCGCTGCGCTCATATTGGATAATCCCTTCGAAGGCTTAGACATTAAGGCCCAAGCAGAAATGCACAGCCTGCTAGCGGAATTAGTCGAATCGGCAACACCGCTGATATTACTCACCAAAGACGCCAACGATATACCGGACGCCATCGACACTGTTTTTAATATGGCGCAGGGCAAAATACTCGGCGAATGTAGTGCAATCGAAGCGAAGCAACAGGCCAAGGCCGTACACCATTACGCCAAACCGCTGCCCATCGCCGATGCGCCAGCGCACCCATCAGACACCGCATTATTAGAGTTACGAGACATCAACGTTAACTTCCGTGGCAAACAGGTATTAAGTGATATTAACTGGACCTTGATGCCACACCAGCACTGCTGCATCAGCGGGCCAAACGGTGCGGGTAAATCTACCCTACTTGGTCTGTTATGCGGCGAAAACGACAAAGCCTACGGCCAGCAGGTATTTTTATTTGGTCGCCGACGAGGCAGTGGCGAAAGTATTTGGGAAGTGAAATCTCAATTTGGCTTACTCAATACCAGTATGCAAATGAGCAATTTAAAACGCACCAAAGTGATCGACGTAGTGGCCTCCGGCCTATTCGATTCGGTCGGACTTTATACTGATTACAGTGAAGGCCAGCGCCAATTATTAGTTGCTTGGCTAGACGCTTTAGAGCTATTACCGCTAAAAGAACAGCGCTTCGATCGTTTATCCTTTGGCGAACAACGCATGATTTTGCTGGCGCGGGCGATGGTGAAGTCACCACGTATTTTGATTTTAGACGAGCCCTGTATTGGTCTCGACAACGAGCAAAAATCTAAGCTGCTCGGCGCCGTAGATCAAATAGCCGCCCACGGCCAAACCCGTATTTTATTTGTAAGCCATCGCAGCGAAGAAGTACCCGATTGCATAAATCAATTTATGGATTTAGTACCCTCTGACAAGGGCGGCTATACCGCCCAAATCCGCGAACGCTAAAATAATGAATGGCGTATTTGACTAATCAAATACGCCTTTAAACCATTTCCACATTTTTTCGCCATCTGGCGCGCAGCCACCGCTTTCTGACGGCGCGCTGCCGCTCATAAACGGCATATAACGCGCTCCCTGACACCATGACTGCGTCAGCTTGCCGGACTCGCCATCGACCCATTGATACTCCACACCCGACTCCTGAGAGAAGGGCATTTGTTCGGTACTGGCCTCGGCCATAAACTGCCGCCATACCGTTAGCGCGCCGCTGGCACCGGTTAAACCCGTCGAGGCGTTATTGTCTAAGCCCATCCACACCACCGCCATATAGTCACCGGCAAACCCAGCAAACCATGAATCGCGGGTGTCGTTACTGGTACCGGTTTTACCCGCTACCCGATAATCTTTAGGCAGCACGTTATACACACCCTTGCCGGTGCCTTCGCGCACGGTTTCCAGCATGGCGTACTGCAATACATGCACCGCAGCAGGGTTTACAACTCGCTTAGGCTTTTGGGGATAACGCGCCAATAATTTGCCGTCACTATCTGCAATCGCGTAAATGGTTCGCAGCGGCGTGTATTGACCGCCAGCAGCAATGGTTTGATACATAGCCGCTACTTCAATCGGCGCCAATTCCGCCGCGCCCAACAACATTGACGGCACCTGTAGCAAGGGCCGCTGAATACCCAAACGCTGGAACATATCCATCACATTGTCTAAACCAACATCCATCCCCAAACGGGCCGTGGCAAGGTTGTAAGAATGCGCAAGTGCGGTGTGCAGAGGCACGTTACCGTGGGACTTGTGATCGTAATTAGAGGGTTTCCAAAGCGAGCCATTCGCATTGGGAATGGTTATCGGCTCGTCAGAAACTCGGGTCAATAAATTGTAATACCGCGGCTGATTTAAGGCCGCCAAAAATACCGCTGGTTTAGCTAGCGAGCCTATCGGCCGCAGCGCATCCAGAGCGCGGTTAAAGCCGGCATAACGCGGCTGCTTGCCACCGATTACCGCTACCACATCGCCACTGTTCACCCGCGTAACTACCATCGCCACTTGCAAATCTTTCTTGCGGCTTTCGAGTCGCGCGAGGGATTTCACCGTGGCTTTTTCTGCCCTGCGCTGCAGTACGGGGTCAAAGGGGGTAAAGATGCGCAGCCCGCTATTTTGTAATTCTTGGCTTTGGTAATCGCGACCAAGCTGGCGGCGCACCAAATCTACATAAGCAGGATACACCCCATCTAATGCCGACGACTTGGCAAGCTCAAGCGGTTCTTTTTGCCAAGCAGCCAACTGAGCCGGAGTTAGCCAACCCTGCTCCGCCAACTCGCCCATCACTATATTGCGACGATTTTTGGCCCGCTCTGGATGACGCCACGGGTCGTAATAAGATGGGCCTTTTACTAAACCCACCAACATTGAAATTTGTGCCAGATTTAACTCGTTCAATGGCCGGTTAAAATAATGCCGCGCCGCGAGACCAAAGCCATGAATAGCGCGATTGCCCTCCTGCCCGAGATAAACCTCATTGATATAAGCTTCAAGAATGCGGTCTTTGCTGTAATGCATTTCGGTGAGAATCGCCATCACCGCTTCTTTGCCCTTGCGCCACAAACTGCGCTCATTGCTTAAGATGGTGTTTTTCACTAACTGCTGAGTTAGTGTGCTACCGCCCTGCACGGTGCGACCCGCTTTAATATTCGCCAAAAATGCCCGCGCAATACTGCGCGGCGAAATACCAAAATGACTGTAAAAATGCTGATCCTCTACCTGCACCAACGTCTCTACTAGCATCTGCGGCACTTCCGCGATCCCCAGCATAAGACGATCTTCATGGCGCCCCGGATACACGCCACCAATTACCATAGGATCTAATTGCTCTTCGGCGAGGCGCTCGCCAAGGGTATCGCGCACCACGCCAACCGTGGTCACGCCCATATCCAATTCAATTTTGCGCGCCGGCCGCTCACCGTCTGCAAAAGCAAAGGGACGCAAGAATATTGAGAAATGATCGCCCTGCCGATAATACGTTCCGGGCTCACTGACTATTTTTCTAGAGCGATAACCCAACTCGCCCAACTCAGATTCCAGCTCATATGCCGTTAAAATAGCGCCGGATGCCAGCACTAGCGGTCTTGCATAAACCTTGGCAGGTTGCTCATAACGTTTCGCATCAAACGCGCCCCGCACCTTGGCGTCGCAGTAGGCAAATAGTATGAGTAACAGCACAAGCCCCACTAGGGAGACTTTCAAGCCTAAACTTAACCAGGAAATATTTCGCAACTTACCGCCACTGCGCTTTGGGGATTTTTTAGCCATTCATCACAACCAGATAATATTCATTAATACACATAACACGCTATACACCGCACCAAGGTCTTCGCACAGCCCGCCCGCTGACTGCTATTCACGCCTTAACGCATTGCAAATCGACATTCAAACCGGATAATAGCGGCACTTTACCGCAAGTAACTGGCAAATAAGATGAAAAAATATCACCTCTACGGCATTGGCGCTGCGCTCGTCGACACCGAAATTGAAATCAGCGACCCAGAACTCAGTGCCCTCGGCGTTGAAAAAGGCCTCATGACACTTGTTGATGCACCCCGTCAACAGGAACTGTTGGACAAGCTAAGCGGCCATATGGTTCATGCCAGTTTAGCCAGCGGAGGCTCTGCCTGTAACTCGGTTGTCGCCGCTGCTTATTTCGGTGCTAACAACTACTATTCTTGCAAAGTTGCCTGCGATGAGCACGGCGATTTTTTCATGAATGACATTAAAGCCGCTGGCGTTGATGCCGATTTTGACGGCGAAAAATCCGTCGGCGTTACTGGCAAATGTTTGGTGCTGATCAGCCCAGACGCTGAGCGCAGCATGAACACTCACTTGGGCATCAGCGAAACCTTGTCTATTAGCGAGCTAAACGAAGCCGCGCTGAGTGATTCAGAATACTTTTATGCCGAAGGCTATTTAGTCACCTCGGACACTGGCCGCGCTGCCGCAATTGCAGGCCGCAAAATCGCTGAACGCAATGGCGTTAAAACCGCACTTAGCTTTTCAGACCCTGGCATGGTCGCGTTTTTCCGTGACGGTTTGGCTGATATGCTGGGCGACGGCGTAGACCTTATTTTCTGTAACGAAGCCGAAGCTCTAGGCTGGGCGCAGAGCGATTCATTAGATGACGCCGTCGCGGCATTAAAGAAAATCAGTAAAACCTTCGCGATCACCTTGGGCGCTAAAGGGGCATTGGTATTTGACGGTGAGCAACTGCACACCATAGCGGGCCACAAAGTGACTGCAGTAGACACCAACGGCGCAGGTGATATGTTTGCCGGCGCGTTTCTCTACGCAATCACCCACGGCCACGACTTTAAAAAGGCTGGCGAATTAGCTAGCCGCGCCGCTGCCGAAGTCGTATCGCAATACGGGCCTCGCCTAGCTGGCCCACGTCATCGCGAGTTGCTGGCAAGCATTGCCTAGTACATCGCGCCTATAAAAAGGGCAGAACCCCGCAAGGAGTTCTGCCCTTTTTATATCTATTTTTTACACGGTAATAAAATTAGTTTTTCTGTAAAAACGCGACTAATTTTGGATCTGTGAACATACTACTTAGCACCTCGGCCACCAAGTCATTCACCAATTTAGTATTGTTCGCGTTGCTGGGCGCATTAAAAAACTTCTGATTACGTTTCACGCGGTAACGCCCCTCATAATGTTCATTGCCACGCCGCGCCTCAACCTCTACGGTCGCCAACATATCCATATCGTAGCCCACACCATCTACTTTAGGATGATCGTAAACCAAAGAAGTAAAAATTACGTGTAAATCGGTGGTATTTGGATTCAGGCTATCTACATCGTAGCCCATAGCGGCCATATAAGAAGACAGCGATTTCTCCACAGGCAAGGACAAATCATTTTTGAGGGTTATCACCGACGTTTCGCGGTAAGTACCCCCACGACTGCCTAAGACTTTATTGGCGCGCTTGTCACTAACCCGCACATGCACTGGATTATTATTTCCACTCGCCTCACTTGGCGCAGCGAACTCAGGTGCTATTTGAATAGCCTGCGGGCTCTGTGCACAGGCGGTAATCAACAGCGCCGCGCTCAATACAATTCCTTTCATCACAGTTGTATAACTCATCATTTATCCTTGAGACAATAAATCACGTAAATCAGTAATCGCGGCATTTGCACGGGTAATATACGAGGCCATCACCAGCGAGTGGTTGGCGACCAAGCCAAAACCGCTGCCATTCAACACCATTGGGCTATACATTGCTTGCTGGGTTCCCTCTAGCTCACGGATAATTTGCCGCAAACTCACCGCCGCATTTTTATTCGCAAGCACATCAGCAAAGTCGACTTCTACCGCGCGCAGGAAGCTAATCAAAGCCCACGCTGTGCCACGGGATTCGTAAAACACATTGTCTATTTTCAGCCACGGTGTTTTCACCCGCTGATCGCTGTTGGCCGCTGTAGACTGGCGCGCATTAGGATCATTAGCTAAATCAGTATTCAAACGCGGGCGGCCAACACTGGCACTTAAGCGCTGAGACAAGCTCCCTAGGCGAGATTCCACCCCCGCCAACCAATAGCGCAAATTATCGGCCCGCGCGTAAAACTGTGCCTGCGGATCATCGACATCGCTTAAGCGCGTGCGATAAGCCTTTAAATATTTAATACCCTGACGATACTCAGACTCAGAGGCAGGCACCGCCCAGCTATTGGTCGAGAAATTAAAACGTGGCTCGGCCTTGGCTAGGTCACCGTCTTCCTGCGACTGCGACTGCGAGCGGCTAAAACTTTCGCGCATGGCGCGGCTTAAATCCCGCACCTGAATTAACACCCCGTACTCCCAGGCGGGCATATCGTCCATAAAAATACCCGGGGGCGTCACATCATTACTCAAAAATCCGCCGGGCTTATCCAATAACAACTCACTCACATCTATCAAGGCAGAGGTGGTCGCCGTGCCCACTACGGCAACTTTCGCATCCTGTTGTAAATAGCGCGTTGACGGAATATCCGGCGTAAAACTCCAGTACACGCCAAGAACCATTATTAGCAAAAGATAAAGTGGCAATACCACCGCCGCCACACGCCACAGCACGCCGTTGCCTAGCCAGTCCTGTACAGCTTCTTTGGTTCGGGAAAATAGATCTGCTACTTTTTGCTTAATCATGGGTGAATCCCTGTATGTGCCTTGGTAGCCGATGCTTCTTTTAATACACTGATTATCGGCGCAACCACGGTAATCTCATCACCCTCGCCGGTTTTAAGGCTAAAGCTTAACTGTTCACCATCGCGTACCGGCCGAGTCAAGTTCACCAACATTAAATGATAGCCGCCGGGGGCGAACACCACGCTCTCACCAGCGCCGATACTCACCGAGGCCTGCTCTTGCATCAACATCATGCCATTGCGGTGTTGATGACTATGAATTTCTAAACGCTCCGCCGCATCGGAACTGCCCGCCATTAATTCAACTAAATTGTCGCTATTATTTAGCACCGTAAAAAACGCCGCAGTTGTACGCTGGGTGGGCGGCAATCCGCGCACATAGGCATCTTGAATTTCTAGAGTCTGCGCCAGTATCGGCGTTAGCGCCAACACCGCTAGCGCCACCCTCCAAATCTTAACCACAATATCCTCCCTCTAGTGTTTTTACCCGCCAGTCATTATTTGCTGGCAATATACATTTTGTCGCAAACTGCACCGAACGTCGTAGCAAGGTTATACTTCAACGTTCAACACCGCTAATTTAACGTATCATACCGCCACAGCCTTAGTGATTGTATTTATGAAGCAGTTTTTATTATTGGTTATTTTTCTACTTGCCAGCACGGCGCAAGCAGCGGACGACTTTTTTAGCACATCTCCAGCTAATGGCCTTGACGACAGCAACCCGCAATTTTTACCCGTAGAAGAAGCCTACCAATCACTGCTGCTCTGGAATAACGGCGCCCTGCTACTAAGCTGGACCGCCGCCGATGGCTACTACCTTTACAAAGAACGCTTTGCACTTAAAGCAAATATTGACGGCAGCGCCGCGCCACTGCGCGCTGAATTCGAAACGGGCAAACTCAAACAAGACCCCAACTTTGGCGAAACCGAAGTTTATTACCACAACACCACAATAACGCTGCATGATTTACCAACCAGCACCTTCACCCTTAGCGTGACCTCGCAAGGCTGCGCCGATGCCGGCCTGTGTTATCCACCCCAAACCCAACATTATACCGTTGACCCGCAGCAATATACCGTCACTACTGCCGCCGCCCCTATGCGCGGTAGCATCGGCAATGTTGTCACCCTTGCTGGCGACGACAATAGCGACCGAGCACTGTGGTTAATATTGGTATTTGCCGCTCTGGGGGGCGCCATTCTTAATCTCATGCCCTGCGTGTTTCCAGTACTCGGCTTAAAAGTCTTAAGCTTTACCAATGCCGATGACGGCAGCCCACTAAAACACGGTCTTATTTATAGCCTAGGCGTGGTACTGAGCTTTGTAGCTGTTGCCGGCCTACTTATTGCCTTACAGCAGGCAGGACAAGCCATTGGCTGGGGCTTTCAATTACAAACGCCGTGGTTTGTCGCCCTGCTAGCGTGTTTATTCTTTGTACTGTCACTCAATTTATTGGGGCTATTTGAAATTGGCGGTAGCTGGACAAATGTCGGCAGCGACCTCAGTCGTCAACGCGGTTACAGCGGCAGCTTCTTTACCGGCGTCCTCGCCACCGTCGTTGCCAGCCCCTGCACCGCGCCCTTTATGGGCACCGCGGTAGGTTTTGCCGCCAGCCAACCGCCCGTTATCGCGCTGCTCGTGTTTGCGTTTATTGGTATAGGTATGGCGCTACCGGTATTACTGCTCACCTTATTTCCTGCCGGTTTACGCCGCCTTCCCAAATCTGGCCGCTGGATGATTAGCCTGCGCCAATTTTTGGCCTTTCCCTTATTGGCCACCGCCATTTGGTTAACGTGGGTCATTGGCCGCCAAACCAGTGCCGACGGCATGGCGCTAACATTACTGGCGTGGCTGCTGATTGCCTTCGGTCTCTGGTTGCACGGCAAGGGCAATAAATTAATGGCCGCCGTGATTGTGATTGCGACAATCGCGATGGTCACTAGCAAACTAAGCGCATCTCCAGACAATATGGCAGCACGCAGTGGTAGCTTCGACCCCAGCGAAATACAAAAGCTGAGGGAAGCCGGCCAAAACGTATTCCTAGATGTGACCGCCGACTGGTGTATTACCTGCGCCGCAAACGAAACGCTGGTGCTCAATACCGACACCATTCGCAATGCCTTCACACAACATAATGTGCACTACTTTGTCGCCGACTGGACCCGCTACGACCCCGCCATCACCGCTCTGTTGGCCGACTATAAGCGCAACGGCATTCCGCTCTACATTTATTACCCCGCCGACCTGAACGCGGCAGAAATTATGCTGCCACAGGTTCTGACCAAAACAATGATTATCGAACTGCTAAACAGATGAGATTAGCCGCTCACAGTGTTAACACCGAAAACACTGCTGCCAACAAAACTCCAGCTAACTTCTGGAAACTTGCAGGCAACTGGACGCTATCTTAAAAAATTCACGCTATCCGTTGGACTCATAAATCCAAATAAGGCACAATCGCGCTATACCCTGATTGGCTCATTCAAGCAGTAACTTATGGCATCGATACTCGTTCTTCACGGCCCTAATCTAAATCTACTCGGCACCCGTGAACCCGGCGTTTACGGCAGCGACACGCTGGCGGATATTGATGCGCGACTACAGCTCAGTGCCAAAGAGCGGGGTCACCACCTGCAAGCAATGCAAAGCAACGCCGAATACGAGCTAATAGACCGTATTCATCTGGCACGACCAGAGGGCATTAACTTCATTATTTTTAATCCAGCTGCATTTACGCACACCAGCATCGCCCTGCGCGACGCTCTGCTTGCGGTGGACATTCCCTTTATTGAAGTACATCTGTCCAATGTGCATGCACGTGACAGTTTTCGTCACCACTCCTATTTCTCGGACATTGCACGCGGTGTCATTTGCGGTCTGGGCGCCCAAGGCTACCAGTTTGCACTACACGCAGCGATGGACCAGTTAAACCAATAACATCATTACACTTAGCCCATTCAAGAGAGCGACTATGGATATTAGAAAAGTAAAAAAATTAATCGAGCTACTCGAAGAGTCAAACATCGACGAGCTGGAAATTAAAGAAGGCGAAGAATCTGTGCGCATCAGTCGTAACAGTGCCGCTAAAGGCATGGCGATGCCACAATACATTGGCCAACCTATGATGCAAGCGCCAATGGCTGCTCCAGCGCCAGCTGCCGCACCGGCAGAAGCGCCAAAGGCTGCGGGCCCAAGTGGCCATGTCGTTAAATCACCCATGGTCGGTACCTTCTATCGCTCGCCATCGCCATCGTCACCTGCCTTTATCGAGGTTGGTCAGCACGTAAAAGTGGGCGATGTGATTTGTATCGTTGAAGCCATGAAAATGATGAACCAGATCGAATCCGACAAAGCGGGCGTGATCGAGGCCATTCTTGTAGATGACGCAGAGCCAGTAGAATTCGATCAATCCCTGATCACTATTGTGTAAAACCGGCCTAGCCGGAACAAACAATTGCCCGATCAACGCACCCAAAAGGGATTGATTCCAGATGCTTAAAAAAGTTGTCATTGCCAACCGCGGCGAGATTGCACTGCGTATTCTTCGCGCCTGCAAAGAGCTTGGCATTAAGACCGTCGCAGTCCACTCCACTGCAGACCGCGAGCTAATGCATGTTCGCCTTGCTGACGAATCTGTCTGCATCGGCCCCGCTCCGTCGCCCGCTAGCTACCTAAATATTCCGGCTATTATTAGTGCCGCCGAAGTCACCGATGCCGTCGCCATCCACCCCGGCTACGGTTTCTTAGCTGAAAATGCCGACTTTGCGGAACAAGTAGAGAAAAGTGGCTTCGTCTTCATTGGCCCCACCCCCGACCTTATCCGCATGATGGGTGACAAGGTCTCGGCCATTAAGGCCATGAAAAAAGCAGGCGTACCAACGGTGCCCGGCTCAGACGGCCCAATTACTGACGATAATGACCACACCCTAGCCGTTGCAAAACGCATCGGTTATCCAGTTATTATCAAAGCTGCCGCCGGTGGCGGTGGCCGTGGTATGCGTGTGGTGCACAGCGAAGCTGCGCTGCTAAATGCGGTGTACGTTACCCAATCAGAAGCTTCGGCCGCCTTTGGCGACGGCACGGTTTACATCGAGAAATTCCTCGAAAATCCACGCCATGTCGAAATTCAGGTCTTGGCCGACGGTCAGGGCAGCGCGATTCACCTCGGTGACCGCGACTGTTCATTGCAACGCCGCCACCAAAAGGTACTTGAAGAAGCGCCTGCGCCAGGCATTCCTGACGACATTCGCGCGCAAGTTGCAAAATCTTGTGTGGATGCGTGTATCGCAATCAATTATCGCGGCGCGGGCACCTTCGAATTTCTCTACGAAAACGGCCAGTTCTTCTTTATTGAGATGAACACCCGTATTCAGGTTGAGCATCCCGTTAGCGAAATGGTAACCGGTGTTGACCTGATCAAGCAGCAATTACTGATTGCCGGCGGCGAGAAGCTATCGATTACCCAAGACGATATCAAAATTAAAGGCCACGCCTTTGAATGCCGCATCAACGCTGAAGATCCTAAAACATTTATCCCCTGTCCCGGCCTGATTAAGCATTATCATGCCCCGGGCGGCTTAGGCGTTCGGGTCGACTCTCATTTATACAGCGGCTACACCGTCCCCCCGCATTACGACTCGATGATTGCCAAAATCATCACCTGGGGCGACAACCGTGAAATCGCCCTAAACCGTATGCGTAACGCCCTAGACGAGCTAGTTGTCGACGGCATTCGCACCAATACTGACCTACACCGCGACCTGGTTCGCGATGCGGCCTTCCGCGAAGGTGGCGTCAGCATTCACTATTTAGAGAAAAAACTTAAGCTCTAAGCAGCTTAAGTCTGTAACATATTAAGGGGCCTATTCTCGGATAGGCCCCTTTTTTTATTTTAATTTTTTTATCTCAACACAAGAGCATTCCATGACTTGGTTACAACTGCGACTCGACGCCGACCCTGCCACCGCATCTATTCTCGAAGATGCTCTTCTGGAAATTGGTGCCGCCGCCGTGACCATGGAAGACAATGCTGATCAGCCAGTCTACGAACCCGGCGTGGGCGAAACCCCCGTTTGGCAACACACCCGCGTTACTGGCTTATTCACCGCCGACACCGATATGACCGCGGCGCTCGCTGAATTGCAGGGCTCTTACGGCCATGAGCTACCACCGCTGCGCATAGAAATATTAGAAGACCGCGACTGGATACGAGAGTGGATGGACAGCTATCACCCCATTCAATGCGGTGAACGACTGTGGATTTGCCCGAGCTGGCGCGAGCCTGTCGACCCCAATGCGGTCAATTTATTGCTTGATCCCGGCCTCGCGTTTGGCACCGGCACCCACCCAACCACATGGTTGTGCATGCAGTGGCTAGATCAACAAGACCTAAGTGGTCTCACTGTGATCGACTACGGCTGCGGTTCGGGTATTTTGGGTATAGCCGCACTGCTGCTGGGCGCCGACAAAGTCATCGCAATAGACAACGACCCGCAGGCGTTGCTCGCCACCCGCGACAACGCCCGCCGCAACAACATCGACGACGCCCGCATTGAGTGTCTGCTCCCAGAGCAAATTCCCGCTGATTTGTGCGGTGATATGGTGGTCGCCAACATTCTTGCTGGGCCATTAATGTCATTGGCATCGAACTTAGCTGCTACCCTGAATCAAGGCGCGCCAATCTGCTTATCGGGGATATTACAAAGCCAAGCAGAAGAATTGATGAGCTGTTATCAACAATGGTTTACTGAGCTGAGCCTGACCGCAAAAGAAGAATGGGTTAGGATCTCTGGCAATAAAAACAATAGTTAAAGCGACGACATTTACCAATGCCTACAGAAAATACCAGCTCGAAAAGCGTTCAATGTCCGCAGTGCAAAACTCGGTTTAGGGTAAAGGCTGAACAGCTGTTACTCGCCGACGGCTTAGTGCGATGCAGCGTCTGCATGAGTATTTTCAGTGGTATTGATGAAAACACCAAGGCCTCGATACTGCTAACCGATATCGACCCAGAACCTGAATCCGAGCTCCAAGCTGAACACGCAGAAGAACCGCCCACCGCTGAGTACATCGAATCAAGTCCAAACCAAATAACCGACGACGAATCACTCAGCGGTGAGCCACCCGAACTAGACCTGCTCGCCGGTCTCAGTACCGTCAACCACGACTTTGAACACCACCGGCCGCAGCGCGGCGGAATCCAGTGGTTTTGGTTATTCGCCAACACTGTAGCGCTGCTAATATTGCTTGCTCAAGTCGCACTCTGGCAAAAAGCCGCGCTCTTCGCCAGCCCAATGGGTGGCGAGCTGCGCAAACTTTGCCCGCTGCACCCCTTACTCTGTGAAGACGTACCGACTAAGCGCAGCTCGGCGATAACCGACGTGGTCAGTACCAAGCTAGTAGTTCGCAAACATCCCTCCAGCGCCAATGCGCTGCAGGTCGACACCATCTTGTTAAACCGCGGCCCAGCCAGTACCACCTTTCCCGAACTATTGCTGCGCTTTAGCGACATTAACAATGAAACCATCGCCAGCCGCACCTTTAAACCGGCAGAGTATCTTGGCGGCGAACTAAGCGCTAATGCCAGCTTGGCCAGCCAGCAACCGGTACACGTCGCCCTAGAGATAGTCGATCCCGGCCCACAAGCGGTGAACTACCAGTTACAGCTGCTGCCGTAAAGTCACTTTTTTCACGTTCAAAGTTGGTTATTTTCTGAGCGCAAGACTTCCGGTGAAGTCTTTGAACGAGTATCATAGCTGCCCTGTTTTCCCACGGTTAATTTCCCTTTACAGGGCATGGCGATGATCCAGATTGGTCCTCACAAGCTTCCTGCCCGTGCCGTATTAGCGCCAATGGCAGGCATTACAGACCTGCCGTTTCGCCGCTTATGCCGCGAGTTCGGCGCCGGATTAACTGTGTCGGAAATGGTAATTAGCGACGCCACGCTATGGGATACCCGCAAAAGCTCTTTGCGCCTAGCCCATGACGACAACACACCCCGCGCAGTACAAATTGCGGGAGCAGAGCCGCTAATGATGGCAGACGCGGCAAGACGCTGCGCAGACATGGGTGCCGACATCATCGACATCAATATGGGCTGCCCAGCGAAAAAGGTCTGTAAAAGGGCCGCTGGCTCTGCCCTTTTAAAAGAGCCAGAGCTAGTAAAGGAGATTGTAAGCGCCGTGGTCGCGGCGGTAGACATACCCGTTACCTTAAAAATTCGTACGGGCTGGTCGCGCGACCAACGCAACGGAATCTACATTGCCAAACTTGCCCAAGATTGCGGCATTCGCTCACTGGCGGTGCACGGTAGAACCCGTGAATGTCGTTATTTAGGCAATGCCGAATATGACACTATTGCAGCGATAAAACAGGCCATCGATATTCCGGTGTTTGCCAATGGCGATATTTGCTCGGCGCAACAAGCCAAGCAAGTATTAGATTACACCGGTGCCGACGGCGTAATGATAGGCCGAGGTGCGCAGGGCAAGCCCTGGCTATTCCGCGAGATCAACGCGTATTTGGCCACAGGTGTGCTGGCCGCCCCAGCGGCGCCAGCAGAAATAAAGCAGGTATTACTGAGCCATCTCAGTGCCCTTTACCGTTTTTACGGTGAACAACAAGGACTGCGTATCGCACGTAAACACTGTGCATGGTATTTGCAGGAGCTCGACCCCACCACTGGTTTTCGCGGCATATTCAACCGCCTTGAATCACCCAGTGCACAACAAGATGCTGTACATCGCTACTTTGAACAGCACGAACAAAACCTACAGGAAGCCGCAGCATGAATTTGACCAGCATAGAAACCGCCCCAGTCGCCGAAGCCAACACTGTCTCGACGACTGCCGCCAACGACGACATTAGCAAAGCCAAAACCCTGCGCGACAGCGTCGCGATTGCCCTTAATAATTATCTTGCCACCCTCGACGGCCAAGACGTCTGCGACGTCTACAATATGGTGTTGTCGGAAGTGGAAGCGCCATTGCTAGAAGAAGTGATGCGCTACACCCGTAACAACCAAACCCGCGCATCACAAATGCTGGGCTTGAACCGCGGCACACTGCGTAAAAAACTTAAGCAATACGATTTACTGTAATTACCGTTACAAGCCGCTTCTGTTCGACATTTTTTAAACTCAAGGTGACCCACTAGGCATGACTACAGACAACCAGGCCCGCCCCGTTAAACGCGCCCTCATCAGCGTTTCTGATAAATCCGGTATCGTCGACTTCGCTCGCGAACTCACGAAAATGGGTATCGAACTGCTCTCAACCGGCGGCACCTATGCTCTGCTGAATCAAAATGATATAGCCGTCACCGAAGTATCAGATTACACCGGCTTCCCCGAAATGATGGACGGCCGCGTTAAAACCCTACACCCCAAAGTACACGGCGGTATTTTAGGTCGTCGCGGTGTTGATGACGCCATAATGAGTGAGCACGGTATCGACGCCATCGACATGGTTGTCGTCAACCTTTACCCCTTCGAAGCCACCGTGTCTAAACCCGGTTGCACCCTAGAAGACGCCGTTGAGAATATCGACATTGGCGGCCCCACCATGGTTCGCGCTGCGGCTAAAAACCATCGCGACGTAGCCATTGTAGTGAACGCCAGCGACTATAAAATCATTCTTGACGAATTGCGCGCCAACAGCGGTTGTACAACTCACGCCACCCGCTTTGATCTAGCTATAAAAGCCTATGAGCACACCGCGGCTTACGACGGTATGATCGCCAACTATTTTGGTCGCCTGGTTCCCGGTGGCACCGAGAAATTCCCGCGTACCTTTAATAGCCAATTTATTAAAGCTCAAGATATGCGCTACGGTGAAAACCCTCACCAAGACTCAGCATTTTATGTTGAACGCCACCCCAGCGAAGCATCCGTAGCAACATCAACCCAGCTGCAAGGTAAGGCGCTGTCGTACAACAATATTGCCGACACCGACGCCGCATTAGAGTGCGTTAAGTCCTTTGTTAAGCCCGCTTGCGTCATCGTTAAACACGCTAATCCTTGCGGTGTCGCGGTGTCCTTAAACGGCATTAGCGAAGCCTATGACTTAGCCTTTGCCACCGACCCCGAATCTGCTTTTGGCGGCATTATCGCCTTTAACCGCGAGCTCGATGCAGCCACCGCAAAAGCGATTTGTGACCGGCAATTTGTTGAGGTCATCATTGCACCTAGCGTTAGCGAAGAAGCGGCTGCCATCGTGGCAGAGAAGAAAAATCTTCGCCTGCTTACCTGTGGCCAATGGGGCGCCAACAACCCAGCGTTCGACTACAAACGTGTTAACGGTGGCCTGCTCGTACAAGACCGCGACTTAGGCATGATCGGCGCTGACGATCTAAAAATTGTGACCAAGCGCCAACCAGAAGAAAGCGAAATTCACGACATGATCTTTGCGTGGAAAGTTGCCAAGTTCGTCAAATCTAACGCCATCGTCTACGCCAAAAACCGTCAAACCATTGGTGTCGGCGCCGGCCAAATGAGCCGCGTGAACTCGGCCCGTATCGCCGCTATTAAAGCTGAACACGCCGGCTTAACAGTGAAAGGCGCCGTCATGGCATCTGATGCCTTCTTCCCCTTCCGTGACGGATTGGACAACGCCGCCGCCAACGGCATTAGCTGCGTTATCCAGCCCGGCGGCTCGATCCGCGACGACGAAGTGATTGCCGCAGCCGACGAGCACGGTATCGCGATGGCCTTTACCGGCATGCGCCACTTCCGTCACTAAGTGCGGAAGATGCTGGATGGGAGGCGGGAGACGCAAAAGCCCCTCGCCTCCCAACCTTAGACTTAATTACAGATAAAGGAGTATGGGCGCAGATAACAGCGGTAGACCTTGTTTAGCGTCTCCCGTCTCACGTCCAGCGTTCAATAAAACATGAATGTACTCATCATCGGCAACGGCGGCCGCGAACACGCCCTTGCATGGAAAGCCGCTCAGTCTAGCCAAGTTGACACCGTCTTTGTCGCACCGGGCAATGCCGGCACTGCACTCGATTCCGGCATTGAAAACGTCGCCATCGCCATCAACGATTTCGCCGCCTTAGCGAATTTTGCGCAGACCAATAACGTGGGCCTCACCATCGTTGGCCCAGAAGCGCCACTGGTTGAAGGCGTAGTCGACTACTTTAACGAACGCAATTTGCCCTGCTTTGGCCCCACCAGCGGAGCAGCGCAACTCGAAGGCTCCAAAGCCTTTACCAAAGATTTTCTAGCTCGCCACAATATTCCCACCGGCAGCTACCAGAACTTCACCGAACTTGAACCAGCCCTCGCCTACCTTCGCGAGCAAGGCGCGCCCATCGTCGTTAAAGCCGACGGCCTCGCTGCAGGCAAAGGTGTGATTGTAGCGGAAACCCTTGAGCAAGCCGAAGACGCTGTGCGCGATATGTTGTCTGGCAATGCCTTTGGCGACGCTGGCTGCCGCGTTGTTATCGAAGAGTTTTTAGAAGGTGAAGAAGCTAGCTTTATCGTGATGGTCGACGGCGAAAATATTCTGCCCATGGCCACCAGCCAAGATCACAAACGGGTTGGCGATGGCGATACCGGCCCCAACACCGGTGGCATGGGAGCATATTCCCCCGCGCCCGTGGTCACTCCCGCAATCCACCAGCGGATTATGGACGAGGTCATCATTCCCACCGTGCAAGGCATGGCCAGTGAAGGCAATCGCTACACCGGCTTCCTCTATGCTGGTCTAATGATTAACGCCAGTGGCGAGCCCAAGGTTATTGAATACAACTGCCGCTTTGGCGACCCAGAAACCCAACCCATTATGCTTCGTCTGCAATCAGACATAGTCGCGCTGTGCCTAGCGGCCATTGACGGCAAACTAGATAGCACACACGCTGATTGGGACCCGCGTCCCGCCGTCGGCGTTGTCTTAGCCGCGGGTGGTTATCCCAGTGCTTACAATAAAGGCGATGTGATCAGCGGTATCCCCGACGGCAATAGCACCGGCAAGGTGTTCCATGCCGGCACCCAGCTTGAGAATGGCAATTTAGTCACCAACGGCGGCCGCGTACTTTGCGCCACCGCTATGGGCGACACGGTAAGTGCCGCACAACAACTTGCCTATTCAATTGCCAAGCAGATAAAGTGGAAGGATGCCTTCTACCGTACTGACATTGCTTACCGCGCCATTGCCCGAGAGTAAACGCTTGCTCAAACATCTGCTGTGTACAGCACTGCTATTACTATGCGGCGCTGTACACGCGGCGCCAACATTAACGGTGAGCTCAAACCAGGGCGAAATATCGCTTGAATATTTCAGCGACATTATCGAAGACACCGACAAACTCTATCGTATCGACGATATTTTAAACCCTGTACTTGAACGCCAATTTCGCCCCGCAGAAAGCGGCGACTACGATTTATCCCACGATATTGGCAGATATTGGTTTCGCTTTACGCTCAGCAATACTAATAACGTCGTCAGCCAGCAACTGTTACAAATCATGCCGGTGGATCTCGAGGCCGCTCAGCTATATACCCAAACTGGGCGGCAAATTATGCCCATGGCCACCGACGCCTTAATTCGCGCTGAAACGCTGTTTTCTATTCCCGTTAACGCCCACAGTACCAACACCTATTATCTCGCCTTGGAATACCCCTTCGACCGCCAACTGTCGCTGTCGATACACAACTACACTAGCTTTCTGGGCGATGTTAGCCAGCGCGAATTTATCAATGCGCTATTTTTCGGCATTCTCGGCCTGTTAGTTATTTTCAGCCTTATTAGTGCATCACTGCACGCTGACTCCTTATTTCTCATTACTGCGGGCTTTTCGCTACTAGTCATTTGCAGCCAAATTATTGCTTGGGGCTATATAGGCACGCCACAGGGACTATTCCCACCTTGGAATGGCATTAGCCTTATTTTTACCATTATGGGTATCAGTCTCATTGATTTTATTTACGCGCTGCGATTCCCCATTTACCCCATTAATAAGCCCGGCCGTTGGCCCACGGTGATGCGCGCCGCGATTGTCATCAATCTTCTCGGCACCGCCATCAGCCTCATTGGCGGCGCCCATATTGCCGCAACTATAATCAACATTTTGATCCCACTGAATTCGCTAGTGTTGTTATTCATTTCTTTCAACTGTTTTTTACAAACCTACAGCCGGCTTATTTTCTACTATATGGTGACCCGCACCGCACTGGCGCTCATCATACTGCTAACCTTGCTTAGCTATAGTCTGTGCGTGATCACCACCACGACCACCAACGTAATACTCATGCTACTCGCCACTATGGTCTGCACCGTTCATACGGCCTTATTAATAGCTAGACATTATTTGCGCCAACGCAAGCAGAGCCAAGACGAACAGCGCATTGCGATTTTGGGCGCGGTCAACCGCGCTAAAACTGATATTTTAGTGCGCATCACCCACGACATTAGAACCCCCATGAGTGCAATGCTTGGTATTTCCGAGCTGCTCCAAGAAACCCAACTCACCGCCAACCAAGAAGATCATATTCGCACCTTGCAGCGCTCCGGCCACGAACTACTGCAACTGCTACAAGAAGCCAGTCAGGCGACCCGCTTCAACGAAAGCGACATTGAATTACGTAATGAGCTATTAAATTTGCCGGAGATTATCGACGAGTCGGTTTCCGGATTCCGCAATATTGCCGCCGAGCGCGCCTTAGAGCTTATTTGCGATATCGACAACGAAGTGAGCGAAAAACTGATCGGCGATCCATCGCGTATTCGCCAACTGCTATCGCATGTGATGAATAACGCCTTTGAACATTTTGAGTCCGGCTATATCTTGCTCAAGGTCTATCCCTCGGACATCAAACCAGGCTTGCTTAACTTTGAACTAAGCCATCGCGGCAGACCCTTTAGCTCCTTAGAAAAGCTCGCCATAAGTAGCTCGGCGTCAGAAGAAGACGGCATCATTAACGCCCGTCTTGCTATCGCCTCACAACTTATTACTTTAATGAACGGCAGCGCCAGCGTGCGCACCTCGGCCAATGGTCTGCACACCCTGCGCTTTTCACTGCAGCTTGGCGCACCGAATAACAATGACAACAGCACCTTGCGAATTCGTACTGGCCTACTCAGTAATAAGCGATTACTGGTCGTAGACAGCAACCAAACCTTCTGCAAGGTTGTGAGTAAGCAGTGTGGCAACTGGGGCATGTCCGTATTTATTGCCAATAGCGATAACGCCGCTATAGCCACAATCCGCAACCAATCACTGATAAACGCGCCAATCGACATTATTCTCATCGACCACACCCTGCCCGGTGGCGGCCTAAAATTAGCCAAACGCATTTACGACGAAACCAAAGACCAGCCACACCCCCCGATAGGTCTGTTGCTCGCCCATGCCAATATCAGCTTTGACCGCGATGAACTTCGGGCTGCCGGCGTTCGCCGAATTTTAAGCAAGCCCCTCACCGGCATCGCATTGCGCAGCGCGCTATTGGCCGAATGCCACTTTGACGCCAACGCGGTGAATCATCTACCCGACCAATATCGCACCGACGCGCTCTCATTAAACTCATTGCAATGCTTGATTGCCGAAGACAACCCGACCAATGCGCAGGTGCTCACCCGCATGCTAAAGAGCCTCGGCATCACCGTTCACCATGTCGAAAACGGCCAACAAGCGGTAAACACCTTTATGCGCAAACGCTTCGACGTGGTGATAATGGATATCGAAATGCCCATCATGAACGGCGCCGAAGCAACTCGGCAAATCCGCCAATTTGAAAAAGAAGAAGAGCGCGAGCGCACCCCAATTATTGGTTTAACCGCCAACGCCCTCGACGAACAGCGCGACAGCTATCTTCGTGCTGGCATGGATTTACACTTGGTAAAACCTATTCGTCTTTGGGAACTGGCAGAGGCCATCAAACGCTGGACTGGCTACCAGCAGAACAAGTCATAACCACCCAAACTCTTTATAATAGCTCGCGGAGGACGACGCCATGACTCGTGAATACACCCTACTTGACCGCGCCCTTATGGGAGCCGATCGCAGCCTAAAAACCCTTGTTAAAGGCAGCAGCACTGCGCAACGTCACAGCCCTGCGCTACACATTAGCGGCTCCCTCGGTGCCGACGAGCAACGCCGTCATGCTGCGGGCCTTATGCGTATTAACCATACCGGCGAAGTTTGTGCGCAAGCGCTGTACCAAGGTCAGGCACTGACGGCAAAAAACGCCGAAGTTAAAGCAGCCATGGAACACTCAGCGACCGAAGAAATTGATCACCTGGCATGGTGCGAACAGCGCCTAAAAGAATTAGGTAGCCATACCAGTCATCTAAACCCACTTTTTTACGCCGCCTCGTTTGCCATTGGCGCTGCGGCCGGCGCTATCAGCGACCGAATTAGCCTAGGCTTTGTCGCCGCAACCGAAGATCAGGTCTGTGAACACCTGCGCGAACACCTAGAAACCCTGCCGGCAGAAGATGAGAAATCCCGGGCGATACTGCAACAAATGCTAAAGGACGAAGCCGAACACGCCAGCAAAGCCATAGAAGCAGGCGGTCAAATTTTTCCAAGTCCAGTAAAAAAAGCCATGAGCCTAATGGCCAAAGTCATGACCGGCAGCACCTATTACGTTTAGCCAACTGATCGCCGGACGTCAGGTGTCGGATGTCTGACGTAAAGGCATTCGCTTTGCGACTAAGCCCCACACCGACTTCACGCTAGAAGGAAAACGGAATACGCTAAAATGAGCGAAGCGAATGCTTTCCGCTTCCAACGTCAGACGCCCGACATCCAAACACTAATCGGCGGATGAAAAATAAGTTGAACAAGATTGCCATCGGGATCGAGGCAATAAAAGCTGCGAGCGCCATCTCGATGAGTACGCGGCTCGGTTTTAATACTGACCTGATTGGCCATTAAAAACTGGTGCCAATCGTCCACATCTTCCGGTGTTTTTAAAATAAAACCAATATGATCTAAACGCTGCCCCGCCACCGGCCGTTGCGGCCCCTGATAGCGGTGCAGAGCAAGATTGTCATTACCGGAACACAAATAGATATTATCTGGGTCCGGCTGCCACTCCACCGTCATACCCATCAACTCGGTGTAAAAATGCAGGGTGTCGTCAAATTTTTCCACAAATAGCGCGATATGGCGCATACCACCATGTGGATTAGGACGAGTCACGGCCTTAGACACCGTCGACGATCTCATAGCTGTGGCTAACATCAACCCCAGCCGCTTCCATCATAATCGACGCAGAACAATATTTCTCTGCAGAGAGCTCTACCGCGCGTTTGACGTGGGCGTCTTTCAAACCCTTACCACTCACCACAAAACGCAGATGTATTTTTGTAAATACCGCTGGTACCGCATCAGCGCGTTCCGCATCTAGCTCACAGCGGCAGGCAGTTACGTCTTGACGCGACTTTTTTAACATACTCATCACATCGAATGAAGCGCAGCCACCCATACCCAGCAGCAACATTTCCATAGGCCGAACACCCATGTTACGGCCGCCGTGATCCTCTGGGCCATCCATCACTACCGAGTGACCACTGCCGGACTCAGCCAAAAACATCGCACCGTCTACCCATTTAACCGTCGCTTTCATTTCACCCTCATAGCGATACCAAAAAAGTGTACTAAGCTTACCACAGCGTCCAGATTCAAGCTCGCCAAGGCCGGCAAAGCAAGTCATACTGCGAGCAGCTATGGGCGAATAACAACATTTCAAGGTGCCCTTTATTTACCAAATGGATTTCCTGCTTTCCCGAGAGACCCAAACAGTGCTGAATTCCTTAAAACCAGAAATCGCCAATTTAGAAGACTTCCTCGCGCACTGCCATCGGCGGCGCTACCCCAGTAAAAGTACGCTCATCTATGCCGGCGATGCCAGCGACGCGCTGTACTATATTATTGAGGGCTCGGTAACAGTCATTATCGAAGATGACGAAGGTCGAGAAATGATCGTTGCCTACCTCAACAAAGGCGACTTCTTCGGCGAAATGGGCGTCTTTGATGAAGATATTCCGCCAACCCGCAGCGCATTAGTTAAAAGCCGTACCGAGTGTGAAATCGCCGAAATCAGTTACAGTAAATTTCGCGAACTGAATGAACAGTATCCAGATATTTTACTGGCGCTGGGTAAACAGATGGCCAAGCGGCTGCGACTAACGACCCGCAAAGTGGGTGATCTGGCGTTTTTAGATGTGACCGGCCGTGTCGCACGCACGCTCTTAGATCTGTGCAAACAACCCGACGCAATGACCCACCCAGATGGTATGCAGATTAAAATCACCCGCCAGGAAATCGGTCGGATTGTAGGTTGTTCGCGGGAAATGGTTGGCCGTGTATTAAAGACCTTAGAAGAACAGGGTTTGGTGCAGGTGAAAGGTAAAACCATGGTGGTGTACGGCACGCGCTAAGTGCCGCAAAATGCTGAACGGGAGACGGGAGACGCAAAAGCTTGAGATTGGAGAAATCTAACGCCAAGTCATTCTTGCAAGCTCAGCGACGACCTCCCACTTTTGCGTTTACCGTCTCCCATCCAGCGTACAGCGGCTCGTCTAGCCAAACAACTCCGCCAGTTTCTCCCCCGGTTCCACCGCCCGCATAAACGCTTCGCCAACCAAAAAGGTATTCACACCGTGCTCGCGCATTGCCGCCACATCCGCTGCAGTGTGAATACCGCTTTCAGTCACCACGATATGCTCATCGCTGATTGCTGCCAGCAAATCGAAGGTGTTTTGCAGGGATGTTTCAAAATTATGCAGATTGCGGTTATTGATCCCCACCAAGCGATTACCCAGCGGTAAAGTTCGCGCCAATTCCTCGGCGTTATGCACTTCGATTAATACATCCATACCCAAGCTCTGCGCCAATTGGTTCAGGCTTGCCATGGTGTCGTCGTCTAGGGCAGCAGCAATCAATAGAATACAGTCAGCGCCGATTGCTCGTGCTTCATAGACTTGATAGGGGTCGATAATAAAATCTTTACGGATTACCGGCAGCGAACAGGCGCCGCGGGCTTGCTGCAAATACAGTTCAGCGCCCTGAAAAAAGTCTGCGTCGGTTAATACTGACAAACAAGCTGCCCCGCCCGCTTCGTAACTCGCAGCAATGTCTGCTGGAACAAAGTTCTCGCGAATCACGCCTTTAGAGGGTGAGGCCTTTTTAACTTCAGCGATCACCGCTGACTTGCCTGCAGCGAGTTTGGCTTCTATCGACTTAACAAAGCCGCGTGGCGCTGAGGCGCTTGCGATCTGCGCTTGCAGTTGAGCGATGGACACCAGCGCGCTGCGCTCAGCTACTTCTTCTCGTTTGCGATCAAGAATCTTTTTTAGAACCGTTGGTGTGCCGCTATCACTCATCATGCCTCTGTCTCTTTCGGCGGGTTTAAGCCCTGACTAAAAGCCGCCAGCTCACCCATTTTTTCCAGCGCTTGGCCGCCGTGAATGGTGTCCTCGGCTAAGGCCACGCCATGCTTTAAGGTACTAACCACACCGGCCACATACAGCGCCGCGCCGGCATTGAGGGCAATCATATCTGCCGCTTTTTTACCGGCATCGGTTTCACGCTTACCAAGTGCATCACGAATCAAAGCCAAAGACGCCTGGCTGTCTGCAACATCTAAACCAACCAAACTCTGACTCTCCAGCCCCACGTCTTCTGGGGTCAGTAGGTACTCACGAATCTCGCCGTCCTTAAGCTCAGCCACTTCTGTTGCTGATGCTAGGCTAATCTCATCTAAACCGTCTTTGGCGTGCACTACCATCACGTGCTCGGCGCCAAGGCGTTTCATCACCTCGGCCAAGGGCCGACAAAGCTCTGAGCTGAACACACCCAAGACCAAACGGGTTACGCCGGCGGGATTTGTCAGTGGCCCTAAAATATTAAAAATGGTGCGCTGGCCAATATCGCGCCGCACACCAATAGCGTGCTTCATCGCACTGTGGTGATTAACCGCAAACATAAAGCCAACACCCACTTCACGAATGCAGCGCTCAACCTGCTGGGGACTCAAATCTAGCTGAATACCCGCGCTTTCTAATACATCTGCGCTGCCGCTTTTAGACGACACCGAACGGTTACCATGCTTGGCAACCTTGGCGCCCGCCGCAGCAATAACGAAGGTACTGGCCGATGAGACATTAAACAGATTAGCGCCGTCACCGCCGGTGCCAACAATATCAACCACATGATCTAAACCAGAAATATCAACTGGCGTGGCAAGCTCGCGCATTACGCGAGCGGCCCCTTCAATTTCATCAAGGCTTTCGCTTTTCATGCGCAGGGCAATCAAAAACGCCGCAATCTGAGCGTCGGTGCATTGTCCGGTCATGATGTCCCGCATTACCGACGCCATATCCTCGGTGCTTAAACTCAAATTGCGGACCAGCAAGCCCAAGGCATCTTTAATATTCATGGTGCTCATGCGCTGCGCTCCAAAAAGTTTTTAAACAGCTCGTGGCCCTGCTCAGACAAAATGGATTCAGGATGAAATTGCACACCCTCGATATCTAAGGTTTTGTGCCGTACACCCATAATTTCATCGACGGAACCGTCAGAGTTTTGCGTCCACGACGTCACTTCCAAGCAATCTGGTAGGCTGTCTTTCTCAATCACCAAGGAGTGATAACGGGTTGCCACCACCGGATTATTCAAGCCCGTGAACACACCGCTATTGTGGTGATGCATTGGCGAGGTTTTACCGTGCATCACTTCGCGCGCGCGCACAATGTTGCCGCCAAAGGCCTGTCCAATACTTTGATGCCCCAAACACACGCCAAGAATTGGTATCTTGCCAGCAAAGGCTTTAATTGCCTCTAGCGAAATACCCGCTTCATTTGGTGTGCAAGGGCCCGGAGAAATCACCAGATGCGTCGGCGCCAGAGCGCGAATTTCTTCAATCGTGACTTCATCGTTGCGCAGCACTTTCACGTCTGCACCTAGCTCGGCAAAATACTGCACGACGTTGTAGGTGAAGGAGTCGTAATTATCGATCATTAATAACATTATGACGCCTCCCCGTTGTTGTCAGATTTACTCGCCGCGCTTTGCACCATAGACGCCGCCTTAAACACCGCCCGCGCCTTATTCATAGTTTCCTTCCATTCCAACCGCGGCTGCGAATCTGCCACGATCCCCGCGCCAGCTTGAATATGAAGCTGGCCGTCTTTAATCACCGCCGTGCGGATCGCAATGGCGGTATCCATATTGCCATTCCAACTCAAATAGCCAACCGCGCCGCCATATACGCCGCGCTTCACAGACTCCAGCTCGTCAATAATTTCCATAGCGCGAACCTTCGGCGCACCGCTCAGGGTACCCGCCGGCAAAGTCGCCCGCAGCACATCCATCGCGCTAATGTCATCACGCACTTGGGCGCGGACATTGGACACGATATGCATCACATGGGAGTAACGCTCCACCACCATTTTATCGCTCAATTCCACCGTGCCGGTTTTAGCGACGCGTCCAGCATCATTGCGACCCAAATCAATCAACATCAAATGCTCAGCAATTTCCTTGGGGTCAGCCAACAACTCTTTTTCAAGCTCTAGGTCTTCTGCCTCGGTATGACCGCGACGGCGAGTACCCGCTATCGGCCGCACCGTCACTTCGCCGTGCTCTAGGCGCGCTAAAATTTCCGGTGAGGAACCCACAATATGGAAATCTTCCAAATTGAGGTAGTACATATACGGCGAGGGGTTAAGGTGGCGAAGTGCGCGATAAAAATTTAAGGGGGAGGCAGTGAAGGGGATACTCAAACGCTGCGACAACACCACCTGCATGGCGTCGCCAGCCAGCACGTATTCACGTACTTTTTCTACCGCATCTTTAAAATTATCTTCACCAAAGCTAGACACAAAATCGGTTTCAGCAACGCCGTCGGCATCCAAATTCAAGGCCGGTAGCATGGGCGATAAACCGCGCAACATCTGCTCGTAAGAATCTAGTCTTTCCTGCGCCTTGCTGTACGCTCGGTCATCGGCCGGATCAGCATGGGTAATAATCTTAACGATGCCTGACAGGTTATCGAAAACCAGTAATTCCTCAGACACCATCAATAAAATATCAGGTGTACCCAACACGTCTGGCGGCGTGCTGGGCATCAATTTAGGCTCGATATAACGCACGCAGTCATAGGCAAAATAGCCCACTAAGCCACCGTAAAACGCCGGCAGCTCTTCGATTTCCGGCACCTGATAACGCGCCTGAAAATCTTCAACAAAGGCCAAAGGATCTTCGCAGTCATGACTTTCGATGATGTTGCCGTCGCGAGAGATGGTAACGAGCCGGCCCTCGGCCCGCAGTATGGTGCGCGCGCCAAGACCAATAATGGAGTAACGGCCCCATTTCTCACCGCCATGCACAGACTCAAACAGAAAGCTGTAGGGCTCGGCGGCAAGTTTTAAATAGGCACTGAGAGGGGTATCGAGATCGGCCAGCACATCGCGGTAAACCGGAATACGGTTATAGCTTTGCTGCGCCAGTTCATTGTATCGCTGGGCTTGCATGATAAATCCTTAAAAATGGGGTTCGGCTTGGTAATCTGCTAATTGCAGAGACCTTTGCACGAGCCGGAATTTTGCTCTCTGGCAAGGAAAAATCGCACGGAATGAGGGAGTTTATAGCTATAAATGACCGACTGAGTACGATTTTGACGCCGGCAGAGGGCAAAATAACTACCGTGCAAAAATCTCTTGCAGTAATTCGCTTATTGCAAGAGCTACCATCGCCATCGACGGCAATCACACAGCTGTGTCATGCGGGCGTTATGCACCATTTCTTCGGACTCGTCACACGTAATTAGAATGTCAAAACATTGTAACCGAGCCGGCACCGTGGGGGAACCTCAAAAATACCCACAGATTCACGCTCTGAACGAAGAGCCACCGCCTTAAATCAGGCAAGCCCCGTCAATTTAGCGGCCAAATGCTGCTTCACGCCGGGCCATTCATTTTTGATAATGCTAAATGACACCGAATCTCTGATCCGGCCGTCCGGCATAATCATGTGGTTGCGCAACACCCCTTCCTGCTTCGCCCCCAAACGCAAAATTGCATTACGAGACTGGTGATTCAAATAATCGGTGATAAATTCAACTCGGTTTAGGTCCAGCACCTCAAAAGCGTGCTCAAGCATGAGCATCTTCGCTTCGGTATTAATACGTGTGCGTTGCGCCGACAGGGCCAGAAAGGTGTAGCCAATTTCCACTCGTTTATTGACCGGAACCGCTCGCATAAAACGGGTCGAGCCGACGACCTTGCCCGTCGCCTTATTGATGGTAGCGAACACCACGCCATCACCCTCTTCGAGGGCGTAATAGGCATTGCCAATAAATTCGTCCATCGCCTCAATACGCGGCACTTTGGTGACGAATAAATTCCACAACTCGCCGTCGGCCACCGCTTCGCACAAACCGTCCTTGTGGTGAATTGACAGCGGCTCGAGCCGAACGTATTGGCCGTCTAAGCTCACTTTCTCGAACTTCATTGACCTCTGCCCCTAATCCACGCAACACACATCGATATATCCCTAGATCGACTCAGCAATTCCTAGGCCACCCGCAATAAGCTAAGCCTCATTCATTACCGGCTTGCGAATCAACTGTTGCATACTCTGCTGAACGTCTGGGCCAAGCAAGGCGACCCAGCGCTGCGAAAGCGCTTCCAAGCGTTTATCTACCCGCAAAAATTCACCAGAGTCCTGCTCGTTAACCAAGAGCAAGCCTTGTTGAATCAAGGTGTCGATATAGCCGCGGAAGAGGTTTTTATCGAAGTATTCCGGTGCTTCGCGACCGCTTAAAATAGCCAAACGCTGAGCCATCTCAATGGTGTGTACCTCCACATCGTCGCGCAAGGCCGGCACCTCAGAAATATCCTGCACCAACAGTAAACTGGTAATGGTGTAACGTTCAAAGGTCTCTCGCAAAATCCGGCCCAATCCGGTTAATACCGCATAGCCTTCGGTACCAACATTGGCGCGACTTAAACTGCCATTAACACCATCTCGGGTGAGCAAATTGAGTGCGATCAAATTGTTAATTTGCTCTTTAACTGCTTCGGCGCAATCTTCAATTTTAGTTCGCAAAAACAATTCATTTTTAACAAAAGGGTATAGCAGTACGCAGCCTTCAATTAATTCAGCTTCGTTGACCGTTTGGCTATGACGAAAAAAGCGCGCGATCAAACTCGGCAGGGCCAAGACATGCATGACTGAGTTACGGTAATAGGTCAGCATGACAGCTTCTTTACCGGTTGCCGTAATAATCGGCCCCCAAGGGTGATCAATTCTGGAAAGTCCTGCCGTGCGCGCCGCCTGTTCAAAAATTTCCTTCGCACTCCCTTCTGGCAGAGTGATATCAGAGCTATACGGCAGGCGCCGCAAAATCGCAATAAAATGATCTATTTGCAGCAGTAGCTCGTCTTCTGCCATTGCATGCTGCGGACTAGACAGCAAAATCATGGCGACTAAGCCGATGGGATTTACCACCGCTGCCGCGTTAATCCGCTCCATATTTTCCTGAGCAATGTAGTCGATTACGGCAGGCACAAAAGAGTGATCGCCAGCTTGGGTGCGTTTACGCCAATCTGGTTCGATATGACTAAAGCACTCATCCAGACTGATAGGCTGACCAAATGCCACATGCGGACTACCGTAAGACGCCTTAAAAATCTTGCGGGCTTTTAGTAAACCACCCGCCGACTCGCTTTGCTTAGTGCCGCCACGCAGCTCTTTCACATACGAGGCGCTTTCCACTAATTTGTCGTAACACACATATATTGGCACCAAGGCTACTTTGCGGCCAGGCTGCTGCACAAAACTTTCCACCGTCATTTTCAGCATACCTTTCTTCGGTGGCAGCAAACGACCGGTGCGGCTTCGCCCACCCTCGGGGAAAAACTCGACGGGATAACCACGCCCCAGTAGCACATCTAAATATGACTTAAATACAGCTGAATATAATTTCTGTCCGCCAAAGCTGCGGCGTATATAAAACGCGCCACCACGGCGTAACAAACCACCTACCGGCCAAAAATTTAAATTTACCCCAGCGGCGATATGTGGCGGCACCAAGCCCTGCACATATAACGTGTAAGAGATCAGCAAATAATCGAAATGACTACGATGCGACGGCATATAAATTAATTGCCGGCTATTTGCTGTTTCGCGCAGACGGTCAATATGATGAATTTTCAAACCAGAAAATATTTTCCGAAATGCCCAACTTAATATCAGCTCTAGCGCACGAATCATTCGGCCATCAAAATTAGCGGCAACTTCTTCGGCCATTTTACGAGCCTGCTTATTAACCATATCAGGCTTAGCAATAGACGCTTTTTGCTCCTCAGCAATAGCATCGCGAACCAGCTGACGACGTAGTACCACATCTATAATTTGCTGACGCGACAATAAGCTGGGACCAAGGCTCGCCGTTTTACGGCGGGAATAATAGAACGACAACATCCGCGCCATCACCGCAGCGGCAGCCACGGGGTCCTGCTTGCGCGCCACAAAAGTACTAAAGCGCACCGGCTGGGCAATATGAATGAGCACATTGCGGCGTTGCACCAAAATAACTATGAGTTTACGAAACGCGCCCGCGCGCTCGCCATCACCTAATAGCAATTTGAAAAATGACGTTTCGCTGCCAGGGTCTCTACCCCAAAACACCGACACCGGCACAATTTGCAGGGGATAGTCGCCCTCGGCCGCCTGCGCAACGAGCGCCGCGATGGTATTACTGCCACGCGCACCGCCCCGCTGACCATTGAGCACCGGCAAATACAAACACGCAGCCCGCTCACTATCAGGTAATTTTCCGGGAGTCGCCCGTAACAGGGGCAACTTATGTGCTTTAAACACCCGCTCCAATAAAAAGCGATCTGTCCAGCTATGCTGTCGCAGCACATAGCAAACTGGCTTACCCTCTAATTCCGCGTGCAGGGACTCGTCAAACTGCACCAGCTTCGGATTAATCCCCGCAAGAAATGGCACAGACAACATCCGGCATAACACAAAAAATAGACGTGTAAACCAAGGCATAATGCATAAATCCTTATTAAACGAGACCACAGAGCTCAAACTAACTGCGTTCTGCGACGACCGACTTGCTGGCAGCTATCAATTCAATCCGGAATTTATCATTCTAAATTCCGGTTTTACGGCGTTTTCACCCAAGCAGAAAGCACAGCTACTGCGGGTATTATTGCCTCTAAACGGTGCCATTTATCTTATTGTGACGGAAATTTTGTCATCCTTGAAAACAGCGGCTGTGCGCAATTTTACTTGGTCTGTCACGCCGCGTCGCGGTTTTCGCCATCGCGTAAACTGAAGTCCTTGCGACAGGCCATACAAACACGACTGCCAGGACCGCTTATATAGGACCAAGCCCCACTCGTCGCGGGCGATTCATGTACAATCGCCCCAAGCAGGGTATGTAAAAATCCTACCTGAACTGTCTTACCGTTTTATGCAGGCCAAGCCATGACTAGCGCAAACAGCCCCACTTTCGACAATAGCTACGCCAAACAAGCAGAGCGATTTTATAGCCCGCAGGCACCCGTCACTGTGCCGAGCCCTGAGCTAATCCGTATCAACACAGACTTAGCCGCAGAATTAGGTATAGATCCGCAATGGTTAGCCTCGCCCGAAGGCATTGCCACCATGGCAGGTAATCACGTACCGGAGGGCGCAGAACCCATTGCCACCGTGTACGCCGGTCATCAGTTTGGCGGCTGGAACCCCCAACTGGGCGACGGACGTGCAGTATTACTCGGTGAATTAGTCGCCCAAAACGGTATTCGCTACGACTGGCAACTAAAGGGCTCTGGTCGCACGCCCTACTCCCGTGGTGGCGACGGCAAATCACCATTGGGCCCAGTGTTGCGCGAATATATTCTCTGCGAAGCCATGGCGGCACTAAACGTACCCACCACACGCGCACTCGGCGCCGTCACCAGTGGCGAGCTGGTGTTTCGTGATCAAGCCCTGCCCGGCGCAGTATTTAGCCGTGTGGCACAAAGCCATATTCGCGTGGGCACCATGCAATATTTCGCCGCTCGCCAAGATACCGACGCCGTTCAAGACCTGAGTGACTATTTAATAGATCGCCACTTTCCCGCTGCTGCCCAAGCCAGCAATCCTATTTTTGCCATGCTTAACGAAATTATTGGTCGCCAAGCCACGCTCATCGCTCAATGGCAATCCATCGGCTTTATTCACGGCGTTATGAATACCGACAATATGTTGCTCTGCGGGGAAACCGTCGACTACGGCCCCTGCGCCTTTATGGACAGCTACGACCCCGCAACCGTATTTAGCTCGATAGACCGAAATGGTCGCTACGCCTATGGTAACCAACCCAGCATTGCGCATTGGAATTTGGCACAACTCGCCCAAGCCTTGCTCCCGATATTAGACAACAGCCCCGATGCCAGCGAAAAAAGTGCAATTACACTGGCCCAGCAAGCGCTAGACGCCTTTCCCGAATTATTTCTCAAAGCCTACCAAAATATTATTAAAGATAAATTGGGCTTGAACAGCTTTAGCGAAGCGGACGACCCGCTTTACCAAGACCTGCTCACACTCATGAAGCAAGAGAAAGCAGACTTTACCCTGTGCTTTCGCCGCCTAGCCGAATTGGCCGACGAAGCTGAGTGCATCAATAATAGTGTTCGCGAACTTTTTGACTTTAATGACAGCTTTACGCCGTGGTTACAGCAGTGGCGGCAACGTCTTATTGAAGACACCCAAACACCGGCGCAACGCCAAGCCCAAATGTTTAAAGCTAACCCGGTATTTATTCCTCGCAATCATCTAGTGCAAGAAGCCATTACCGCCGCAGAACGCAATAACGACTTTAGCTTTTTTAATCAGCTGGTAGACGTGCTGAAAACCCCCCATACTTTCGACCCAGAAAAGCAGCGCTACGCCATGCCTGCCAAACCCAACGAGCAGGTATTACAAACTTTTTGCGGCACCTAACGGGGCCGCGGATCTAAAACAAAATATCAACACCATCAATATCAACACCATCAATATCAAGGAAACACCATGAGAATTTGCGGCGTAGAACTCACCGGCAACGATGCCGTAGTTTGCCTACTTAATTTAGAGAATCAGCAATTTAATATCCCTGATTGCAGAGCGCGAAAAATCAGCTTACCCAAAGAACATGACAGAGAAGACCTAAAGCAATTTCAAGCCACTTTTTCTCAACTTATGCGAGACTACAAAGTCGATAAAGTCGCCATCAAAGGCCGCTTGCCCAAGGGAAAATTTGCCGGTGGTGCCATCAGTTTTAAATTAGAAGCCACGATTCAACTGATTACTGACATCGACGTTGTTGTCCTTACGTCATCACAAGCCAAAGCCGTACTCGCAGACAACCCGCTTCAGATTCCCTTTGCGGATACCGAACTAAAAGGCTTTCAAGAAGCGGCATTTATCACCGCGTATATTGCTCATCAAGCGAGTGCATAAGCAGCGAAAAATTACGACGCTGGCTGTGGGCCGTCAAGTTGTCGACGCAGCGCTGAAATAATTAAAGCCATACTAATATCGATCTGAAGTCTCTGAGCAGCGCTGCCAGCTTTTGCTGGCGGCTTAACGCTCGCCCCTTTAAGTAGGCCTTGTTTTTCAGCACGAAGCGACACCTGCAAACATGCCGCACCAATCACACACTGAATAAGTGCAAAATATGCATCAGTCGCCTGCAAGCTGGTAAACCCCGCATGCCGTAGTTTTTCAATAAACTGCGCTGTCACCTTGGCGGCTTGCTCACCCGCACCGAGCGCACCAAGCAGAGGAACCCAATCTATTTCCTCGCTCAATGCCAAAAACATTCGCCGAGCAACTTCAGCAAGCCAGACGTCCCAATCCATGTCTTTATCGGGTAGCACATCCGCTCTACCAATAAAATCATCCAGTGCACTGCTAAGCAACGCATCTTTATTCGGAAAATGTTTATACATCGCCATCGCACTGACACCGAGCTTGGCGGCAACTTTCCGCATCGACAAGCTCTCAAAACCTTCGTCTCTAATCACCGCGATGGCCGCATCGATATAGGATTGTTTATTACGCACAGGTTTAGCCATGGACTATTTTCACTCGCTCTATTTTAGCCTGCTGCATCTAGGCGGCTCGCTCCTGTGATGGGACGGCAACAACATCAAAACTCACCGGTAGTTTTTGCAATGTGTGAGCAAACATCGATGCAATAAACGGCGCATCGCCAGTGATTTTCAAGTTCGCGGTACGTGACAAGAATGCCCGCAATACAATCCGAATTTCGCTCCGCGCTAGTTCACGACCAATACAAGCATGAATACCATGACCAAAGGTAAGGTGCTTTTTCCCATTGTGCCGGTTCAAATCAATCTGGTCTGGGTTTTCGAATATCGTCTCATCACGATTCGCCGCGGCCCACATTAAAAATACCCGGCTGCCTGCTGGCAATGCTACGCCGTGCAATTCCGTGTCAGTTTTCGTCCACCGAAAATGCCCTTGAAACGCCGCCTCTAATCTAAAGACTTCTTCGATAAAGCTGTCGAGTTTATCCATATCGGCACGTATTTCCGCTTCGATGTCAGGATTCTCAATTAACAGCTTTAGCGCGTTGCCCATACTAGTGGCCGATGAATCACTACCCGCAACCAGTAACTGAAAAATACTGCTCACCACCTGCTGATCTGTCATTGGGTTGCTTGGATCTAGCGCGGCATTAACAAAAACACCGCAAAGATCATCACGGGGATGTTTCTTCGCTATCGCTAATTGCTGCCAACAATAGCGAATAAACACCAAAATCTCAGCGCGGCTTTTTGCAATCTCTAAAGTACTGGCGACACCGCTTTGAGTAGAAATAGTATGCATACACCAGTACTTTATTTTCTGATAATCCTCGGCGGGAAAACCCAGTAACTTAATAATAACCATCATCGGCAATCGCCAACCGACTTCCTGCATAAACTCCACTTTACCGCTATCGATAAACTCATCCATCAATTGATGGCATAGACTTTCAATATCGTCTTCCAGACTTTTAACAAAGCGCGAGTTCAAGCCCTTGTGGCCAACCTTGCGGTCATTACTGTGCTGGGGCTGATCAGCCACGGCTAACACATCGCAGGGCGTAAGGCCCAATTCGGCAAGCCGGTCTTGCTTTCGGCCTTCTTCCAAAATCGTTTGATGAGGCTTTAAGCCCACAATGGCACCCTGATGGGTAGAGGAAAACACCTCGGTATCACGACACACCATAGTAATGTCGCTGTAGCGCGACACACAGTAAATACCATTCTGTAAGCGATAGACGGGATACTGCTCTCGTAACATCGCGTAAAAACGATAGGGATTCTGAAAACACGCGTTCTCCAACGGCCTAAAATCTTCCGGCGCTCTAGGGTGCTCAGGTATTTGCCTGTTTACCACCGCAGCTGGACTAACCAGCCCACGAGCAACTTGCCGCCTTTTACGCCAATGCACAAAACGCAACAGCCCCTCAATGCAATAAGACAGCAGGAGCCGACGACCATGAAAGAGAAAATTCGGCATATTGATATGCTCACAATTATTAGAGCAATAATGCTATCACGGCAAAGTTTACAGTGTAAACCTTCTCGTGAAGTCAGAGTTTGGATACGTTAAAGTCAAGCGAGGGTGCGCATGTAACAACTACGATACGTGGACGGCATTACCATCAGCAGTTACGGCAGCCGAAGTGGACTCAAGCTCTAATTTCGCCCGCTCAGCTTTGCTAATATATTTAGGCTTAGTATTGGTGGCCAATTTAGCGTTCGCCTTTTTAATCCTCGCCTTTGATGCCGCATTGCCCTTTTTACGACGGTTCATACATATCTACTCGATGTTTAATACAGATAGAACACCACAAAAACGGGCCGGAGTTTAGGCCCGCGTCAATCATTTGGCGACGATAGAATAGCCCGCGCGTGGAAAGTGAACATGCAGCTTCCCAAAATCAGCAGTTTCCCGAGCAACAATGATACGACTCTCGGTTACGGCCACCAGCGTTCCTTTTACCGGCACAACACCGTAGTCTAGCGGCGCAACTTCCACTACTGCGCCTATGGCTACCGGCGCATCACTTACACTGACAGGCAGAAGGCGTGGCTCCGACTCTCGCGCTTGTTTAAACGCGTCTGCCTGAGAAATTTCGCTGCGCGTGCCGTGGCCAATATTTTCTACTCGGCTATACCATTGCTGTATTTTTTGGCTGGCCTCTAGCGGTTTCCGGTTACAGCTGACGTGCAGCCACAATGGATGAAACACCGCCAAATCCGCCACTGAAGGACTATCTCCTCCCACCCATGCACACTCGCTCAGTCTTACCTCTAGCGCATAAAACAGCGAATCCATCACCACCTTCGCCTTCTCGCCTTTAGGCGGCCGACTCGCTCCGCCTTTTAACAGGGAGACTCTGTCTTTAATAAAGCGATATGTCCCTACCGGACCAAAACCTTGCATCATTGTGCTTATTAAACGCAATGGCGGCACCGTAGCGATGGCCGCAAAAAATGCTTGGCCTTCTGCTTGCTGCATTAAGGCTAGTGCACTGCCATCGACCGCTGTAGGGTCAAGCGCCGCGCTACCGCTTAGTCTTGCCACCTCCTGCGCAATTAATGCCGTGTCACAAAAAATATCCGCTCCAATTTGAGCCACAGGGATTCTGCGATAGCCGCCAGTTAATGGGTCAAGATTCGGCCGCGGCGGCCATGCGGGCGAAAGTAATGAAGACCACGACGTATTGGTCAAGCCAAACATTAGGCGAATCTTTTCCGCATAGGGTGATTTGTCGTAGTGGTGAAGAATAATTGATTCAGTCATTTTTATATCTCTGTGACGATACTAGCAAGCGAATGGGCGCTACACTTACTCGTAAAATTTTAGACCTGAAATTAAACACTAAGCTTAAGCCTACCTGTTCTTTACAAAAAATGGTAAATAATACTGCCTTAGTGACTATCCTTAAGCGCAAGCTCTACCAGCAATAAATCAGATCATTACAACGAAATAGAACAACTATATGACTTGGACACAAGAGCAATTGATCACCTATTCCTGACAGGAAGCCTATATAATATTTACCCTGCTTCCTAAGTATTTGGAAAAGCCCTATGTTTTTTGACAAAAAAGAAGAAGCCAAACTCCTCACGCTCACGCGGGATGATGCCAACCATCCATTGGCGTCTTATTCTAAACTTGCGTTTGAGCTGGACGGCTTCGAGTGGCCGTCGGTCGAACATTATTATCAGGCGATGAAATTTGACGACGCCGAATACCGCGAACAAATCCGCAATGCACCCCACCCAGCTGAAGCAGCAAAGCTAGGCAAGAGTAAAAAACACAGCCGGCGCAAAGATTGGAAGAAAAACAGCGTGACCTATATGACCCGCGCCACCTACATAAAATGTCGCACCCACACAGATGTGGCTCAACTGCTATTAGACTCGGGCGAGATTGAAATTAAGAACCTCAGCCAGTATGACTACTTCTGGGGCAGCGGCCGCGACATGCGGGGCGACAACACCTTTGGCAAGATGCTGATGGGTGTCAGAAAAAAGCTGCGGGAAGAAAGAAACAGTAGCCCTGTTCAGCGCACCGACACGCTGTAGTTGTAGTGCACCTGCTTTCGTTAACATACTTCATCTAAGCGTTCTAAATGGGCTGTTCCGCTTAAACTATATGGAGTTTATATATATCGCTAGTGTCGTTGCAAACGCAACTTCGTGAGAACCAATATTTAGAGTGTAGTATCGTCCTCCACCAGTTGTCGTGAAGAGTCCAAGGCCCTAAGCTCTTATAAGGTTCACACGAATTGATTTCTTTTATACGCTTCAGCGGAGCGTAATCGGTACCTCCAATTTTTATATACTCCGACACTGGGGAGTGTCAGCACATAGACATGGCCCTCTCGACTCTTTGACGCTTGCAATGTCATGCACGCTAACTCCCTAATTTAAATTACCTTAATTCGTGCTGAACAGCCTTTCTATAAAAACTCATCAGCGTCACGTACCAAAACACGATTAATTAAACACTCATAAATGTTGTTTTAATGACGCCACAGAAATCATCAAGGTCATAGCATCCATTGGCGATTCTTTAAATCCATATTTTAAATAGAAGCGCTTTGCGTCTTCGGAAATTGCGTGAACCAGCAGACCACGCACACCGACGCTATCGGCGATAAAGAGCGTCCTCAGTATCGCGTCTTTGAGTAATGACGCGCCCAAGTTTCTGCCTTTGAACTTTTCATCAACCGCTAGACGGCCGAGAATGATCACCGGTATTGGATCAGGCATTTGGCGAGATAAACTACTTGTCGCTAGACTCCTTTCTACACTGCCGGTGGCAAGCGCATAAAATCCTATTACCGTTGAATCAGACTCACAGATTACAAACGTCTTACTGGCGCCACTATTTTGATTTTTAAGCGCACGTTTAGTGAGCCAATCATCTAACGTACCATTACCGCAGCAAAATCCACTAGTATGATGCTCTGCACGCAGCAATGCAGGCGCAGTTAGTTTTGCCAAGGAGATGGCTCTTTTAATAAGGCTTTCAATGCAGCATTTTCAGTAATTGGGGCTGTCAAAGCCTGTTCAAATACAACAAAATCTTGTTCATTAAGTTGAAACAGACGCTGATCCAGCAGCACGTTTTGCGCCTCGCGACAGGCAACATCCAAAATAAAGGCACTTCTGTCCTTATGTAAAAGCGCTGCGGCCTTAGTGAGCAAGGCATGCTGGCTCGGCTCAACCCTCATATTAATAGGTGCAGATTTAGACATAGTGGCGCCCTCCGTGTATTCAATAGATACACATCTTAGTGTATCTATTGAATACACGCAACTCTATATTACTAGCCCACCCCACCATGGGCTGCTGAATACACTAGCACCCTGCAGCCCATACCCAAATCAGCTACCATAGCGATCTCGTAAACCACCCATTATTCACGAAGTCGCTCATGAGCCCTACCAACCGCCGCGTCTGCCAAGCCCTTCTGTATGAAATAGGTGCGGTTGCCATGGTCACCCCAATACTCACTTTCGCCTTTGACGCCGACGTGTCTTCTACCCTGCCGCTGTCGGTACTGATGGCGACCATCGCGCTAATTTGGAACTATGTGTTTAACGCGCTGTTTGAGCGCTGGGAAAAGAAGCAAGTCACTAAGGGCCGGTCACTCCAACGCCGCTTAGTTCACGGTGCCGGTTTTGAGGGTGGGTTGGTTATTGTTTTAGTACCGCTCACGGCATATTGGCTGAACATCACCATATGGCAGGCCTTGATTGCAGAGATCGGGCTGCTAATTACCTTCTTTTTCTACGCCATTGTTTTTACCTGGGCATTCGACAAGGTCTTTGGCCTACCGACCTCTGCACAGGCGACGGATGAATGAAACCAATACACAATAATCCCGCGTTAAAATATTTGCAGGGCTACCCCGAGCATTTACAAAATCAAATCCGCACTCTTATCGACGAACAGCGCTTGGCCGAATATTTATCAAAGCGCTACGGCGGTCAGCACAGCATTCAAAGCGATAAAGCGTTGTACGCTTATGTAAATACAATCAAGCAAGAAAATCTTCGCAGCGCGCCGCAAATTGATAAAGTACTTTTTGATAATCGCCTAGACCTCACCCACCGTGCACTGGGTTTACACACGGCAGTTTCGCGGGTTCAAGGTGGCAAGCTTAAAGCAAAAAAGGAAATCCGTATTGCGGCGCTATTCAAAGACGCGGCACCGGAATTTTTAGAGATGATTGTGGTACACGAACTAGCGCATTTGAAAGAGCACGATCACAACAAAGCGTTCTACAAACTTTGTACCTATATGCTGCCCGACTATCACCAGCTCGAGTTTGATTTACGGGTGTATCTAACGGCAAAGGATGTAGGGCAGATTTAACTCCGCCCTATATAACTTATGCTATTTCAAATAAAGCAGCCGCCCCCATACCACCACCAATACACATGGTGACTACTGCGTATTTAACACCACGGCGTTTGCCTTCGATCAGTGCGTGACCGACCATACGCGCACCGCTCATGCCAAAGGGGTGACCGATGGCAATTGCGCCGCCGTTCACGTTCAGTTTGTCATTATCGATACCGAGTTGATCGCGGCAGTAAATCACCTGACAGGCAAAAGCTTCGTTCAATTCCCACAGACCGATGTCATCGACTTTTAGACCAGCACGTTTCAGCAATTTAGGAATAGCGAACACCGGGCCAATGCCCATCTCGTCAGCCTTGCAACCGGCTACGGCCATACCGCGATAAATACCAAGGGGCGCCAAGCCTTTTTGCTCAGCCAGTTTTCTGTCCATCACAATGCATGCTGACGCACCATCTGACAACTGCGACGCATTACCGGCGGTAATAAAGCGGCCCTGCTTAACCCACTGTCCGTCTTTAAATACCGGCTCCAGAGAGGAGAGGCTTTCAAGCGTGGTAGACGGACGGTTACATTCATCCGTCTCCAAAATAACGTCTTTAAAGGTCGTTTCTTTGGTGTCTTTGTTAAACACCGACATGCTGGTCGCAAAGGGTGAAATCTCCGCCTTAAACAAACCCGCCTGCTGGGCGGCGGCAACTCGCTGCTGACTTTGCAGTGAATAAATATCTTGAGCTTCACGGCTAATACCGTAGCGGTCAGAGACTATCTCTGCTGTTTCTAGCATCGGAATATACGCAGTGGGGTCTATATCCAAAACCGTCTGCGACACGTTGCGGTAACTATTTTTATGCTTAGTTTGCACCAGTGAAATAGATTCCAAACCACCGGCAACGGCGATATCAATTTCATTACACATAATCGACTTTGCAGCCCATGCAATCGACATCAAACCAGACGAACACTGACGCTCAATCGCCATACCCGGCACGCTGTCAGGTAAACCTCCAGCTACGGCGCACAGACGCCCAAGGTTATAAGCCTGCGTACCCTGCTGCGCAGCAGCACCAAAAATAACGTCTTCCACCGAGGCCGGATCAATACCCGCACGCTCCACCGCCGCGCGAACAACATGGCCACCCATGGCAGGGGCTTCGGTATTATTTAATGCGCCGCGAAAAGATTTACCCATTCCGGTACGTGCTGTTGAAACAATAACGGCTTCTTTCATTGTTTTTGTATCCTTTTTGAAATTTGATTTTGCATTTTGATACTCAGTGCTTATGCAAAGGCAGTGACGTTAAATGGGAGACGGGAGAGGCCAATAAAAATTCGCCCAGCGTCTTCCGTCTCCCGTCTAGCATCTCCCGTTCATTAGGCTCGCTGTGACGAGCAACTCACAATCTCGCCAGTCATATAACTGGAATAATCTGAGGCGAGGAACATCATGATATTAGCCACTTCCCACACCTCGGCACCGCGACCATAGGCTTCGCGGCCTTCAAGTTCGGCGAGTAATTCTGCAGGCGCAGATTTTTTCAACATGGCGTGTACCGCCAACGACGGTGCCACAGCATTAATACGCACACCAAAGTCTGCAGCCTCTAATGCCGCACAGCGGGTTAGCGCCATCACTCCGGCTTTAGCAGCAGCATAATGCGCCTGCTCTTTTTGCGCCCGCCAACCGAGTACAGAGGCGTTATTCACAATCACCCCATGACCACGCTCTTTCATGACCCGCATCATGTAACGAGTCATACGCATGGTGCCATTTAGAGTCACGTCGATAACTTTATTCCACTCTGGGTCTTCCATCTCGATGAGCAGCTTTGTAGTACCCAGACCGGCGTTATTAATTAATACATCGACGCCACCCAGCAATTCCTCAGCGGTATTAATTAGCGCTTGCACGTCTTCTTCTATGGCAACATTACCAACCTTGCCGTAAACCTGTTCACAGCCAGTTTCAGCTTTGAGTTTTTCAACTGAGGCCGTTAAGCGACCTTCGTGAATATCGCTAATCACAATGCCGCGACAGCCTTCTTCAATCGCACGTTGCGCAGCCGAAAAGCCAATACCGGCACCCGCTGCAGCGGTAATCAGAACTGACTTGCCTTTTAAAAGACCATGGCCTTGAACGTATTCTGGAACTTTGATGTTCATTGTTATCTCCGCTTAATGCTTGGCTATATGCTTGACGGGAAACGGGAGACGCTGAGCTGAAAGCGCAGCATTTCTCGACACCGGTATTATCCTGAAAAATTAATCATACTTTTTAATTTGTTATAGCTACCTACGCTAGATGAGATACGAAAAATGCAAAGGCAAGATCGATAGGGTTGGTTTTGAATTAGCGTCTCTCGTCTCCCGTCAAGCATCTCCCGTACAACTACGGCCGCAACTCCTTCGGCATTCCCAAACCACGCTCGGCAATAATATTGCGCTGAATTTGGTTGGTGCCGCCGTAAATCGTATCTGAACGAGTGAACAAGAATAGCGACTGCAAGCGACTTAATTCATAGGGTGCGTCGAGCAAAATATCTGCCTCGGCACCTAATATATCCATCGCTAGTTCGCCTAGATCACGATGCCATGTTGCCCAATACAATTTATAAATCAGCGCTTCTTTTTGCAGACTGCCGTCGCCACTATTTCCCGACAGCATACGCATGCTGTTGTAGCGCATAATTTTTAAACCGATATGCGCATCGGCAATACGCTGCCGAATCACGGGATCTTGGGCGGCGCCGTTTTTCTTTGCTACGGCAACCACTTCATTTAGTTCGTTTTGAAAAGCCATTTGCTGACCGAGGGTAGACACTCCCCGCTCGTAACCTAGCAAGCCCATCGCCACTTTCCAGCCGTCACCGGGTTGACCAACAATGTCGGTTGCTGCGCATTCGGCGTCGTCTAAAAACACTTCATTAAACTCAGACGTGCCCGTGATTTGTTCTATCGGTCTAACTGTGACGCCGGGTTGATCCATTTTTATAAGAAAGAAACCCAAGCCCTTATGGGCCTTCGATTCAGGATCAGTCCGCGCAATAACAAAGCAATATTCAGATTCATGAGCCAAGGAGGTCCAGACTTTTTGGCCGTTTAAAATCCACTTGCCACTCGCCTCATCAAAACGCGCCTTGGTTTTAACATTTGCCAAATCCGAACCCGCGCTTGGTTCAGAATAACCCTGACACCAAAATTCGGTGCCAGACAAAATGCCGGGTAGGTATTGCTGCTTTTGCGCTTCGCTACCAAAGGCAATTAAGGTTGGCCCCGCCAAACCCTCGCCAATATGGCCCATACGACCAGGCGCTCCGGCACGAGCGTATTCTTCAAAGAATATAACTTGCTGTTCAATCGACAAACCTCGGCCACCGTACTCTTTAGGCCAAGCCACACAGGTCCAGCCGCCTTCGGCTAATTTGCGTTCCCAGCGCTTACGCTCTGCCGGAAACATATGCTCATCACCAGGGCCGCCGCGAAACTTTAGCTGCGCAAATTCGCCCACCAAGTTATCGGCAAGCCATGTGGCAATCTCAGCGCGGAATTGTTCATCTTCGGGACTGAATTGTAGTTTCATGATGCAATGCTCGATCTAATTTTATTCATGTACTGCTCGCTTTATGCTGGACGGGAGACGGAAAACGCAAAACACAGCTCGTCCTTGCATCTCCCGTCTCCCATCAAGCGTCTCTCCCATTAAATCGCCAGTTGGAAGTCAGATGTCTGACCTCAGACGCCCGACTAATCAAGTAAAACTCCCGCCACTCGCTCACGGTGATAACTACTATTCCCCAGAAGGTGCTCACTGGCTTTTGCGCGTTTGAAATATAAATGCACATCGTATTCCCAGGTAAAGCCAACACCGCCATGCATCTGTAGGGCTTCACCCGCGTTTTTAAAATACGCTTCTGAGCAATAGGATTTTGCGATGCTGGCCGCCTCCGCAAGCTCATCCGCCAAGGGCCCAGAGGAGAGAGCGTCATCGGCGATACAGGCGGCGTAGTAGACCGCTGAGCGCGCGACTTCATTGCGCAGCATCATATCTGCCGCCTTATGTTTAATGGCTTGAAATCCCGCGATTGAGCGACCAAATTGATTGCGAGCTTTGGTGTAGTCCACGGTGATATCCAGCACTTGCTGCATACCGCCAGCCTGCTCTGCTGCCAAGGCTATAGTGGCTAAATCTAGTATTTTTGCGAGGGATTTTGCGGCAGTAGCAAACTCACCCATCAAAGTTTGTTTAGATAAACGCAGATTATTTAATTGAATACTGGCTTGGCGCCGACTTTGATCCATGGTCGGCAATAGGCTGCGCTGAATGCCGTCATTCTCGGCCTCGCAAACGAATAAGCTGATGCCGTCATCACCGCTACTACCCTCTTCTCGCGCAGCAAGAATTAAATAATCTGCACTGTGTCCATCAAGAACATAGCGATATTCGCCATTCAAAATAAGGTCATTGCCGTCATGGCGGTAGCTTGCGTTTATGGCATTGCTGTTCCACACATTGCCACCACAGTTAAAGGCAAGCGTCGCGGTTTTACCTTCGATAAGCTGGGGAAGAATTTCAGATTTTTGACTGTCACTGCCGGCGATCAATAGCGCATTGGTGGCCATTGCAACAGTAGCTAGATAGGGGGAACACAGTAGGTAGCGGCCCATTTGTTCGAGCACGGCAACGAGCTCAACATAACCCAACCCCATGCCGCCGTACTGTTCTGGAATATGCAGGGCCTGCCAATACATCTCAGAACATATACGTTGCCACAGCTCTGGGCTATAGCCGAGATCACTCGCCATGGCTGAGCGAATAGCAGCGCTAGTCGAGGCGTCCTTAAGAAAAGACGCCGCCGTATCGCGAATCATTTCTTGTTCTTGCGTAAATGCAAATTCCATACTGTCTCCGAAACCCGACAGCACTCTTCGCATTTACGCAGTCAGCAACGCCTGTGACGTCACTAACCAAAAACGCCTTATAGGCGCAGTTGTAAACGTACGAAGAGGCCGTCTTCAAACTCAAATTCACCGCGGTCTTCAACGTCGAATTCGATATCGCCGTAGCCAAGCTGAACGGCAGAATTTTGAAAGATGGTGAACTCAGCGCTCACCGACCACTCTTTGTAACCTTCTATGTCGCCAAAACCTGTGGTTTCTGGCGCGTAATACACACCACCGCGCAAACGCACAATTTCATTTAAGGGCAAACTTACATCGCCACCAAATGCGACTGCGCCGCCGCTAACATCCGCATCATCGGCGTCAAGGCCAATAGCCTTAGCACCAACCCGCCCGCTCAGGGCGCCGCGCTGACCGTTGGCAAATAATCCCAGCGCGACCATGTCGCCGTCGTCTTCATGGTGTAACCAATCAAATTGCGCGCTACTTTCTGCGCTCAAGTCGCCGGCTAGCGACACACCGAAACTGTCGTCGCCAAAACGAAAGGCAACACCGCCGGCAAATGCCGAATTACTTGCAATGGCTAATACAGTCGCTGCAATAAAAGGGGCTTTCATGGTCGTGATTCTCCTGATGTAAACGTCAAAGGATAAAATCAGCTACCATACACTTTCTGGGCGGGAACTGCCTCCGCAAAAAGTGTTTTTACTGCCTCACCGACCTCGGCCGGCGCCCAGCGCGCACCCTTATCTACTTCAGGCCCTTTGCGCCAACCGTCAGCTAGAGAGATTTTTCCACCCTCCGCTTCAAACACACAGCCATTAACATGTGCAGACTCGCTGCTACCCAGCCACACTAGCAGGGAGGACACATTCTCTGGTGCCCAGAAGTCAAAACTATCATCGTCTGGTTTGGCCATACGTGTCGCCATGGCTTCAACCGCCGTGGTCATATTAGTGCGCGCAGCAGGGGCGACTGCGTTTGCGGTAATGCCGTAACGAGCCAGTTCTGCGCCTTGATTTAAGGTTAAAGCAGCAATGCCTGCCTTGGCCGCCGCGTAATTAGATTGGCCAACCGAGCCCTGTAGACCAGCACCCGAGGTAGTATTAATAATGCGCGCATCAACATCTTTGCCCTCTTTGGACTTGCCGCGCCAGTAATGAACAGCATGAGATGTGATGCAAAAATGGCCCTTCAAATGCACCGCCATAATGGTGTCCCATTCGGCTTCGGTCATCGACGCGAACATACGATCACGATTTACACCGGCGTTGTTTAGCACAATATGAAGATCGCCATAGGTGTCGATGGCCTGCTTTACGGCATTCAAACTATCGTCGTAATTGGTAATATCAGAGGTATTCACCACCGCCTTACCACCAGCAGCGATAATGTCATTGACGACTTGTTGCGCCGCCGCTTCATTGATGTCGTTAACTACAACCGAGGCGCCCTCAGCAGCAAATACCTTTGCATGTGCCGCGCCTAGGCCGCCACCAGCTCCGGTGATAATCACCACTCTATTATTACAAATTCCCATTATTGTTTTTCCTCGTTTCCCGCTGAATGCTTGACGGGAGATGGAAAACGCAAAAACACAATTCTATCTTAGCGTCTTCCGTCTCCCATTCCGCGCCTCCCAATTAGAGCCTTTCTAAAATCGTCACATTCGCCTGACCGCCGCCTTCACACATCGTCTGCAAACCATAGCGACCACCGGTGCGCTCAAGTTCGTGTAATAAGGTCGTCATTAATTTGGTGCCGGTTGCGCCGAGCGGGTGACCAAGTGCGATAGCACCGCCGTTGACGTTAGTCTTGGAGTGCTCGTAGCCGGTTTCTTTTAGCCACGCTAATACCACCGAGGCAAAGGCTTCATTGATCTCGACTAGATCGATATCAGCTAAGGACATACCGGATTTTTTTAAAGCGTATTCCGTTGCTGAAATGGGCGCAGTTAACATCCAGATCGGATCATCGGCACGCACACTCATGTGATGAATACGTGCGCGGGGTGTTAAGTTATAGCGCTTAAGCGCAGTTTCACTCACTACCAGAACCGCACTTGAGGCATCGCAGGTTTGACTAGAAACCGCCGCTGTCACTTTGTCACAGCCAAATAAATAATCTAATTCCGCCATTTTTTCTAAGCTAGAATTACGCGGTGTTTCGTCCATCGTCACATCGCCGAAAGGAATAATCTCGCGATCAAAACGCCCCTCCGAGATGGCCTTTAATGCCCGCTGATGAGACTCATAAGAAAATAGTTCTAAGTCCTTACGCGACAAATTCCACTTATCTGCAATCATCTGTGCAGACTTAAATTGAGTCGGCGGCTCAGCGCCGTAACGCTCAACCCAACCCGTCGAACCAGAAAACGGGTCGGTAAAACCCAGCTGTGAGGCTAATGTCATCGCCGAAGAAATAGGAATTTGGGTCATGGTTTGCACGCCACCAGCAACAACCACATCCATACAACCTGACATAATTGCCTGCGCTGCAAAATGCACCGATTGCTGAGAAGAACCGCACTGACGATCGATCGTCGTGCCCGGCACTTCTTGCGAGAGCCCTGCAGCCAACCACGCACTGCGAGCAATATCACCGGCCAAGGGACCGACCGTATCAACGCAACCGAATATGACATCGTCATATTCATTGTCGGGAATACCGTTACGCTCAACGATGGCTTTTAAAACGTGTGCGCCTAGATCAGCACCGTGCACATGAGCAAGACCGCCTTTACGGCGCCCGGTAGGGCTGCGGATTGCGTCTACGATGTATGCTTCTGCCATGTTAAATCCTCTGCTCTTGTCTGCGTTATGCTGGACGGGAGACGGAAAACGCTAAACCCTCACCCCCGATGCATTACTTGATCTAAAAGTTAACTAGTGCTGTTTGTATTTAAGTAGCTAAAAAATAACTGAGGCAAACGCTGCTTTTGCATCTCCCGTCTCCCGTCCAGCATCTCCCAGCAGCTATGCCGCAAACGTATTTCCCGCGCCTAGCTTGGCTTCATCACTAAACACAAACTCCGCCAAGCGCTGCTTATGAAAACCTGCGGTGCCGTAACTGCTGTTTAGTGCCCAGGCTCGCTTCATAAAAATATGCAGATCCACTTCCCATGTGTAACCCATGGCGCCGTGAACCTGAATGCTATTTTTAGCCGCCAAGTCCGCCACTTCACAGGCAACGACTTTGGCATGGCTAACATTTTGCGATGCGCTACTCAGTCCGTTTGCCAGCCCATAAGCGGCGCGATAAACCGGTGTTTTCGCGTATTCCAATTTGTAAGCAATATTGGCCATATGGTGTTTTACGGCCTGAAAACTGCCAATCGCAACGCCAAACTGCTTGCGGTCAGTGGTGTATTGCACCGAGATATCGATCATGCGCTGAGCAACACCAAGGGCTTGTGCGGCAGCGGCTAAAGCACCTCGATCCAGCGCAAATTTCACTAATTGTTTTGCCTTGTCGCCATCGGCTAAGTTAAGCGCAGCGTTTACATCAAATTCGACCGCAAATAATTTGCGACCCAGATCAATTGACTCGTTGTAGCGCAGCTCAAATGCGCCCGCTTCCACTGCGTACACCGCGCCCGCTTTTTCAAGAATCAATAGATCAGCGATATGTGCATCTTCAACGAGATTATTAATCTCCAAACCAACGACCGCTTTCGCTTCTCCGCTCGCAATTTTTGGCAGCCACTGCTCTGCGAAAGCTGAATCACCAAACTGCACAATGGTTGGCACAGCTACCAGCGCGCTATGAACCAGCGGCTCAGACAAGGCAACATAGCCCGCCTCCTGTGCGAGCAGAACAAAATCTAATTCGTTCATCCCTAAGCCACCGTGGGCTTCTGGAACGGTGATACCCGTTAAACCCATCTCGACAAACTGCTGCCACAGCGCATCACTGCGACCAGACTCCGTTTGCCAAGCGGCACGAATTGATTCAGGTGTGACCTCGTTAACCAGAAAATCCCGCACCGATTCCTGAAACAGCAATTGGTCTTCGCTAAATGTAAAATCCATAAATCTTTCTCCGAGCTCTCGTCAAGAAATTGAGACAACCCAAAATTAATTTTTAATTTCTTTCAAGATCTGTCGAGCCAAGCAGCGCAGATTTTTGTGCGCTGGCAAGGCAAAAATGCGCGCAGGGCGGGAGCGTATATTTAATACGTGACCAACCGAGCACTTTTTAAACACAGCCAGCGTGCAAAAAGATCGCTGCGCTTAAAGATCATTTGCGCGGCATACCTAAAAGCCGCTCGGCAATGATGTTGCGCTGTATCTCATTCGTTCCGGCGTAAATCGGTCCGGACTGCGAGACCAACCAACCATCTAGCCAAGTACCTACTTCG
>JAGPVP010000011.1 GCA_018066965.1 Zhongshania sp. | reverse complement strand
ACGCGGTGCGGGCAATCTCGCAACACAGGTCATGTGTCTGCAGAGTGAATGGAACTACTCGTAGGTAGCAGTACGACACGATGAGTCATACTCTGTACTTAGGCCGCAGGTAAGCGGCGCGGAAAACAGCCATTTGCTATCGTAAAGATAGACCGCATATTTTTTAACCTATGGCGATCTATGTCAATACCAAACAATGACTTAATTCAGGTCATTTGCCAGTAACGGCGTTAAAGCCCGATAAATCTGCTTGGTTTGGCTCCAGTTGTTCAAGACTAGGAATAATCTGCCATAATCTAGGCAACTCATCGTAACGGTCATTATTAGCCATGAAAAATACTGCCCTCACAATTGCGCTTTGCGCTGGATTTTTAGTTTGCAGCCTAGGTGCCAATGCAGATAAAACAGGCTATTACCGCTGGGCCGACAACGAGGGCAAACAACACTTTACCCAGCAGCCACCCAAGGGACGCCAGTACGATTTTGTAGAAACACGGAGCGGCGCCACGACCCACAGCGACGGCAATGGGATGTTTGCCGACACAAACGACGAGCAAGACACCGACAGCAGCGAAATCACGCCAGAGAAAATAGAGATTCTGCCCCCCAAAGACCCAGCCTTGTGTGCGAAAGCCAACGCAAATATGCAGTCACTGCAAGCCAATGGCGCGAGAATCCGCATCACTAACCCAGACGGCAGCAGCCGCATGTTGAACGCAGAAGAAATTAAGCAGCAGGAAAATCGCGCGCAGCAAGTTATCAAACTGCACTGCAATTAATTCACTTTAAATACGCTGCAAAGCCATGTAAAGCCCGCTGGCGATCAACAACACCCCACCCAGCGGAAATACTAGGCGCTGATACACCGCATGGAAGCTGACACGGTATAGCAGCGGTAAAACCAAAATCACCAAGGCCAATTGAGCCAGTTCAATACCAACATTAAAACTGCCCAGCGCCAGTAATTTTAGTGGGCTAGCTGCCAACAAATCTGACAACACTCCCGCAAAACCAAAGCCGTGAATTAAACCTACCCCCATCGCCAAGCCCCGCTGAAAACGCACGTTCACGTCCATTAGCGCCATGGCTGCGGCCAAACTAATAGACAAGGCGATGGCAATTTCCACTGGCTGCGACGGCAGACTAAACCAACCCAAACTGGCGGCCACTAAAGTGAAGCTGTGCGCCAAGGTAAACATGGTGATCACCAAGGCCACATCGGTGAATACCTGCCGCAAAGTTTGTGCTTGAGCACCGCTGCCTTTTCGGCGGGTAGCAGGCAGCAGCAAGGCCAATAAAAACAGCATGTGGTCGTAACCAACCAACAAATGCACCACGCCCTGCCATAAAAATACACCGGCGGTACTTAGCGCCGAAATCTGCTCGCCTAAGACCACCGAGCGACTCGATGGCGACAGGACGCTTAACTGCTTTTCGCCGCTTAAATCACTGACTAGTAATACCCGGTGCAGGGGGTCGATATCGAATAGCAGCGAATAATCGAGTCTTACCGCCGCTTCGGACAGACATCTTGATGTGAGTGACCACACCGCATAAGGGCCGTCGCTATGCTCGCTAATGCCACTTAGTTTAATACCCAACGGGCAGGATTCATTGCCGTGGCTCAGCGCGATACGCTGCGCAAGCAGTTGCGAGAATGCCGGCTCAGTGGCGCGCAGTTCTCCCCAACTCACCGCCGAATCCTTATTTAAATCCAAAGCCTGAATGCGCACCATGTCTTGCACGGCAATATCTAGGCGTATTTGCTCAGCGCTGATGTACATAAAGCTATCGCTGGCCTTATGCGCCAAGACCGTTCGGGAAAACACTGTCGATACCAGCGCCAATATTAATATCAACAATAGCCGAGGCATTACGGCGTCACCTTATTATTCATTGCATCGCGTGCCCGCGCTAAAATAATGACGTCTGGCCACTCGCGCTGATGCGTCCAGTTCATTTCTGCCATCGCCAAGGCCGCCGCTGGCTGCTGCTCAATATCTAATAAAAATTGCGCGTAGGCGCGCTTGTGCAAAATTTCGCCACGCCAACGCGCTTCGTCAAAACGCTCTCGCAGTGTTGTTATTAATGCATCACCGTCGCCCAATTGCTTTTGTGCAATAGCACGACTCACCGCCAAGGCATCCACCGCCATATAATCTTCTGTTACAGACAGCACCTGCGCATAATCGCCATGCGCTAGCAGCGCCGCAGCAAGGCGCGCACGGGTATACAAATCATCGCGGTTAAGCTGCAAGGCAAGCTGCCATAACGTAAGCGTGTCATCGCGACCCGCGCGCTCGGCGATATCGGCCAAGGTTCCACTTGCCCAAATTAATGCCCGCCGGTCACTTAACACGCCAAATTCGGCCATCGCATGTTTAAGATCTCGATATGCTGTACTCGGGTCGCCAGTCGCGGCTTGTAGCTGCTGCGCGCAACTGGCCGCATAAAGATTGTTGTCACGATGCTTAAGCGCCTCACAAGCCTGCTCAGCGGCTTGGTATTTGCCGGTCACAAAAGAAATGGTGAAACGCATCATCAGGGATTCAAGATTGTCTCCCTGCATGACAGAAATCGTGTCGAGATCATCTAATGCCTCATCAAATAAATGCAGGCTCTGCCTGAGTGAGGCACGGTAAAAATAAAAATCAGTGTTACGTTGATCATCAGTAAGTGCCGCCAGTTCGCGTTCGGCATCACCTAAATCACGAGGATTAGCGGTATTTCTAAATGAGATTAAGGCCTGCTTTGCTGCATCTAGATGCTGCTGAGGAGTGCCATTGGTCGCCGAATTTATAGCCGCAGATGAGGAAGTAATACGATAAACAATGGCGTCGTTATCACTGGGCTGGCTTATTTGCGGCCCGTCGAGAGACGCTGCCCACAAACTACTGCAAAAAGTTGCAGAGCTTAATGCGAATAGTACGCTTAAAAAAATAGCGCGGCGATGAACACATCGCCGCGCTATTTTTTCCGGTAAATTACAGACTGTCGACATCAATAGGGTCAGAACTGTCGGTAATATTTTTATCATTCACTGATATCGGCTCGGCATTTGCGTCTTGCATAATTACCGAGGTGAGCAGCTGATTCGCACTGATTGACGAATCACCGCCACCTGCTCGACCATCGTACTTACCGTCGTCGTTATTACACGCCGATAAGCCAAGCCCCAAACAGATAAACAGGCTGCATTTAATGATGGTATTCATAAACGCCTCCTTATCTATTCGCCGTTGCTACGCCAGGAATCGGCGTGTTCAAGTAAGGGAACACCGTTAAGTAATCAGCTGTTGACGGTAAAGCGCCGTCATTCACTACCCCACCAGGGTTAGCGATAGCCGGCGATGCACCACTAAGATCACAGGTTTGCAAACCATTGAGACCCAATAGCGCACCTTCAGCAACCGTAAGCGCGATATCCACCACATCGTCGGTAACACGGCGACCGTTAGGGAAACCTGCTAAATCACAACCCAAGAAACCAAGGTCACTGTAACCCGCAGCACCAGGTACTACCGGCGCAATGGCCACATTCATCCGCAGCATTTCACCCGGTGTAGTCAGGTTTGCAGGCGCAGTAAACTTGAAGTTTGCTGGCGTATCAGTCGGGCCAGTCGTTACACCCGTCACAAAAGCGGCCAATAAGTCATTTCTCGGCGTTGCCGGCACGGTGGTAGCCCCAGGAAACAACACGTCAATCAGTACTGGTAGTGTTGGGTACAACACATAGGCACCGAAATTTGCCACATCGTCTTTTGGCTCGCTCGCATTAAATTTGTCTTTGTCGGTGATACCAATAACCACTTCATTGACTAGCGGGCTACCCAAACGAGAGACTTGTGTCCACGCGCCAAGCTCTACAGAAGGACCTTTGCCGGAATCTGTATCGGTAGGACCAGTCGGCGATGGATTAAGCACACGACCCTGACGTTTACTTGCCGTAGTCCATGCACCAATCACCGTGTCGTCACCGCTGGTTAAGCAGCTTGACGGTATTTCCAAGGCCAGTGAGGTCACGTTTTTGTCATCAATGGTATTGCTGCGAGAATCACGTGCGCCCAGTGGATTAAGGTTTACTTGGTCGAATATTTCACCCAAATTCACCACAAAGCCTTCACGGCGCTGTCCTACAAACAAACGACCTGGGGTAGAACAACCTGGCACCGCGACGTCGTAAATATACTGGTTGGCGTAAGTTTCGTAGTCAGGAATCGTCAGCGCGCCGATATTATCAACAGGCTTGGTAAAAGTAACATTGCTGCCACCAGCTTCGCTCACTGCAGTGCTAGTACCGGTACGGCGATCGCCTGTTACGACATTAACCGAATACGTTTCAACGACATTAAGCAAGCCGGTTTGACCACCGACAGCACTCGCTGGCGCAACCGCCGCCAAAGGCACTTGCGCATCGCTGCCAGCGCCAGTGTCTATACCACCATCGCGAATTAAACCCGATGCATTGGCTTGGCCATAGGCGTTGTTAAATCTAAATTGGAAAGTTAAATCTTCAACAGCGTCACCGTCATTGTCGACGTGAATTTCGTATAGCGCGGTTGGGTCCATGGTGAAGTAGTTTGGCCCGCCGTAAGCATCTTGCAGCGGCTGATAGTTTGCAATCAAGGTAACAAAATTACCGCGACCAGCTTCATAGCTCCGGAACATGTAGAAATCTGTACCATCTACCTTGGGCGAACCGGCAATAAACGGTGCCTCCCGATGGCTAGACGCAAGTGCAAATTGACTTATGACGCTTGCACTGAGTAATGACAGCGCAAACACCTGCCCCCGTGTAGATAATTTCATCTTAGCACCTCGGTTATTATGGATTGTCCGCAGTTTGTACGCGGCCCCACTCAACACAGATCACTAAAATAAAAATATCTACACGAGCTTAGCGCTCAAGTCATAAGAATCACTATTGCAAGCGCGCTACACCGAAGACAATATCATCGCCATCAACGGTCGCTTTTATCACCTGCCCCGGACTAAATTCGCCCTTAAGAAGCCGCTGCGCCAAGGGATTTTCAAAACGCTGCTGTATTGCTCGCTTCAACGGCCGCGCACCGTACACTGGGTCGAAACCGACATCGGCCAAGCGCGCCATTGCCTCATCACTAATTTCCAAACGCAGCTCGCGCTCCGCTAAACGGCCATTGAGAATAGCTATTTGAATACCGGCAATGGCCCTAACTTGTTCTCTGTCCAGCGGCTCGAAGACCACTAATTCGTCTACACGGTTAATAAACTCAGGTCGGAAATGCCCCGACACCACATTCAACACTGCATCGCGAATTTTCGGATATTCGCTGCCAGCCATTGTCATGTCTTGAATGACATCTGAACCGAGATTCGATGTCATCACGATCACGGTATTTCTAAAATCGACTGTTCTACCCTGACCATCGGTTAGGCGGCCATCATCCAATACCTGCAATAAAATATTAAACACATCGGGATGCGCTTTTTCGACCTCATCTAACAGCAACAGAGAATAGGGTCTACGACGCACGGCTTCCGTCAAGTAACCGCCCTCTTCATAGCCGACATAGCCCGGAGGTGCGCCAATCAAGCGTGCAACGGAGTGCTTCTCCATAAACTCCGACATATCGATACGCACCATGGCGTCTTCGCTGTCATAAAGGAACATGGCCAACGCTTTACACAACTCCGTTTTACCAACGCCGGTTGGCCCTAAAAACAGGAAAGAACCATTGGGGCGATTTGGGTCACTCAAACCGGCACGGGAACGCCGTACCGCATTCGACACCGCATCCACCGCTTCACTTTGACCAACCACACGACGATGAAGCTCATCTTCCATGCGCAGTAATTTATCGCGCTCGCCCTCTAGCATTTTGCTGATGGGAATACCGGTCCAACGCGACACCACTTCGGCGACTTCTTCTTCGGTAACTTTATTGCGTAACAGCTGCATTTCACCGTGATCCACGGAGTCGGCATCGACAAGCTTTTTCTCAAGATCAGGAATAACCCCGTACTGCAGCTCTGACATACGGGTTAAATCACCCGCGCGGCGGGCACTGTCCATATCTAATTTGGCTTTTTCGAGATCAACTTTAATTTGCGCAGAACCCTGCAAAGCCGCTTTTTCGCCTTTCCAAATCTCTTCTAAGTCGGCGAACTCTTTACCGACTTTTTCAATATCGATATTTAATTTTTCTAATTGCTTACGCGCCGCATCGTCATCCTCTTTCTTCACCGCTTCACGCTGAATTTTTAATTGAATCAGACGGCGCTCAAGCTTATCCATTACCTCCGGTTTTGAATCGATCTCCATGCGAATGCGGCTCGCCGCTTCGTCTATCAAATCAATCGCTTTATCCGGCAACTGCCTATCAGTGATGTAACGCTGCGATAACTTAGTCGCCGCAATAATGGCCGAATCAGTGATATCGACACTGTGATGCACTTCGTAGCGCTCTTTTAAACCGCGCAAAATGGCAATGGTGTCTTCTTCTGATGGCTCTTCCACCAAGACCTTTTGAAAACGACGCTCTAGCGCCGCGTCTTTTTCAATAGACTGGCGATATTCATTTAGAGTGGTCGCGCCAACGCAATGCAATTCACCACGCGCCAAGGCGGGCTTTAACATATTGCCTGCGTCCATGGCGCCTTCAGCCTTACCCGCGCCAACCATGGTATGTAATTCGTCGATAAATAATATAACTCGGCCTTCTTCTTTACCCAGTTCATTCAATACCGACTTCAAACGCTCTTCAAAATCACCACGAAATTTGGCGCCCGCTAATAAGGCAGCCAAATCCAAAGACAACACCCGCTTACCCTTCAAACCTTCGGGCACTTCGCCGTTGACTATTCGCTGCGCCAAACCTTCAACAATGGCGGTTTTACCCACGCCCGGCTCGCCGATTAATACCGGATTGTTTTTCGTTCTACGCTGTAAAACTTGAATGGTGCGACGAATCTCATCATCGCGACCAATCACCGGATCGAGCTTGCCGGACGCCGCTCTTTCGGTAAGGTCGATAGTGTATTTATCTAAGGCTTGGCGAGACTCTTCAGCCGAGGCATCGTTTACGGGCTGACCACCACGAACTTTATCAATAGCGGCAATTAAAGCCTGTTTAGCGATGCCGTTGTCGGTGAGTAATTTTGCGGTTTCACCACCTACCTCTAACATCGCCAATAAAATTAATTCACTTGAAATGTAACTGTCTTGACGTTGCTGAGAAAGCTTATCGCAGACATTGAATACCCGCGCCAAAGTTTGAGACACATGAACGTCACCGCCAGCGCCCTGCACAGTTGGCAAACGATTTAACTCAGCGGCTATTTTTTGTTCCAAGGCCGGCATATTTGCACCGGACTGCGCCAAGAGCGGCCGAGTACTTCCGCCTTGCTGTTTTAGCAAAGCAGACAGTAAATGTGCCGCTTCGATATATTGATGGTCTTTACCAAGCGCGAGCGATTGCGCATCGGCGAGCGCGGTTTGCAATGAATTAGTGAAACGATCAGCACGCATGTCAGCTTCCCCAAATAATCAGATGAAATAACGAAGTCACACTTCGTCTTCCCTGAACTATAAATGGGGTGTGAATAAGAAAATTTCAAGCAGGAAAAACTAAGTAGATATTCTTATTAGAGTCTAGCGGCGATAAATAAGGCTAACTTGTCGACCGGTTTGACCGTCGCGACGAAAGGAATAAAAACGATTCACATCGGCATAAGTACACATATCGCCACCGCCAATCCATGCTAATCCTAAATTCTGAAGCTGAGACCGAGCTAAAGCATTAAGATCAGCATAAAAATGTCCCCGCTTATCGGAAGACGGCCTAAACGCATCATCAGTTTGGGCTTTAGTCACACCGGCAAAACCGCTTACAAAAGCCTGATACACCTCTGGCCCGACCTCAAAATGAGCGGAAGAAATAGCAGGACCAAACCACGCCATCAATTCCTGGGGGCGACAATTAAATGCCTTCACCGTGTTTGCAAGTACGCCTGCACACAAGCCCCGCCAACCAGCGTGAGCGGCAGCAACTGCGCTGCCGTCTGTTCGACAAAACAATACCGAAAGGCAGTCGGCCGTTAATACCGCACTGGCAAGACCTTTTACATGACTAATACTTGCATCTGCCCGCAGTGGTGCAGAAACCGCATTAGACGCATCGCAGACCTCAACACCGTGAACCTGCTGCAACCACGCAATAGAATTTAAGCCATCGCACGCCGAAATTAAGGCATCACGGTTTTGATCAACACTGGCGCGATCATCATCTACATGATCGCCGAGGTTAAAGTGGGAATACGGCGCTACGCTGGCACCAGCAAAACCAGCCACACCAAGTCGGGTAGTAGCTAGCGCCACGACATTCGCGGGCGCCGGCCAATCCGGCACTATGAGTGAATCAACTGCCATGAATCACCACCGCACAAAAATGTTACCCCACCCAGAAGCAGAGTATCGGGGGACAAGATAATAGAGATCTAGCGAACATCTTCCGTCGACAATACCGCCAACAAGGCCTTCATATCATCCGGTAGCGGCACTTCCCATGACATGGTATCGCCCGTGATCGGGTGCTCTAGCTCCAACTTGCGCGCATGCAAAGCCTGACGGCCAAAACCACGTAAAGTCGTTATCAGCAGATCTGTGGCACCTTTAGGTAGACGCGGACGCCCAGCGTAGAGCGGATCACCCAATAAGGGGTACTTTATATGCGCCATATGCACCCGAATTTGATGGGTGCGACCCGTTTCTAGGAAGCAGCGAATATGGGTGTGAGTGAGAAAACGGCGCGTCACTCGATAATGTGTCACCGCTTCTTTGCCGCCAATCTGCGACACCGCCATCTTAGTGCGCTGACGCGGATGACGCCCCATGGGCTCATCCACCGTGCCACCACCGGTCATGGTGCCAAACACCACGGCATCGTATTCGCGGTGCACTTCCCTAGACTGCAGCTGCGAAACCAAGCTGGTGTGGGCTTCTAAAGTTTTAGCAACAATCATCAAACCCGTGGTGTCGCGGTCTAAGCGGTGAACAATACCTGCACGCGGGACTTTATCAATTTCAGGAAAATGATTGAGCAAGGCATTCAGCAAGGTCCCGTCGGGATTACCCGCACCCGGATGCACGACCAGCCCCGCGGGCTTATTAATGACCATGACATAGTCATCTTCGTACACAATATCTAAGTCGATGGGCTCCGCCACCGAGCGCACCTCAACCTGCAATTCGGCCTTCAAGTGCAGCATTTCACCGTCCAACACCTTGTCGCGGGTGCGTCTAATTTGGCCATCCACCGTGAGTTCGCCGCTTTTTATCCAAGTTTGTAAGCGAGAGCGGGAATACTCCGGGAACAACTGCGCCGCCACTTGGTCGAAACGCTCGCCATTGTTAGCGTCGGGGACAATTTCCTGTCGATCAATAATCTCGGTCATATGTGATTCTTTATACCATCATCCGGCTGTGTTTAAATAGCAGGCCCTCGCTATGGCAAGGGGTCGTTGGGGATATTCCGCTATTTGGAAAAATTACATGAAAGCTGTCGTTAAGGTCTTTGCACTACTGTTTATCACAATTTTGGTTGCCGCTTGCGCTGGCGATCCAGATCGCCCAGATTTGTCTGAGCGGGAAATCTACGAAACCGCGCAAGGCTACCTGAAAAGCAAGAACTTTGCATTGGCTGTCGACAATTTACAGCTACTGGAAAGTCGCTATCCGTTTGGGCCTTACGCTGAACAAGCACAGCTTGAAATCATTTACGCCCATTATCGGCGCGGTGATAATGAAGCGGCTGTGGCTGCAGCAGATCGATTCATTCGCCTGCACCCACAGCACCCAAAAGTCGATTACGCCTACTATATGCGCGGCCTGGCAAACTATACCGATGGTGAAGGTTTCTTAGAGCGCTTTATTCCCACCGATATGACCCAGCGCGACCCAGGCTCGACTATTCAGTCATTTGACGATTTCCGTCAATTGCTGCAACGCTTCCCAGACAGCGAATACTCAGACGACGCCAAAGCGCGGATGATTCAATTACGTAACCGTCTGGCTCGCTACGAAATTAACGTGGCCAATTACTACTTTAAGCGCAAAGCCTATTTGGCCGCCGCTAACCGTGGTCGCTACGTAATTGAGAACCTACCGCAAACACCCGCAACCCCAGACGCATTGGCAGTCATGGTGCAAGCCTACCTGCTGTTGGGTATGGACGACGTGGCCGAACAGTCGCTGACTGTTCTGCGTAAAAACTACCCAGATCATCCATCACTGGATAAGAACGGTAACTTTATCAGTCAAGTCGGCGTCGATCAGGAAGGTTCTTTCGTAAACAAGGCGACCTTTGGTTTGCTTGACCGTTACGAGCCACCGAAGTTTGATAACCGCGAAGACGATTAAGCTGCAGAAGGCTTGATGGGAGATGGGAGACGCTAAACTTAAAAGCGGCTTCCATGTATCTCCCGTCGAGCTGGTCCAATCATTGCGAACCATATAAAAAAGAATAACTTTCATAGAGAGCTTAATAGCAAACGTAAAACACTAAGCTTGAAAGCAAACTCCTAGCCTTCTATGGCGCCTCCCATCTCCCGTCCAGCATCTCCCGTCATATCGATATACTCCTGCAACTTCGCCTCAGCTTCATCGCCAAACAAAATCTCACACGCTTCTTTCAGGCCCGGTGCATTGATGATTTCTTCACGGCGCACGACCAAAGAAATCTTAGAGCGGCGACGTAAGAAGTCTTCTAGCTTGGTAATCATTTCGCGGCGCGCGGCGTGCTCAATTTCGCAACGTAAATACTCTGCATTTTCGATTAACAATTCCGCACAGCTGGGGTCTTCACGAATCATTTCTAGCATTTCAATGGCGCTGCGACCATAACGCCGCCACAGGCGTTGGGTTAATGGCTCAGAAGAAGAGGCATCGGTCATGTCATCCAGCCCCATCAACATGGCTTGATGCATAAATTCTTCTTTCACACTATTACTCGGCTCGCCGTACCAGCACTTAGCAGGAAACGGCACGGCTACGCCTAATTTAGCCACAATATCCGACACTTCATCGCCCACGTTTAAGCAGTCAGTCAACTTGCCACCAAAAATACTCAGATGTTGATCGGCACTATTAATATCGATGGCGTGCTTGCGGGATAATTTCACCCAGTCCGCGACGCCATCACGTCCCTTTAATGCCAAGGGCCGAACACCACAGCGCTCAGCAATCACGTCGTCTGCAGTTAATGGCCGTTCCAATTTTAGTAAGGCATTGACGTTATCGAGTACAAACTGACGATCTGCCGGAGTCAGCTCCACTTCGGGACTCGCTTCCTGCGTATCGGTGGTGCCAATACAGGTTTTTGGGCCCATGGGAATAACGAAAAACAAGCGTCCGTCGCTGGCGAAAAAAGTCAAAATCCGCTGGGTATCAGACACCCGATCTACAATTAAATGAACACCCTTGGAAAACAAATGCCGATGCTCGGTGTGCTGTCCAGTTAACTGATTATGCTTATCCACATAGGGGCCGCAGGCATTAATCAGCACGCGGCTGCGCACCGTAAATGTCTCGCCGCTCATATTGTCTTTCAACTGTGTGTGCCACAAACCACCCTTGCGCACAGAACCGATAGATTCGACATAATTCGCGGCAATGCAGCCGTAGTTCAAGCTGGTGCGAATAAAATTAAATACAAAACGCGCATCGTTGTCATATAGATAGCAATCGGAATATTCAAAACCTCCCGCCGCTTTAGACGTATCAATCACCGCCTCTCTTTTACTGAGACCAGCGGGGCTCAAATACTTTGGCGCACGGGTGACGAAGCGACCAATTATCCAGTAGAGAATAGTCCCGAGAAATACAATAAACGCAGGAAAGCGAAAGCCTTTCTGAATGGTTGTCAGAAAGCGGATTTCTTTTACCGTGGATGGGTAGCTGCGCATCAAATGATTGCGGCTACGGCACAGCTTATCGACCAAAAAATATTCGTGATTTTCTAAATACTTAATGCCGCCCCACGCTAAATTAGAGGAATTCGAGCTAGTTAAGCCAGCGAAGTCGCCTTTATCGACCAAGGCCACCTTTACCCCTTTTGCCGCCAGCGACGCCGCCGACACGGCGCCATTAATGCCGCCGCCTAAAATAAGCACGTCGAAGTAACCATCACGCAGTTTACTTACATTGCTTGCCCGTAATTCCATTGCGGCCCCGAGTGTTGTTTACGTCATTTAATATAAATAGATATGCGCAAACCAGTATGAGTAGCCACGCAGATAATTAGAAACCAAGCAAGAATCCCGCCTAGCGGGCTTATTTAAATGAGAAGTATAAGCTCGTCGCGACCATACTGGTGGAATCGTCGCGACGAGAAGCAGGCTCTTAGTCGCCAATCACCCACTTTTGAGTAATCGGATAACGACGATCCCGACCGAAGCCGCGCTCGGTAATCCGCGTCCCGATTGGCGCTTGGCGGCGCTTGTATTCATTTAAATCTACCAAGCGCAAAATACGATACACCATCTCTCGGTCGAAACCTGCGGCAATGATGGTTTCGGCGCTCTCGTCATCCTCAATATACCGCTCTAATACCTGATCTAAAATATCGTAGGGCGGCAGGCTATCTTGGTCTTTCTGATCCGGCGCCAGCTCCGCCGACGGTGGCCGGTCAATGACGCGCTGAGGAATAACCGGCGATACCGTGTTACGATATTTAGCCAGCTCAAACACTCGCATTTTGGCTACGTCTTTTAATACGTCAAAACCACCGGCCATATCGCCATATAAAGTAGAGTAGCCCACCGCCACTTCACTTTTATTGCCCGTGGTGAGCACCAAATAGCCCTTCTTGTTTGAAATAGCCATCAGCAACACGCCACGGCAACGGGCTTGTAAATTTTCTTCGGTTTTGTCCGCAGACATACCTGCAAACTCATCGGCCAATGCCAGCATAAAGCTGTCGTACATCGCCTCAATCGACATGACTTTGTAGCTCACGCCCTGCACCTTCGCCTGGGACTGGGCGTCTTCCATACTCATTGACGCGGTATAACGGAAGGGCATCATTACCGCCTCTACCCGATCTGCGCCCAAGGCATCGACCGCAATGGCCAGCGTTAATGCCGAATCGATACCGCCAGACAAGCCCAATACCACGCCGTTAAAACCATTTTTGTTGACGTAATCGCGCACACCCAACACTAGGGTTTCATATATGTCTTCTAACACTGGCCGCAGATCGCTGACTTCGCCATCATCAAAACGTAAACGACGACCGTCCCAACGGGCATTCACGCAATTAATGTATTCGACATAGGCGGGGCTACGGGCAATTAACTCGCCTTCAGCAGACACTACCATCGACGCGCCATCGAATACCAATTCATCTTGGCCACCCACTAAATTGCAATACACCACCGGCATACCACCCTGCCACGCGCGCTGCGCCAACAAGGCCTCGCGTTCTATTTGCTTGCCGGCATGGAAAGGCGAGGCGCTCAGATTCAACATCAACTGCGCACCCTCAGCTTTAGCACCCGCAGTCGGCGCATCTTCCCACACGTCCTCACAAATACTAATGGCCGTAGGCACGCCAAAAATATCCATCACCAAGGTATCGCGGCCTTCTTTGAAATAACGCTTTTCGTCAAAAACCCGATAGTTTGGCAGGCACTGTTTATGGTATTCATTAACCAATTTGCCGCCAAAGAACACCCCCGCCGCATTAAATAAATCACCATCAATCGAACGCGGGTAGCCTACGACGACATAACATTTAGGCGCGTGACTGGCGATGCGCTGCAACGCCCGCTCAATACGGTGAGCGAGGCTAGAGCGCAGTAATAAATCTTCTGGCGGGTAGCCGGTAACCACCAATTCGGGAAATAAAATCAGCTGGGGATCGTGACGCGATACCGCAGTTTCAATCGTGGCAATAATCTTGTTGGTATTGCCCTCGATATCTCCGACGACGGGATTTATCTGAGCCATTACGATACGCAGGGAAGTCATTAATGCAATTCCATCAATAGATACGAGGCCGTACTCGGTCGTCCCGAGCCCAGCACATGAATACAGCGCATTATTCTAGCAAATAAGCGAGAGTGCATCCCCCACTATGGACGTATAAACTACGCTTTGACTAACATCAGGGCACATTATGTCGTTTGCGCAAGATTTTCCCCAGCAACGCGCGATTATGCGAGTGTACAGCGCCTACCGCGTCGCACTAGCGGGTATGATACTTATCGCCCTGCTCTTTGGGCCCGCAAATTCCACGCTGGGAATTACCGCACCAAAATGGTTTGCCATCGCGGTCACCGGCTACGTACTGTTTGCCACCTTAGCACTGATAATTCACACCTTATTTAGCACCAGATACTCTCAAACTCAGCTCTTCTTCGAGTTCTTTATCGATATTGGCGTCATTATGCTAATGAGCTATTGCTCTGGCAGCGCCGATTCTGGCTTGCCCTTGCTGCTCATCGTCACCATCAGTGCCGCCAGTATTACCATGCCCGGCCAACTGAGCTTGGCCATTGCCGCACTCGCCACAATATCCGCAATAAGCGAAGTCGCCGCCCATACATTAAGCGAACGTGTCTCTGCCCAGCGCTTTATTGTTGCAGGCATGACCGGCACTGCGTATTTCTCTGCCGCTATCGCCATCCGCTATTTAAGCGGCCGCATTGTTAAAACCCAGCAATTGGCAGAGCGGCGGCGCGGCGACATTGAACAACTATCGCGCATCAATCAACGAATAGTACAGCGCATGCAAACCGGCATTGTGGTGATGAGCCAAAGCGGCCAAATAAAACTCATCAATGCTGCCGCCACGGAACTTCTCGACATCCCCTCCCCGGTTACCGACAACAACCACTACGTACCACCGGTGCTGATTGATATGGCCCGCGGAACGGGAAACTGCTCGAAAGTCATTAATATTGGCTCTCAGCATCTCGATGTGCATGTCAATATGAGTATTCTTGAAAAAAGCAGCGACAGTGACCGCCTACTTTATATTGAGAACATCAGCAAAATTAATCAGCGGGCGCAAAATCTCAAACTTGCGTCGCTGGGGCGATTTACCGCCAGCATCGCCCATGAAATTCGCAACCCGCTCAGCGCCATAAGCCACGCCGCGCAACTATTGGCAGAAAGCCCCGACCTACCAGTGGCCGATCAACGCTTTGCCGCCATCATTCAAAATAACGCGCTGCGCATGAATGATATTATCAAAAATATATTGGATCTTTCACGCGGCCGCAGCTCAGAGCCAGTACGTTTTAATCTAAGCTCGTGGTTACAGCAGTTTCTAGATGACTGGCAGCCAACCAACCATACTCCCTTAGATATTAAAATAGACAGCAAGCTAGAAAACGACGACGTCAATGTTGATCGCAGCCAGCTTGCACAAATCATTTCTAATATTGCTGAAAATGGTGCGCGCCATGGCGCCAAATCAAATGGTCGTGCGCAACTCATTTTCCGCTGTCAAAAAAATCTCAGCTCGGGCGCCGTCAACCTTGATATTATTGACAATGGCGCGGGTATAAAACCAGAAGACGAAGACAAAATATTTGAACCCTTTTTCACCACACAAGAACAGGGGAATGGCTTAGGACTCTATCTTTGCCGAGAGCTTTGTCTGGCCAACCAAATACATATTTATTATCGTCGCACTGAGATCGGTGAAAGTTGCTTCCGCCTGCAGTTCTCTCACCCAGATCGCGGCACCCTAGCAGAATAAAAACCTATGTTTAAAGAGCCAAGCCACATGCAACAAACCGTGCTAATTATTGATGACGAACCCGATATTCGCGAACTCCTCGACATCACCATTAGTAGAATGGGTTTACACACCATTGCCGTCGGCACGGTGCGCGATGCATTGCAGGCACTCCAGTCAAATTCTGACATTAATTTATGCCTAACCGACATAAAACTACCCGACGGTTCCGGCTTAGAGATAGTTCGCCATATTCAAAGCGCATCGATGTGCACTGCAGTCGCCGTACTTACCGCCTACGGCAGCACCGAGATCGCTGTTGAGGCCTTAAAAGCGGGTGCCTTCGACTTTATCAATAAACCTGTGTCGGTGGAGCAGCTGCGCAATCTTGTAAAAAGCGCATTAAAACTAGGGCAGCGCGACACCCAATTTGACGGCAGTAGCAACACCCGCCTACTCGGCGAAACCGCGAGTATCGTCACCCTCCGCGAACAAATTATCAAACTGTCGCGCAGCCAAGCACCAGTTTATATCAGCGGCGAATCAGGCAGCGGTAAAGAAGTGGTAGCACGTTTAATACATGCCAATGGCCCCCGCAGTGATGCGCCTTTCGTTCCCGTCAACTGTGGCGCGATTCCGAGCGAGCTAGTTGAAAGTGAGTTTTTCGGTCACGCCAAAGGTAGCTTTACCGGCGCCTACGACCACAAAGAAGGACTATTTGAAGCAGCCAATGGCGGCACGCTATTTTTAGATGAAGTCGCTGATCTACCCTTAAATATGCAGGTAAAATTATTACGTGCTATTCAAGAAAAGGCCGTGCGCCGGATTGGCTCCAACCAAGAAATTTCGGTCGACGTTCGCATACTCAGTGCTACCCATCGCGACTTAGCCAAAGCGGTTGCCGCTGAACATTTCCGTAGTGACTTATTCTACCGAATCAATGTCATTGAAGTGCAAGTGCCAAGCTTGCGTGACCGTCGCACAGACATTCCCCTGCTAGCAAAATTCATGCTCAACAAAATCGGCCGCGAATGGGACATGACACCACCGCACCTAAGCGACGAAGCTCTTCAAACGCTATGCGAATACCACTTCCCCGGCAATGTTCGCGAACTTGAAAACATCATTGAACGCGCGGCTACCCTGTGCGAACAAAACATCATTAAGCCTAATGACCTATCGCTGCCTTCGGCGCATTCAAATACCAAAAAGAGCATGGAAACGGATATACCCCAAGGGTCACACATGGACGCTGCCAAAGGCGACATGGAAAGCTATCTCGCGAATATTGAAATGCAGATTATCACCGACGCTTTAGAGGCCAATCGCTGGAATAAAACCGAATCCGCTAAAATGCTTGGGGTTACCTTTAGGCAGTTTCGATACAAACTCAAAAAATATCAACTAGACAATTAAAAACGGCGGCTATTAGCCGCCGATTTTAATTGTTACTAAGCTATTGTCGCCAAGCTATCGCCGCCAACAATCTGCCAAAGTCTTAGACGATCCGGATGGCTTTGAGGTAAGCGCTAACTCCCCCGTTTCGTCATAGGTAAAATCACCACAGGCATCGCTAGCCATCACCCCAGCACGCGTCGCTTTTAGGGTAAAGGCATTGGCCGAAGCAGCCGTAGCCCCAATAGTGTAATAAGCCGTTCCGTTCTCTGGCACCTTGGTAGGGAACACCGCCGGCAACGTCGAGCCACCAACCGCCGTGGTATAACGGCCATTCGTTGAGTAATAACGTTCTAAGGCCTGCGCCGACGTAAACAGAGCATTGCTCGCCTCGTTGCGCCGCGACTTAGCTACCGACTCCTGATACGAAGGATAAGCAATAGACGCCAAAATACCGACTATGGCTACCGTAATCATGAGTTCAAGCAGACTAAAGCCCCGCGCATTTTTAGAATAATAACTCACTGCAACTGTCTCCATGATTGACGACCAGCTTGCGATTCATCGCCGGCGCTTTCTGTAATAATACCGATTGAGCCGCTAGTACCCGAGGTGTATTTAAACTCAATCTCACCGGCACCGATAATACCTGGTGTCTTGATCATTTCCTCACTACCCACACCACTCGCAGGGTAATAGTCACCGTTGTAATACGCCAGATCTAGTAGATCCACTTTACCATCAGCATTGATATCTAATACTGGATCACCTATACGCCCACCTGTAACCGCGTCTAATTCCATTAACCAGCTATTACCGCCAAAGCCACACACACTTTCAGACGGAATAATCGTCGCGAAAATAATACGACCATTACGCAAAATAGGCTGTGATACCACTCGCTCACCGGTACGCAATTTAGAAGGTGGTGTTAACTGAATATGCCATCCATAAGTAGGCGGTGTTCCCGCACTATTATTTGAAACTATTCGAATTTCAGTACTACTTTTAGAACCATTCTTTGTTATCGGCGAGCCTTCAAATATCACTGTTTGTGAAAGCAACTTATCCCGGCCAGCAAAGCTAGCCCCGTTATCCCTAATTCCGTAAAAGTCTTGAAACTGAGGAGTCGCTGGCAAAATTCCATCGCTATTCTCTATGTATTTCCCCGTGCCGAAATAAACCATATATCCACCCTTAGGATGAAGGCCAACCGTCGGGCGCGAAGTAATTGGCTGCCCATTACCATCAGAATCTAATACGGTGTAAAGCGGTTTAGGCACTCCTGATACTTTATAAGCAACATCCCATACATCTTTGCTTAATCCTCTCAAATCAAACTTCCAAAGATTACCTTTAAGGTCTCCGGCATATACAAAATCTGTAATACGATCATTGTCGACATCTACAGGGACTGGTGTAGCCAAGCCGTTGTCAGCACCACTGATACCTGTATCTATCGCTTTAATCAGCGCGCCAGTCTTAAGATCAACCACAAATAATTTAAGCTTATCGCCTGCACCATAGCCATTACCAAAGATTGCGACCCATTTACCACCCGCCGCAACACGCGCAATAGCAGGTTGACTCATAGCGACACCTAACTTATCGGTAGCATCACTAGCTGTTGCAAACTCCCACAACAGACTAGACGCTCCAAGATTACTAGGGTCAGTGACATCAAGGGCAAAAACAGCACGCCCGCCCGCGGCCGTTGAGCCCACTAAAATCGACTTCCAATTACCATCAATATACGCGTCAAGAACACGAGGTGACCCATCAACGATATACGTGTGCGAATAGCCATCCTCTGTCAGCGCGGCTAAACGTGGGTACGCTGACACAGGAACATAAGCGAATTTTTCCACACCGGTTGCTGCGTTAAAACCATGCAACATGCCGTCATTGGCGCCCACGTAAATCATCGGCATACGACTTGCCTTAGACGTTAAAAAGCTCGCATAGCTACTTCCTTCGGTTCCAGGCAGCTTAGTAAAACCGTAGTTTTCATTAACCCCCACAAAGAATGGATCAGAGTTAACAATATCGCCCAATATGACCGAACGCTGCCGAAAAGCCGTCCCCTCTTTACTCTTATCACCACGCATCCATGACAATCTCGCCTTTCCATCATCAGTGGTTTCACCCGCTTTTAAGGCATTCTGCTGGCTGGTGCTAAGTTCGGCCCAATTGCCAACAGTAAAATTAACGGCCTTATTAATTAAGGTTTTTTGATCGCCAACCCCAGTAATAATATTTCTGGATGCTGCCGCCGGTATACCACCTTTATTGGTATCCCATTCAATATCTTTTAAGCTGCCATCATTATTCAAGGAATAGGCAATGATACGCCCCGACCATTCAAGGCTATTAAAACTCGCTTGATACACCAACGTCCCAGAGTCTAATCGGGTTGAGTTAGCTGCCACAGAAGACGCCGACGATTTACTTTCATTCGCAATTGTTTGCAAAATATCTGAAAGCTGGCTTGCAAATACATCCGGTTCTGCAGCGCTGAAAAAACCACCTCTAGTATTCACTGCGGCATGGAGTAAATCGTCAATTTTATAAACTTCACTACTTGCTGGGTTTGGCCAACTTATATCTTCACCACTGGCAATTGCAGCCAGTGCCTTGTCGGGTTCGATCGTACCGTATACACCAAGTCCCACTCCGAAGGTCACCATATGCTGCCAAAATGCAGGGCTGTTTTTAGAAACCGCCACAACATTGCTCATATCTTTTCGCAAATCATTCTGCCAGTAGTACATTGCAACATCGGCTAAGGTCGCAGAGTTATTATCTTTGAACGGCGATTTTGCTGTATAGGTGTAACTCGCGCCAGTCGGGCCTACATGTGTAGGAAATCCACTTCCGCCATCATTATTCTTACTAGGGTCACCACTTGGAGCGTTACCAGACCAATAACCATCCGTCATCAATACTGTATAATTGCGCCGACACTGCAGCTGATCAGCCGAATTATCGGTGCCAGGCTCTTCACCCCACGGCCCCTTATTATCAGTTCGTGAAAAATATTTACCCGCCGCATCAATTGACAACCGAAGTGGCGTTCCCGCATTCGGGATTTCTCTCTCGTACAGTGATTTATAAAAGTCTGTTCGGGCATCGCCCTCAAATGCGCGCACACCGTTAGCAATCACATCGGTCTTTACACCGTCTATGGTAGACTCACCCTGATTTATACTACCAAAACCCACCCGCAAACCCGCGCCCTGGCTTGCAAATGCATAACCACTGCCGCCCCGCGCAGTTAAAATACGAGATCGATAATAAGTATACCAGTTAGCGAAATTCTGCATTTCTTGAGTATAAGTACAGGAAATACTTCCGTCGTCCGCCTCGTCGCAATCATCGCGATTTTCTCGGCCGTGGCCCGTATAACTTGTTGTTGTAGAAATAATTTTAACTTCAGTAAAATTACCCCATGTCCAGTTACTGCCAGTGCCGTTATACCAAAAGTATTTTGCAGGCCAGTATTTTTTCGCGGAAGTTACGTAACTACATGAACCAGAGCTATTACACTCGTACCAGCGCACACTATTGTAGTTTTCATTTGCCTCTACATTAAGTTTTCGGCAATATTTAGCATCAAAACTATTTGTGGGTCGATCTGGGTTATGGAACGCGCAAGACGGATTTGCGTCAGGATAATAACTCCCATCCGCCTTAACCCAAGGATCATAAGTTGTTCCCGGATTATAATAAATTGAGTTTACTTGCGGAGACCGCGACCGCGCATTAAAGCCCGAATTAGCGTCGACTGTAGGAACATAGTTAGAGTAATCGCTACCTTTATAAACCCCGTCAGCCCTAGGGTATATATATCGCGCACTACTATAAATAATGCTATCTGGCATCAACTCAAATTGCATAGAACCAGAGTCATCTAATATATACATAACATTAGGAGCAGCTGGCTGGGTTAGAAACAAAGGCTGCTGTGCAATTTCGTCATTAACCGGCTCTTCCGTTTCACAGTCCTTTTTCTCGCCTCGAACAGTAAACTTGGCCTTACAGTAACTATTGCCGCTACCACTATTATTAACCGTTACTATATTGTCATTAAACCCATACCTACTAGCAGGGCAAGTTCTATTCTTATCGACATCTACATCTATAATTTCCGTGATTTTAGCTAAATCATCAAAAGTATAACTACGCACCTTATTCTTTTTACCGACAGACTCGCCTGCCGTTCTTTCAACCGTACAAGTATCTGCGGCAAAAGCAGTTGGCACATACAGAAGATTAACCGCCAATGAGGTAAGCGCAAGGAACAAGCTCGTACGTATATTTTTCATTATTACATTACTCACAATTATTCTCCGGCTTACGCCCCATCACGCTTATAAGTAGTGCTAAGCACCACCATGCCACGATCACTAGAACCGTAGCCACGCGCAGTTATTCGATAATATCCCATGATCGCAATTGGCTTATCTGAGTCTAAAGCCGCATCGGGATCCGCTACACTGCTTAATTCTTCAATAATAAATTCAGGCTGTTTACTAACACCCGCCACGGTATCGCTGGCTAGCACCTTCCAGCCGGTAGAACTATAGTCACTCCAAGTAGGTTCTTTACATGATGTCCGTGTATCTGCAGGATCGATACATGAAAGATATAAGCCACCACTACCATTAAATGGTCCAACAGACACGCCTGCCAATTGGGTTTCTGCTTCTCGCAGTGCAGCCTCAGCGGCTTGAAATGCCTGATCTACGTTTCTAGCATTACCCGCCATCCGCTCTTGTAATGTCGCAGACTGCATTGATGCGGCGCCAATAATGGTCAGTATGAGCATGAACACCAAACTGATTATCAACGCCGCGCCGCGCTGAACTCTCGCGAAGGGGATACTTTTAAAGCGTGTTCTCATGGCACCTTATTCCTGATAGCAAACACATTGGTAAACACCTGCCGAAGCCGACCATCGTTATTGGCAATAATATTTCCATTCACATCGGCGACACTCTGCGCATTGCCGCTGCCGGTTTTACCAACAACATTATTTTCTGAACCAACCATCTGTAAGGCTACTTTTACACTTAGCACCGTCGACCAATTAGTTACTGCCGCGCCGCTGCGATATTCATCGACAGCTCTATCACCGTTGGTATCAACGCCATAGCTAAGCTGCATATCCTCTACACCTTCCACTAGCTCGGTTGCCGCGCTCGCTACTCCGCCAGAACCCGCAACGGTTTGTTGAACATATAGTGCATTAATTGGGCTTCCCGCTTCAGTTTTTCGACCGGTATCTCTCACAAAATACGCTATTGTTTCAAATGCAAAAATTTCAGCATCGGGGCCATAAATTTTCCCCAAGCTCGCAGAAGAATTTTTTGCTCCTAAGTCATGCTTTAACTCTGTTGCGCCTTTACCACTTGCTAAAGGCGTATTCGTCACGCGAAAAATGTCAGCGTTTAAGCAATCGCTTACCATCGCGAAATCGCCCGAACTAAAATTGAGACTATTATCATTTATCGTTATCTTCCCCACCGATGCTATGGTCGTAGAATCCATACGAATAAATTCATCAGATGCTCGCCTTATCTGCATGGCGTCAGTTCCTACTACCGCACCCAGCGCATTTCCGTTAGTAACATTATCTTGACCAACAAATGCTGTTGTCGGACTAAAATTTACCGCACTTGCTGGTAGCGCAACTGGATTTGTTGTCACCACACCAATCGACGTACACCCTAAATAACCTGACATGCGAACTTCCTGACTAATCGTACGCATAGCAAATCGTGCATTTTCTTGTACTTGGGCAAGCGACTGCTGAACTAAGGAACTGCTATTACTCGCAACAAAAACTTGGATAACCGCGGTACTTAACACCAGCCCAAGCGTAATAGAAATCATCAACTCAACAAGGCCAAAGCCGCTAGCTTTAAATTTGCTATAAGATAATGTCGGCATCACAACTCCGTTACAAACACAAAAGCTTCGTTATCGCTCGCGGTCGTTTCACGCGTCGCCGATAGGCGGGCTTCATTCCACTGCACTGTAATCGTAAATGTCGAACCATTACGCGTAATTGAGCCATCACCAGCGGGTAAACGGAGCGCCAACTCCGTTAGCCACTCGCGCTGATCCACTAAATTTATATCGTCGCCTGTAGGAATATCCGCATCCATCGCCAGATCATAAGATCCAAGCAATGCCAAACCGCGGTTAGAGCGCAGTCGGTCAGCCATATCGTTAGCCAAAAATACCGCAGAAGAACGTGTACTGGCAGATTGATTAAACTTCACTGAATTAAGCTGTAATGCCGCCGCGCCAAGCACTCCGGTCGCGGTAATCAATACGGCAATCAACACTTCCACCAGTGTTACCCCAAATTGGTTTCGTCTCGAAGCCAAGCTGGTAATCCCCCTATTCATGGACAAGTCCTCTCTGTTGTTCTCACCTGACCACTGGCGCTAATTTGAATATCACGATCTCTAGAGCAATGCTCAGGGGAGGTGCGATACGATATAGATACCGGCACAGCACCTACTAAAAATCCGTTTGCATCGAATGAAAATGCGCTTATTGCGCTACTGCTTTGACTTGCGCTGACCGCTGCACCGCTTTTTATCCCCTCAACTTTTTTGATGACCTCACCATCATCCAGCGTGCCATCGGTATTTAGATCAACCCAGCTACGCCATCCGTTCTTCCAATCGCCGCCTGTCGCCGTGACGGTGACAACCGCAGACCGCACAACCGCTTCTGACTTGGCCGCAACCAAACTTTGATTTAGCGACTGTATGTCTGAGCGGGCTCGCGACTTGTCTATAAACGACGTAAAATTGGGCACCGCAATACCCAATAGAATGCCGACAACAGCCACCGTCGTTAGCAATTCGATCAGGGTAAAACCTTTTATTGTCATTCTGTGTCCCACAAATTGCCTCATTTTTAACAGTGCTCGGATTTTGGAAGATCACTGAATTAGTATTAATGTCATTTTCCACCCTACCCCAAAACAATGACTAGTTCTTTATTTACCAGATATACGGTAGCAATGTCGCGACCAGCGGCAGCCCCAAATAGACACGCTCCCTGATCTCTCCTATGATAAAACGGCAATCATGGAAGGGAGTCTATGATGAAAACTCAGGGAATGACGCTAATTGAGCTACTGTCGACGCTGGCTATATCAGCCGTGCTCGGCCTAGTCGCAATACCATCACTTTACAACACTCTACAAAGTCACCGGCTAAGGGCATCTGCCCAGACTTTATTTCAAACCCTGAACAGCGCTAGGGCAAGTGCGGTCATGCGCAATCGCCAAGTCACGGTTTGGAATACTGACGGTAATTGGGCAAGCGATGTAGAAATCTTTTTAGACGACAATGAAGACGGTGAGCTAAACGCGGGGGAGCAAATACTTTACCGCAGGGCTAATCAGGAAAAAATACAGTTAAGCGGCAACCGCTGGGTTGCAAACTATATTATGTTTCATGCTGACGGCAGTGCGCACACTGTTAGTGGCGCCTTTCAAGTGGGCACGATCACCGCGTGCACTGAAGATCAAAGCACTGGTTACCAAATTGTACTGAGTATTGGCGGGCGCTTGCGCATGGTGAAAGTCGATATTGAAGAGTGCTAAAAATTTACGAAACGTCGACTAAGCGCAGCTCTTTAGGCAGCGAGAAGGTGATGTTCTCAGGGCGACCTTCGAGCTCTACTGGCGCAGAGGCGCCCAACTCGCACAGGCGATCAATCACCGCGCTAACCAGCACCTCAGGTGCAGATGCGCCGGCGGTAATCCCAATTTTTGGTGAACCTTCCAGCCACTCAGGAAGAATGTCTTCTTCGCTATCGACCAAGTAAGCACGGCAGCCTATTCGCTCGGCTAGCTCTCTTAAGCGGTTTGAGTTGGAGCTATTGGGTGAGCCAACAACCAACACCACATCGACTTGTTGCGCCAAGGCTTTTACTGCGTCTTGGCGGTTTTGGGTGGCGTAGCAAATATCATCTTTACGCGGCCCTTCTATATTCGGAAATTTGCTGCGCAGCGCTTTAATAACCGCTGCGGTATCGTCCATAGAAAGCGTCGTTTGAGTCACATAGGACAAATGATCAGGGTCTTTTACTTCTAGCGCCAGCGCTTGTTCAACGTCTTCCACGAGGTAAATATCACCACCTTGCGAGGCATCGTATTGGCCCATTGTGCCTTCCACTTCGGGATGGCCCTTGTGACCTATCAATACGCACTCGCGACCACCACCACTGAAGTTAACAACTTCCATATGCACTTTAGTCACTAGCGGGCAGGTGGCATCAAATACTTTAAGGCCGCGACGATCCGCTTCGGTACGCACGGCTTGGGACACTCCATGCGCACTGAAAATAACAATTTTGTCGTCTGGTACTTCGTCTAATTCTTCAACAAACCGAGCACCGCGCTGGCGCAGGTTCTCTACCACAAATTTATTGTGTACCACTTCGTGACGCACATAAATCGGCGCGCCAAACACGTCTAAAGCACGGTTTACAATTTCGATGGCACGATCTACTCCGGCACAAAACCCACGCGGGTTCGCCATTTTAATTTGCATTTTTTCGCCAGAGTTACTCATTACATCACCATGCCCAGATTTCCGATTATCAGAAATCAATATTACTTCGCGTCAGCCTGCGCGCTGACACTTAAAATTTCAACGCGGAAGGCCAAATTTCTTCCCGCTAATGGGTGGTTAAAATCCACCATCACGTAGTCGTCACCCACTTCGCTTACCACGCCAGGCAGTTCAGCGCGCGCGGCGTCGGCAAAGGAAATCACCAAGCCTTCTTCTAAAACCATGTCTGCGGCAAACTGACTGCGCGGAAAACGCTGAATATTGCCAGGATTGCGCTGACCAAAACCGTCTTGTGGCTCCAGCGTAAATGTCTCTTTTGCACCTGCGGTCAAACCCAGTAATTTTGCTTCTACGCTGGGAAGCAAGTTGCCATCGCCAAATACAAACGTGGCGGGCTTACCACCAAAAGTAGAATCGACCTCGTCGCCATCGATAATGCTAAGGGAGAAATGCAGACTAATTTCAGTACCGGGTGCTACGCTAATATTCGTCATGATCAATACAATTCCACACAGCCACTTAGGCTGATTTTTTCGATTCGGGGTTTACTACCATATCGAGTAATAACAGGCAGGCGCCCACGCTGATACCCGCATCGGCAATATTAAAGGTGGGGAAATAACTCGGCCCCCAGTGTACCGATATAAAATCGACAACGTGGCCTAGGTAAATACGATCCCACAAATTACCTAGCGCACCACCTAGTACTAAGGCCAAGGCTAGTGACAATAACCACTGCTGCTTTTGTAAACGCAGCAACCACACACAAATATACCCACTCACTACGAGGGCGATCGCAGTAAAAAACCAGCGCTGCCAACCGCCTGCATCGCTTAAAAAACTAAATGCCGCGCCGCGGTTATAGTGCAGGGTAATATCCAGCACCGGCAAAATTTCTAGCGGGCTGGCGTAGTCCAAATTGTTATTCGCAAAATATTTGCTGATTTGATCCAGCACGATCACCGCCGCCGCGACCAGCAACCAAAACACGCGGCTGCGACGTTGGGCAGCCATTTCGCTATCTACTCCGGGCTCATGCATACAAGCGCACTTCCCCTTCGCCATCAACATTGTCGATGCAGCGGAAACACAGCTCGGGATGGTCTAAAGATTGTCCCACGTCTTCGCGATGATGCCAGCAACGTGTGCACTTAGTGCCGTCACTAGCCGCTACGCGAACCTGCAAGCCTTCGATATCGGTCTGTATCGCTTCGTTAGCCGTCGACAATGGTGCCAAGCGAGCCGCAGAAGTGATCAACACAAACCGCAATTCATCGCCCAGTGCATGTAAGGTGGTCATTAACGACTCGTCGCAAAACAAAGTCACTTCTGCCGCCAAACTACCACCCACAAAACCGTCTTTCTTCGCGCCTTCTAGCACCTTATTGACAGCGGATTTAACGTCTTGCACGGTGTTCCAAAAGCCGTCACCCATGCCGCTTTCAGCGGACATTTTGCTCAGGCCCGAATACCACTCAGCTGCGAACACGGTACCAGAACGCTCACCGGGTAAATGCTCCCACAACTCATCTGCGGTAAAGCTTAAGATTGGCGTAATCCAGCGCGTGAGTGCTTCGGCGATATGGTAAAGCGCCGTTTGCGCAGAGCGTCGCGGCAAGCTGTTTGCCTTGGTGGTGTACTGCCGATCCTTAATAATATCCAGATAAAAACCGCCTAATTCCAACACGCAGAAATTATGCAGCTTTTGATAAACCAAATGGAATTGATACGCTTCGTACGCCGCCACTATCTCATCTTGCAACACCGCTGCGCGATGCATAATCCAGCGATCTAGTGCGAGCATTTCTTCCGGCTTAACGCAGTGTTCGGCGGGCTCAAAACCGGCCATATTGGCGAGTAAGAAGCGCGCGGTATTACGAATACGGCGATACGAATCGGCGGTGCGCTTGAAGATTTCATCCGATACCGTCATTTCATTACGGTAATCTGTTGCGGCCACCCACAAGCGTAAAATATCAGCACCGAGGGTATTCATGATCTTTTGCGGCGCAACCACATTGCCCACCGACTTCGACATTTTGCGGCCTTGGGCATCAACGGTGAAACCGTGGGTCAGCACACCTTTGTACGGCGCCACGCCTCTAGTCGCGATCGAGGTCAACATCGACGACTGGAACCAGCCGCGATGTTGATCAGAGCCTTCTAAATAAAGATCAGCGGGGAACTGTAAGATTTCTAGCTGTGACAACACCGCGTAATGGGTAACGCCGGAGTCGAACCACACGTCTAAAGTATCGGTCACTTTACTGTACTGCGCCGCCTCGTCACCGAGTAATTCCGCCGCGTCCAAATCGAACCACGCTTGGATGCCGCCGCCCTCAACACGCTTGGCAACCTGCTCAATCAGCTCGGCGGTGCGCGGGTGCAACTCGGCGGTGTCATTATGTGCAAATAGTGCGATAGGAGCGCCCCAAGTACGCTGACGCGAAATACACCAATCGGGCCGCTCTTGCATCATCGACTCGATGCGCGCACGCCCCCAGCCTGGCGTCCAATTCACGGTATCGACAGCCGCCATCGCCATATCAAGCAAGCCGTTTTGCTTCATGCTCACAAACCACTGCGGCGTAGCACGAAAGATAATGGGGCTTTTATGGCGCCAGCAGTGTGGATAGCTATGCTCAAAGTTTTTGCAGTGAAGCAAGCGACCATGCTCGGTGAGGATTGCGATTACACTGTCGTTTGCCTTAAATACAAACTGGCCTTCAAATAATTCGGTGCCTTCTAAAAAGGTGCCATTGGCGGCTACGGGGTTATACACCTCTAAACCGTATTGCTTACCGACCACAAAGTCATCTTGGCCGTGAGCTGGTGCGGTGTGAACAGCGCCAGTACCGGCATCCGTCGTTACGTGTTCACCCAATATTACCGGAACATGGCGACCGTAAAACGGGTGCTGTAATTGCAGGTTTTCTAGCGCTGCGCCCTTGCAGCGGCCCACAATCGCAAAGTCTTCAACTCCGTAACGCGCCAATGTTGATTCGTGTAGCGCCTCAGCCAATAGCAACACCATTGTGTCGCCATTGTCGCGGCTAAAGCTCACCCACACGTAATCTAGTTCGGGGTGCAGACACACCGCCATATTGGCGGGCAAGGTCCAAGGCGTAGTGGTCCAGATGGCTAAATTCAATTCGCCGTCGATCTCAGCGGGCAGTCCACCTTTGGATATAGCGGCATCGCGATCAACCACCGCAAATGCCACATCAATGGCAGGAGAAGTTTTGTCTTTGTACTCAACTTCGGCTTCAGCCAAAGCCGAACTACAGTCCATACACCAATGCACTGGCTTAAAGCCTTTGTGCATATGGCCATTCTCAACAATTTTGCCTAGGGCGCGGATGATATTGGCTTCAAAACCAAAATCCATTGTCAAATATGGCTTGTCCCAATCACCAAAAACGCCCAAACGTTTAAAGTCTTCACGTTGACCGTTGACCTGTTTATAAGCGTATTCACGGCATTTTTCGCGGAAGGTCGCGGCGTCTACTTTGTGGCCAGCCTTGCCAATTTTCTTTTCTACATTCAGCTCTATCGGCAGGCCGTGGCAGTCCCAACCAGGTACATAGGGCGCGTCAAAACCGCTCAAAGTTTTTGATTTCACAATCATATCTTTGAGAATTTTATTCACCGCGTGGCCAATGTGAATATCGCCATTGGCATACGGAGGGCCATCGTGAAGAATAAATTTCTCGCGACCGGCACGGGCGTCACGAATTTGCTCGTACACACCCTCATCCTGCCAGCGCTTAAGCATACCGGGTTCACGTTGCGACAGGTTCGCCTTCATAGCGAAGCTGGTTTCGGGTAGATTCAGGGTGTGCTTGTAATCACTCATATCGGTGTTCTGTTATTCCAAAGATCAGTACTATGAATTGAGGGTTAGGGCTAAAGATCAAAATAGCGTCGCGCCTGTTCAACATCCCGCGCAATTTGTTCCTTCAGGGCATCAAGCCCGTCGAATTTGTGTTCATCCCGCAGCTTTTTACGGAATACGACCTTAATGTTGCGGCCATAAATATTTTGCTTAAAATCTAATATATGGACTTCTAAAATCGCCTTAGACAAATCGCCCACCGTGGGCCGTACGCCCACATTAGCAACACCTGGGCGCATGACTTTATCCGCGCCATACACTTCCACCGCAAACACACCCGACAAAGGTGAGCGCAGGCGATGTAATTCCATATTGGCGGTTGGCGTACCAATGGTACGACCCAACTGCTGACCGACAATAACACGCCCAGAAATACTATAAGGCCGTCCCAATAGGCGTTCAGCCATGTCAAAATTAGCGCAGGCCAAGACCTCGCGAATGCGCGTACTGCTTACCCGCTCGCCAGTAACCTCCAAGGTTGAAGTATCAACAACTTCAAAGTCGTCAATTTTTCCAAACTTACGTAGCAAATCAAAATCGCCGCTGCGATTGCGGCCAAATCGCAAATCATCGCCGACTACAATGTATTTCACGCCCAAACCGGCAACGAATAATTTATGGATAAACTCGTTCGCGGTCATATCGCGGAAATCGGGTGTAAAGCGGATTCGCATCACCCGATCAATACCCAGATCCCGCAGCGCAATAAACTTCTCGCGGAAGCTCATTAGCCGCGCAGGCGCCTCATCGGGCGAAAAAAACTCTCTAGGCAGTGGTTCAAAAATAACCACGGTCGACGGTAAGCCCATTTCCCGACCTTTCGCAATTAACTGGCGCAACACCGCCTGATGCCCTAAATGCACACCGTCAAAAGCCCCAATCGTAGCCACACAGCCACGATGACGGGGACGAAAATGTTGGAATCCGCGAATTAACTCCATGACTACCGTCTTTTTGCCCAGCAAAGCGAGGGATTATAGCCTAGGAGTAGGCCTGACTAAAACGCCAGAGTTTGTGACTCTTACCGCAGCGAACTGTTATCAGCAATTTTACGCGCCAAGACACCGCGCTGGCCGCTAGTGCGCGGCCGATCCCTTTATGTCTCGCAGACGTAAACCGCACATCAACATCACTAGCACATAGGCACCGCTACCGGCCGCGCACAAGGCCAATAAGTGCAGGGCTCGCTCCCATACACTCCAAGCCTCCCAACCAGTAAACCACTGCAAGCCAAAATACAAGCAGGCACTCATCGCCGCCACCGCGCACACTAACTGCACATAATAACGACCCCACCCCGCTAGAGGTGTAAAACCAGCACCCCGACGTAAACCGCGATACAACAGCCCCGCATTGAGCCATGCCGAGGCGGCGGTGGCTAGCGCTAAACCGGCGTGGCCGACTTGCCAGTAATGGTGCAGTGGAATAACTAGGGCAATATTCATCACCATATTCGACACCATGGCGATAATGCCGATGCGAACTGGGGTTTTGGTGTCTTGGCGAGCGTAAAAACCCGGCGCCAAGATCTTTATTAACATAAAGGGGATCAAGCCCAAGGTATAGGCCCGCAAACTCAATGCCGACATTTCTACGTCGCGCATTTGCAATTCACCGTACTGAAACAGGGTGATTAAAATAGGCTCCGCCAATAGCATTAAGGCGACAGCGGCGGGCACCGCCATCAACAACACGCTGCGTAGCCCCCAATCTAGCGTTGAGGAAAAAGCCACCTCATTGCCGCCAGCGCGCTGACGGGACAAATTGGGTAACACCACGGTGGCGACCGCAATCGCGAACACACCCAAGGGCAATTCCACTAAGCGATCTGAGTAATACAGCCAAGAAATACTACCGGTGGGTAAAAAGGACGCCAATATCGTATCGAGCAATAAATTAATCTGGCTAACCGACACCCCGAACAAGGCCGGAATCATTAGCGTAACAATCTTTTGCACACCCTCGTTATGCCAGTCCCAGCGTGGCCGAGGCAGCATTTGAATGCGCTGCAAAAATGGTAACTGAAATACCAATTGCACTGCGCCGGCCATCAACACACCCCAAGCCAAAGCCATTGCTGGCTCGGCAAAGTAGGAGGAGAAATACAGCGCCGATACAATCAAGCAGACATTCAATAGCACCGGCGTAAATGCGGGCACCGCATAGCGGCCAAAGGTATTTAAAATAGCGCCAGCGAAACCCGTCATGGAAATAAGAAACAGATACGGGAAGGTGATTCGGATCATATCCGAGGTGAGCTGAAACTTGGCGGGGTCATCCCGAAAGCCCGGCGCAAACAAAGTGGCCACCAAAGGCGAGGCAATGACCGCCACTGACGTTACCAGTAATAACACGCCGCCGAGTGCACCTGCGGTGCGATCAATTAATAGCTTTACGGATTCTGTACTGCCATTTTCTTTATATTCAGACAACACCGGCACAAAGGCCTGCGAGAACGCGCCTTCGGCGAACAAGCGCCGTAAGAAATTAGGAATTTTAAAGGCAACAAAAAAGCAGTCAGCGTTGCTGCTGGCACCCAAAAAAATCGCAATCACAACATCGCGAATTAAGCCCAACACCCGCGACAATAGCGTCATCACACTGACTAATAAACTTGAACGCAATAAGCCGCGTTGCTTTACCGGCTTTACCACTGCATCACTCACACCAGCCACCGCTGCCGCAGCTCGTCGCGGTGTTGGCGTAGCCACTGCATCGCGATTATGCTGTGCGCATTATTTATTTTGCCAGCGTCGAGCATCGTCATCGCGTCAGTAAAGGAAATAACTTGGGCATGAATATCTTCACCTTCGGCGGCCAAGCCGAAATAACCACCCGCCGAGCTCAAGTCGGCACGGCCACAAAATAGATAAAAATATTCATCACTACCGCCCGGCGAAGAATAATACTCGGCAATGGACTCCATCTCGCCAATATCCAAACCCGCCTCTTCTTTTGCTTCACGGCGCGCTACTTCAGCAGGGCTTTCATCGGTGTCGATAATGCCGGCAACCAATTCTAATAACCACGGGCTTTGGGCGCGACTAAGCGCGCCAATCCGAAATTGCTCCACTTTGAGAATACAGTCGTTGACGGGGTCATAGGGCAGCAAGCCCACTGCGGGGCCACGCATAAATAGTTCGCGGCTCAGCCAATTACCCCAGCCACCGCCAAACAGGCGATGACGCAAACGCAGTTCGCGCACCTGAAAAAAACCGCGCCATGCCGCGCGGTCTTCGTCAACTTCTACATCTTTGCGTTCAAAGTCTGCCATTCAAAATATCCGCTGCCCTTGGAGCCACACTAAAAAAACCAAAAACTAAAAGCGCCTTTCGGTATACCAATTCACATCGCGAGCCGCTTTATCAACCTGATCGGCAACGTCCAGTGTCAGTGCGAACAAGGCCATACGAACCAGCACGCCGTTATCCGCTTGGCGGAATATTGCCAAATTAGGATTATCGTTCAGGTCATTATCCAGCTCATTGGCCTCAGTGCGCGAATCACGCGGCAGCGGATGCATAATCACCGTGTTCGGTTCGCAATAGCGGGTATATATAGCTTGATTCAGGCGGTAGCGACCACGGTATAAATCTGCCTCGGCGGGGCTGGCAAACCGCTCTTCTTGGATACGCGTGGAATAAGCAATATCGACTTTTGAAATACTGCCTTCCATCACATCGGATTCTTGTACGGTGTGACCCGCTTCGCGCAACTGCTCGACAATCGCTTCCGGCATTTTTAATTCATCGGGGGAGATCAGCGTCACCGTCACGTTTTTATACAAGCACAGCAATTTACACAGCGAATGCACGGTACGGCCATATTTTAAGTCGCCAATCATGGCAATGCGAAGGCCATCAAGATCGCTGCGACCCTGATGCTGTAATTCTTTACGGATGGTATACAAATCTAACAAGGCTTGGCTGGGGTGTTCGTTAGCACCGTCGCCACCGTTCATCACCGGCACTCGGCTCGCCGCTGCAAACTCGGCGACCGAACCCGACACCGGATGTCGCATTACAATCACGTCGCTATAGCCGCTTAGTACCCGTGCGGTATCGTAAAGTGATTCACCCTTAGCAATCGCTGAGGTTTCAAAACCTGTGGTTTCACGCACTTCACCACCCAGCAAATTAAAGGCACAACCAAAACTCACCCGCGTTCGGGTAGAGGGCTCAAAAAACATATTGCCGAGGATGGCGCCATCGAGCACCTTGGTCACGCGCTGCCGATGCGCGTAGGGCACCATGCGATCTGCAACCTCAAACACGCGCTCAATATCATCGCGATCAAACTGACTTATAGAGAGAATATGACTACCGGAAAATTTCACTACTGCCTCTCCGAATAATTAAACCGTCGCCAACACTTCTGGAGTGTTCGCGCCTTCATCAAATTGTAGGCTAGCCCAACGAGCATAGAGCGGCGAACTTTGTAAAAGTTCGGTGTGACTGCCCGTCGCCACCAACTTACCGTGATCTAAGACCGCGATAATATCAACATCTACCACCGTGGCTAAACGGTGGGCAATCACGATAGTGGTACGCCCCTTCATTAATAACTCAAGGGCTTGCTGCACCTGAAACTCGCTCTCGGCATCCAGCGCGCTAGTCGCTTCATCCAATAGCAATAAGGTAGGGTCAGCCAATATCGCACGGGCAATCGCAATACGCTGGCGCTGGCCACCCGATAAACGAATACCACCCTCGCCAACAAAGCTGTCGTAGCCATCTGACAAGCGCTCAATAAATTCATGGGCGTAAGCTGAGCGCGCCGCCGCTTCAATTTCTGCCAGACTCGCACTGGGTTTGCCGTAGCGAATATTATCGGCCACGGTGCCGGTGAACAATACGGGTTGCTGGGGCACCATGGCAATTTGACTGCGAAGATCCTCAAGACTGAGTTCGCGAATATCAATGCCATCAAAGCGGATTGCGCCGCTCTGCACATCGTAAAACCGCAGAATTAAATCAACCAAGGTCGACTTGCCCGCGCCGGAGCTGCCGACCAAAGCAACACTGCTGCCCGGCGCAATATTCAAATTTAAATTATCAATAGCGCGCTGTTCTGGGCGAGACGGATAGCTAAAGCTCACATTTTCGAACTGCAAATTGCCTTCTGGCTCCGCCGGTAATGGCAATGGCGTTTCTGGCGATGGCACTAAATTCTCAGCGGCCAACAATTCTAATAATCGCTCAGTCGCTCCCGCCGCACGCTGCAAATCGCCGTAAACTTCCGAGATAGCACCAACAGACGCCGCCACCATCACCGCGTAAAAAATAAATGCCGCTAACTCGCCGCCACTGATTTTACCGGCCAGCACATCTAAGCCGCCAACCCATAACATGGCCGTTACTGCGCCCAGCACCAGTGTAATCACCACAGTAGAGAGCCATGCGCGCTGCTTTATACGAACAATCGCAACGGAAAACGCCGATTCTACATGGCCATCAAACGCGCTTTTATCTAGCGTCTGATGATTAAAAGCCTGCACCATTTTAATATTTTTAACGGCCTCGCCAACAAAGCTACCCACCCCAGCAATGCGATCTTGACTGGTGCGCGACAGGCTGCGAACGCGGCGCCCAAACACAATAATCGGCACCACCACCAGTGGCACACTGAGCATCACCAAACCAGTTAACTTGGGGTTGGTAATAAACAATAAAATTAAACCGCCAATAAACATTAAAAAATTGCGCAGCGCGATAGATACCGACGAGCCAATCACCGTTTGCAGTAAGGTCGTATCCGTGGTGATACGCGACTGAATTTCGCCGCTGAGATTGGTTTCAAAATAACCGGGGTGGAGGTGGACCACATGAGCAAACACCGCTTTACGCAAATCTGCGCTAACCCGTTCGCCAATCCAAGATACTAAATAGAAACGCACAAAGGTGCCGGTCGCCAAAAGCAGGATCATCACCATAAACAGCAACAATGCCTGATTTAACGCGTCTACCGAAGCATTACTAGAAAAGCCCTGATCGACCAACATCCGCAAACCTTGGCCAATCGACAGGGTGATACCCGCAGTGCAAATCAGAGCAATACTGGCACCAATCATCTGCCAGCGATAAGGTCGCAAAAAGGCCATCATCGCCTTTAATACGCCGACGTTCGTGCTTTTTTCGCGCTCTGAACCGGTATCCGTCATAACTCTCCCCTGCGTAGCCGCGCATTATCGCCTTTATCACCAGCGCGGGAAAGCAACGTTTCAAGGCTTTTACTGGTTATAAGGATTAAGGATGCAACTATGCAATCAAGGACTCTTTTTCACTGCGGCGTAATTTCTTAATTGCCGCTTCGCGCTGCGATGCCACTGAGCGATTTTCTGCCGGCTCGCGATACACAATAGCCTCAGCGGGGTCGCCTCGAAAAAACCGCGCGCCGCGCCCGCCCTCGCCACAATGCTCTCTAAATCTACGCTCTGGGTCGGTGCTAATACCGGTATACAGTTTGCCGCTGCGACTGCGCACCATATAAACCCACCATGCCGAACTCACAAACCTTCTTGTTCCAAGGCGTCGGCGTAATCGTTTAACTCACTTAAAATCATTACATCTTTACTTGAGCTTCGCTCACCTGCGAGTTCAACTAAGCGCTGACGGAATTCTGCGAAGCCCAACTGCCCCTGCTCTGGCTCACGTAAGCAGCGACGGCAGAAGCTGCGCCATTTTTCGCGTTCAGAATCAGACAAACTCATGGGGAAGTTTCGAGCACGATAGCGCCACAACAATTCCGGCAGACGTGCATCGCTAAAGTGATAACTGTGCATGGCAAGAATGTCTGGCGTCGCACGGCGTACTTCATCCATCATTTTTTTATCATCGCCGCTGAAAAATCCACCGCCGTACAACATCACATCTGGGTCAGTACTTTCAGCAAACTGGCGCGCGCCAAAAATTTTATGCAATTTCTCAACCACGCCGGGCGCTTTATGGAGCTGCGCCCAATGACGCCGGCATTGCGCCATATCAATTTGTAAGCGCTGGCTGACCGACTCATCCACCAATTTGGCGGTGGCAATAATAGGAGCGCGATTAATGTGGATTTCCTTTAGGGGAATGCGCTCAGTGCCTTCGGGCAAGTCTGCGGTCGCGCTAAATACTCGCGCCGCAATCTCTTCAGCTGACAATTCGATCAATGGCGTGGGATCAACACTTAGATCGTAAACAATAACGCTGTTTTTATTCTCTGGATGCAATGCCAATGGCATCATCAAAGCCGAACAAAATTTAGCTGCCGGTAAACGACCCGACACATGTAAAACCGGCACCTGCTTAACAACGTCGAGCATGGCGGCAACCGTGCGCTTATCACGTAAACTCAAGGCGTAGTCGAATAGTTTTGGCTGACGCTGTTTTAATAGCTTTGCCAAATCGATAGTCGCATACACATCGGACAAAGCATCGTGGGCAGATTCATGACTAAGCCCATTGGCCGCACTTAACTCTTCCAGCCTAAAGCTCGGAGTACCGTCCTCACGCAAGGGCCATTCAATGCCCTCTGGTCGTAGAGCGCGACACAAGCGTGCAACGTCGATGAGATCCCAGCGTGAGTTACCGTTCTGCCACTCCCGTGCGTAGGGATCATAGAAATTGCGGTATAAGGTGTAGCGAGTCACTTCATCATCAAAGCGAATGCTGTTGTAACCCACTCCGCAGGTGCCCGGTTGCGATAATTCAGCGTGTACCGTGGCAATAAACTCAGACTCAGACACGCCCTCTTGCAGAGCTTGCTGAGGCGTAATGCCGGTGATTAAACACGCCTCAGGATGAGGAAGATAATCTGGACTGGGGCGGCTATACACCATTAATGGCTCGCCGATAATATTCAGCTCGGCGTCAGTTCGTACACCGGCGAATTGCACTGGTCGGTCGCGGGCGGGATTCGCACCCCAGGTTTCGTAATCGTGCCAGTAGAAGGTTTGATTGGCCAAAATGTACTCCCCTAGATGCTAAACGGGAGACGGGAGACGCAAACACCATAGCGTTTACCGTCTCCCATCAAGCGTCTTCAGACTACTTCTATCGCCTGCTCTTCGATTTTAGCCTTCCAAATTTGGGGGCCGATTTTATGAACAGACTCGCCGCGCACGTCAACAGCAACGGTTACCGGCATATCTTCAATGGTAAATTCATAGATTGCTTCCATACCCAATTCTGGGAAGCCAACCACTTCAGACTTTTTAATAGCCTGCGCCACCAAATACGCCGCGCCGCCCACTGCCATTAAGTAAGTGGCACCGAATTCTTTAATGGCTTCAATAGCCACATCGCCGCGCTCGGACTTACCAATCATGCCCATTAAACCAGTTTCGGCCAACATAGTGCGGGTAAATTTATCCATACGAGTTGCCGTAGTGGGGCCAGCGGGGCCAACCACTTCGTCACGCACCGGATCGACAGGGCCAACGTAATAGATAAAACGACCTTTTAAATCGACAGGCAGCTCTTCACCACGCGCCAGCATATCAACCATTTTCTTATGCGCGGCATCGCGACCGGTAAGCATTTTACCACTCAACAATACCGTATCACCGGGCTTCCAAGTGGCCATTTCTTCTTGAGTGACGGTATCCAGATTAACGCGCTTTACATCTTCACCCGCTTCACGGGTTACTTCTGGCCACTCGTCCAATGATGGCGGTGTGAGTGCCGCTGGGCCGCTGCCATCAAGCGTAAAATGAGCGTGACGAGTCGCCGCGCAGTTTGGAATCATTGCTACGGCTTTGTTCGCCGCATGCGTTGGGAAGTCTTTTACTTTCACGTCTAGGACAGTCGTTAAACCGCCAAGACCCTGCGCGCCAATACCAAGCTTGTTCACTTTGTCGAACAGCTCTAAACGCAGCTCTTCACTGCGGTTACTTGCACCACGCTTTTGTAGATCGTGAATATCAATAGGGTCTAACAAGGCTTCTTTGGCGATAATCATCGCCTTCTCTGCGGTGCCACCAATGCCGATACCCAACATACCCGGTGGACACCAACCAGCGCCCATCGTCGGTACCATTTTCAACACCCAATCCACCACCGAATCAGAGGGGTTCAACATGGCGAATTTCGATTTCGCCTCAGAGCCGCCGCCTTTCGCTGCAACGTGAACTTCTACGGTATCGCCAGGAACGATTTCGTAGTGAATAACCGCTGGGGTATTGTCTTTGGTGTTAGCACGAGCGCCATCTGGGTCGGCCAAAATAGAGGCGCGCAGGACGTTGTCTGGCAAATTGTAAGCACGACGAACACCTTCGTTAACCATATCAGTCACGCCCATTGTGCCTTCCCACTGCACATTCATGCCCACAGTAAGGAATACGGTCACGATACCGGTATCTTGGCAAATTGGACGCTTGCCCTCGGCACACATACGAGAATTAATCAGGATTTGCGCCATCGCGTCCTTGGCTGCGGGGTTTTGCTCGCGCTGGTAGGCTTCATCCATGGCGCGAATAAAATCGACGGGGTGGTAATAAGAAATATATTGCAGCGCGTCGGCCACACTTTGAATAAGGTCATCTTGACGAATTACGGTCATTGGAAGACTCCAGCTAAATGGTTGGCGACAGCGCCCAGAAAGGCGGCAGAGTATACACCAGCAGGAGTGCGGTAGTGTAGCGCAAAGGGCCACACCACCGCTTATCAGACTAAATTAACGGGGCGAAGGACTGCCCGAGTGGTACTGGGTCATGGTCTGACGCATAGATTCTATGTCACGGTTAACTTGCTTGCGGAAGGCATTTACCGAATCTAACCACTCTTCATTTTGTGCGATACGGCGCTCAACATCCTTAACTCGCGCATCCAAACCGCCACCAGACGCCACTTGTTTGCCCATATTAAGGAGTTCTTTACGGTTCACTTCAGACTGCGCAATCACTCTGTCCAATTTACCCGACATTGAAGTAATCGACTCGCGGTCGCTGTTATACGACTTCGAAATTTTACTCAAAAGCTCATCACTGGTTTTAAGCTTCGCCTCTAAGGCCACAACGCGCTTGACCGCCGCATCCATCGCAGACTGCTGCTTGCCTAAAGTGGCCTCGTGCTTGGCTAGCTCGTCCTGCTGCTTTTTCCAAACATTGTCCCACAGCTTACGAACCTCAAGATCCAGCTCTTTTAACTTAACCGAGGTGGTCACAGTGCTTTCGCTAATGCTTTCATCTGCCGATGAAAGACGCATCTCCAAGGCATCTAAGCGATCCTGGCCTGCCAGTAGCTGCGTCTGGGCCGCAGTTAACTGGTCGTACAAATAGTAAGAAACACCAGAGAGTAGTAAAACCAGCGCCGTCAGCATAAACATGACAAAACCGCCGCTACCGCCTTTAGGTCCGTCCACTTGTTGTGGCGGTGGTGGCGGCGCGCTTTTTTTCGCCGCAGCGGGCCGCACGATATCCTCATCATCTATAGAGAGTGAAATACTTGGTTCCTGTCTGTCCGTGCTCACGGTTATTAACTCACTGTATTCGAAAGAGGTAAAAGAAGCGGCATTATGACACTGGCATGTCGGGGGTTAAAGCACCTACTGGGTCATTTGAGTCTTATTCACTACCCAAGTTCATATGCTTTGCTATACTTTAGCGGTTTTAGTGTTGCGCATTATGCTCAAACCGCATTAAGCGCGATATTTGAGTACGATAACAACAATAAAAACCTGACAAACCAACACGCAAAATGAGGGTAATTTAATGGATGCATTTATTTCACCAGATTTGTTACTTCGCTGGTTACACGTCCTGTTCGGCATCACTTGGATAGGCCTACTTTACTATTTCAACTTTGTACAAACAGAATACTTTAAAGAGGCCGAAGCCTCTGCCAAAGCAGATGCAGTGAAAAAATTAGCTCCCAGAGCACTCTGGTGGTTCCGCTGGGGCGCTATGTTCACCTTCCTGACTGGCCTTGGTTTATTGCATTTCACCATGGCTCGCGGCCTGAACGGCTATATTATTATCGGCGCGCTGATGGGTACTTTAATGTTCCTAAACGTGTGGTTGATTATTTGGCCAAACCAAAAAATCGTCTGCGGCATTGTACCGGGTGACGCGGCAAAAGCAGCCCCTAAAGCTGGCTTAGCATCACGCACTAACACTTTATTCTCAGCACCGATGCTCATCGGCATGCTCGGCTCATTCCACGGCGCTGGCGCGGCGGGTGCAGCGGCAGTCAGTAAAGCAGGCACATCTATCAGCCTAGGCCTGTGGATTTGCATCGGCTTAATTGCGCTGCTTCAGCTTAATGCCATGTTTGGTAAAACTGGCCCGATGACAACCGTGAAAGGCGTTGTGCATTGCAGCATCGCTCTGGCAGTGGCTATGGTGGCACTGCTTCAATTCGTTTAAGCGGTTAGCAAAACCAAAAAGGGAGCCACTGGCTCCCTTTTTATTTGATTTTGTCACACCCCGAAACAGGTGTTTAGTACTGTCCGGTACGCAGCAACACCAGCGTACACGCCTCTTCCACCGCAATGCCAGCCTGTTCTAAATGCTCGGCCATTTCATCTGACTCAGTACCTGGATTAAAAATCACTCGACGCGGCGCCAAGCGAATAAGCTGATCGAGATCATTTTTTAATAATTCGGCCCTAACATAAACGGTGACCGTGTCGACCTTCTCGCTCACCGCCGCTATCGCCGCAACGCAATTTACCCCACTCACCTCTGCGTGATAGGGATTCACCGGCAAGACCTTGTGGCCATATTCGCTAAGTAATTGCACCGCCTTAAAAGAGTAGCGCTCTGGTTTTGGACTTGCCCCTAATACCAATACTGTCTCACTCACTGCCAACTCCTGCATAAACAAAAACCGGGCGACAAGCGCCCGGTATTCAGTAAATTACCGCAAACTATCTCGCGCTTTTGCCAATCCAGCGACGGAGAGTAGATGCCAACTCTTGGGCATTATATGCCTCTGCATCGTTAGGCATAGGGTCTTTACCCATTTTAATTTCTAAAGACGCCTGGTAGTTGGTACGCGTAGTTGTTGACGCTACACCACCACTCAAGCGCGATGGGCTCTGAGTTACTACGGTGCTGCAACTTACCAAACCACAACGTTGATACACCGCAGTATGGCCACCAAAATCATTCACACCAGAGATGCTGGTACTACTGCGACTTTTGCTCTCGGTATCCCGATTTACTAAATGAAACCAATTATAGCCATTCTGTAAGGTTAGTTCGGCGGCACGCAGCATGGCGTAGTCGTTGACGGTTTCCTTGTCGGTACGGCTATTGCCGGTAAAGGTAACGCGGTAGCGATCGCTGCCCAACTCTGTTTCGGTATAACCGTAAGCACCGCGCTCATCTGCCGGCTGATACGTTGTTCCTGTGCTGCTACAGCCTACGACAAGGCTTGATAAAATAACGGCAAAAATTAACTGTAAACGCATAATATTCCCCTCAGATATTTTAATTAAGCGCGGCTGCGTGCATTTGCATTTGCCGCTTACTTTCTACTGTGGGGTCATACTACGCTGCATAGCTTAACTGAAACTGAACACTGGAACTTAACACCTAAAATTAACAACTGCGGAGCGGCTTACCTAAGCTATAAATCTCGTTAATTTTTCTTTTTAGTTAATTAAAATCATGCCGCTCACCGGATGATCAATTCAATGACAGCAACATGTCGGCCAGTACGACCTCTCCAGCCGCCAGCTCAAGTTCATCACCAAACGCCATACCGCGCTCAACGCAGACATATTCGCGATAATGTAGACCAACATCAGCCATTTTTTCTGCCAGCGCCGCACCTGGGTTCCATATCACCACGGTATCGCAGCCCCGCCCTTCGATAGCAATATGGCGAGCGGCATCAACAATCGCCTGACGGCCACCGACCGCTTCGTATACTCGATCTATTTCTCGATCAAATACTAGCTTATCGCTTTGCACACAGCGCGATAAGCTTTGGCAATTGTCGAGATACTCGCGCCCGGCGATACCATCAATGTTTACAACTTGGGCATCACTAACCGAAAAATAGCTATGCAGCGCGAAACTCAGGGGCATGGTGTCTCGCCCCTCATTGATAATGCGTAAGCTAAGGCGCAATTCATTACCAAGCTCAATAGTTAGTTCGGCAAGAAAAGCATAGGGGAATAGCGCTAAATCCTCACTATTTGGACGAAACACCAAACGCAGCGCTATGGTGTCATCCTCTGCCTGCTGCACATCGTCTAGTGACCACAACTGGGTTCGTGCAAGGCCATGCTTTGGCAAATCGGCTTGGCGGCGGTTTACCCCAAACCACGGTAAGCAAACCGGAATACCACCGCGAATTGCATCGCCGGCATGAAATTGTGACAGCGGACTTAACCAGAGCAAATCTGTCTTACCCGCTGGGCGAAAAGACAGAACCTGGGCGCCTTGCAAAGAAATAATAGCGCGGCATTTATCACTAATGCACTCTAAAACAGGCAGATCTGCCGACGTGGAATTTAGCGCCAAAAAACCTTCTGCTTCGGTAAAAACAGCACTGGCAGGTCGTAAGTGAATTTGGGCATTGCGCAATTCAAGCACGTCTATGCTCGCGGCCATATCTGCAGTCACCTAACACCCCCTACCTTGTTTAATTTTCAATCGCACAGATTTACGCAATTTTTTTACGCACCACCATCATGTCCATTGCGCCTTTTTGAAACTGGTAGGCCACGGGTTTTAGTTCAGCAATATAATCGCGCTCATTAAAGTAGCGAAGCACACCGGGTACATGCTGAGAAACTCGGCCATCTAAGCTTAACAATGGATATATTCGCACTTCCTTAGCGACCCGGCACATTTCAGTTAGCGCATTGATATGCTGCGCCGCATCAATTTGATCGCTGTATAAAAACAAGAGATGGGAGCACAGCGCCAGATCAAATTCGCCGTCAAAAAAAGGGAGTTCGGGTAGGCTTGCATCAACGTAGCGGCCATCTTCAAGACCTTTTTCAAAATCATCTAAAAAACGATTCATTGCCGACATACGAACAGAACCCAAATGGCCAGGGTCTTTAAAACTGCTCCAGTAATATTGCTGCGCATTGCGAGCCAGCTCAGCAATCATACCGGGATACACCCGCTGGATACGACCGCGAATCCCCTCGGCAGAAAATTGGTATATGGGGTCGACAGACATAATGCGACCACCGTGCTGCGTTAGCTCAGCATTAAAGCTAGCCGGCCCGTCACCACAGCCCAATATATGCCCTTCTAGGTCTCGCTCTGACAGGGAAAACATGCGGCAATATTCACCGTAAGATCGCCCCCATGGAACAATGGATGACAGCTCCAAAACGTCCTCTCAATAATAACAGTCTCGTGATCTACAACCGCTTAAGTCATTAGGCGCACAATATTGATGGCCGCTAAGCAAGTATAGTGATCGCAGCGGGGGCAGTACAAACGGTTTGCATGGTAAGCCAACAATTTACGCTCAGCCGCAAAAAGCGAAACACCAAAATGCAAAAAGGCGACCCTGCCGTCGCCTTCGTTTACTTAGATATGCACTGTAGCTACGGGAATGGCAGCCCCGCCCCGCCACCTAAATCTGGCACACCGCCCAGATCTGGCAAACCAAGAGACGAGCCAGCATTGCTTGGCGCACCAAGTGATTCGTCAACGTTGGCAGCAAAGTCGGGCTGACCATCGGCCTTTACCGCAAATAGCGGCAAACGTAAACTCGCAGCGACATTAACCGCAGGAATGGTGACATCGCGGGAGAAGGCTTCTAAGTATTGGGGGTGGTAACCACTTAACCACAAACCTAATTCATCGCCCTGAGCTAAACGTTCAGCAATGCCCACCATATCAACATCTAGATGTGCACCCAAACCCCGAACCGGCGCGATCTGGTCATCGAGTAAACGCCACTCACCACCCGCGTTACGAATAGCCACCCCCGCAAATAATATGCTGTCACAACCTATACGCAAGGTGGGGATACTGCCCAAGGCACACACGGCGTCATTCACCATTTGCGGCGTAGTCACCGTAATATCGAGCTGCGGAATACCAGCTATGATCAGGCCATCGCTATCCGTCACACTTAACACTGGCACCACAACCACATCTTGGCCGGGTAAATGCGCCACTTGTGCGGCAACGCCATTTAACACATTACTCGCAGATAAATTGCTATATTCGGTAAAGCTCACCGGAGTATCGTCATTGGCAGAGCGACGCGCTTTAAATTTCGCCACTGGAATCATTACCGCGTCGTCGTCAGCCAGCGAGGTGCAAATTGCATTGTCACCGCTTAGGTATGGCGCCGCCGGCAAGCCACGTAGCTTTTCATCTAACCAAGCAATTTCGGCATCACGCTGATCAATACCACCGCAGGCAAACTTGCCCGCCGGCGCCTGAAAATATAGCGGCTCCGGCGTCTCGCCAATAAAGCCAGAAATGATATGGCCGCTTTCATGTGTAAGCAGCCTCACCTCATGACCAGTCTCGGCCGCACGCTCACTTAAACATTGGAAATTCCACCACGCCTCATTGAAATTAAATAAGGTATCGCGAATACCTTGGGTAAGTAAGATATCCACGCCTGGTTGGCCGTTGTAAGTATTACTGCCCGGCGCTTCGTTAAACTCGCTAGCAATATTGTTATTCAAATCACTGGCGGCGACGCTGTAGGGCATAGTCGCCTGACCGTTCAGACCACACCAGTAACGCGGGCTGTGGTAGGTAAACCAATCTAATGCGTCACGGGGGAATTCATTAGTCGCCAAGCCACGCACCAGCGTTTCCAATACAAAAGGATCAAGCCCTCTTGCCAGCGGCGAATCCTGATTTTCGAAGCCTGGCGGATAACTACCCGCCTCGCCGCCCGCCACCAACAACAAAGACCAAGCAGATTTGACCACATCGCCCTGATTCAGACTGTAGGGTAAGTTATGCCACGTAATATCGGGAATCATGGCATCTAGGCGCTGCTTTTCGTCAACGCCATGAATCAGCATTTGATAACCGCCACCGTAGCTTGAACCGACTGAACCGGCTAACAGGTTAACTCCGCCAGCTACACTCACCGGCGCTTCGGGACGGGCGACAAGATCACCCGTGCTTTCGTCACGCCATGCTAAGTAATCTAAATTTGCTTCCGCCCAATCCAGAATCTGCAATAAATCCAAGCCTTCAACATCAGGATCTAATACCCTCACCGTGCCACTGCTGTCACCAAAACCGCGTAAATCAATACTGATGACGGGATAGCCACCTGCCACCATACGATCAATTGCGTTGCCAGTGTATTCGCCACCGGTATCACTAACCCTTGCGCCACCGAAGCCATGGCTGTGCAGCACCAATGGATGCGCACCTTGGCTACGTTGCCCACAGTTAATTGTTGCCGGTTCAAAGACTTCAAAGCTGATATTTTCGCCACTGGCCGAAGGCAGCACCACTTGGTAATGGCGATTGGCCGTCACGCTAGCAAAGCTATCGCCACAGGAGGCATTGATTTGCGTGACCGCACAACCACTCGCATCAACACTCACACCTGCCGCTGAGTCTGCGCATAAGTCAGTCTCGTTGCCGACACCATCTGCGTCACTGTCGCGATTATCATTGGGATCGCAGACGTCACCAACGGTATCCGCGTCTAAATCCTGTTGATCGGCATTTGCAGTCATCGGGCAATTATCAAGTGAATCAACTACACCGTCGCCGTCAGTATCGCGATCATCTTGTGGGTCGCAAGCGTCGCCAATGCCATCGCCATCAATATCATTCTGGGTAGCGTTCGCAATTGCGGGGCAATTATCAACCGCATTTTCCACACCATCATTATCGGCATCGTTATCGCAGGCATCACCCACCCCGTCGCTATCTGCATCGGCTTGACCAGGATTTGATGCGGCGGGGCAATTATCGCTGCTATCGGCAATACCATCAGAATCGCTATCTACCAACTGCCCGTCATCGCCATCGCCACTATTATCAATCGCGTCGCAAGCATCACCAATAGAATCACCGTCGGTGTCAGATTGATTCGAGTTCGCAATAGATGGACAGTTATCATTACTGTTATTGATACCGTCGTTATCGGCATCATTGTCGCAGGCATCACCAGTGCCATCAGAATCTATGTCCGCCTGCCCAGCATTGCTGTTCGCTGGGCAATTATCCATGCTGTCTGCGACCCCATCAGAATCCATATCCGGCGCTTGGTTTACACCACCCCCACCATTATTGGATGACCCCGCGACACCGGAACCTGAAACAGAATTACCACCGCAGGCTGATAAAACTGCAACTGCTGCTAGGACGTAGATATAACGACTAAAGGACATGACAGGCACCTGAAGATTTATTGTTATGGTTTGAATAGCGCCGCACCGCTTCTAAGGGAGCGCAACTACTACACATTATTTCAATTATATGACAATACTATACATGTTATCACCGACCACACAAGACAAAACTAAGATCACTTGTTAGATTAAAGTCCCAAATTCTAATGGGGTCAAAATTCAGGCATAAAAAAACCCCGCCGAAGCGAGGTTTTTAGATCGAGCGAGGTGGGGCTAAATCACATCATACCGCCCATGCCACCCATACCACCCATGCCACCGCCCATGCCACCCATGTCTGGCATACCGCCCTCAGACTTCTTAGGTCCATCAGCAATCATGCATTCTGTGGTAATGATCAAACCAGCAACAGAACCCGCTGCTTGCAGTGCAGTACGCGTTACTTTGGCAGGGTCAAGAATGCCCATTTCCATCATATCGCCGTATTCGCCAGTACCGGCGTTGTAACCGAAGTTACCAGTACCATTGCGAACTTTATCTAGCACTACAGAAGCTTCGTCGCCAGCGTTAGTCACGATTTGACGCAAAGGTGCTTCAAGTGCGCGCAGCGCAGCATTGATACCCGCAGTTTGATCTAGGTTGTCACCTTCGATTTTGCCGATGTTCGCAATAGCACGAACCAGAGCAACACCACCACCAGGAACCACGCCTTCTTCGACTGCCGCACGAGTTGCATGCAGAGCATCTTCAACGCGGGCTTTCTTCTCTTTCATTTCCATTTCAGTCGCTGCGCCAACCTTGATAACCGCAACGCCGCCAGCCAATTTCGCTACGCGCTCTTGCAGTTTTTCACGGTCGTAATCAGAGCTAGTGTTTTCGATCTGAGTACGGATCTCACCAACACGAGCTTGAATAGCAGCTGCTTCGCCAGCACCATCAACGATCACGGTGTTTTCTTTGTCCATGGTGACGCGCTTGGCAGTACCAAGGTGCTCAAGAGTTGCTTGCTCAAGATCAAGACCAACCTCTTCAGAGATAACCGTACCGCCAGTCAGAATCGCAAGATCTTGCAACATAGCTTTACGGCGGTCACCGAAGCCCGGTGCTTTACAAGCAGCAACTTTAACGATACCGCGCATAGTGTTAACAACCAGCGTTGCCAGTGCTTCGCCTTCAACGTCTTCTGCAACAATAATCAGCGGACGGCTAGACTTAGCAACTTGCTCAAGCAATGGCAGCAATTCGCGAATATTAGACACTTTACGGTCAGCCAATAGAATGTATGGGCTGTCGTGCTCAACACTCATGTTCTCAGTGTTGTTTACGAAGTAAGGTGACAAATAACCGCGGTCGAACTGCATACCTTCAACAACGTCTAATTCGTTTTCAAGGCCTTGACCTTCTTCAACGGTGATAACGCCTTCTTTACCGACTTTTTCCATTGCTTCAGCAATGATGTCACCGATGTTTGAGTCGCTGTTTGCAGAGATAGTACCTACTTGAGCAATTGCTTTAGTGTCTGAGCAAGGGCTAGCCAGTTTTTTAACTTCTGCTACGGCAGCTGCAATCGCCTTATCAATGCCGCGCTTGATATCCATTGGATTCATGCCAGCAGCAACTGATTTCAGGCCTTCGTTTACAATCGCTTGAGCCAATACAGTCGCAGTGGTAGTACCGTCACCGGCATCGTCAGATGCGCGTGAAGCTACTTCTTTAACCATTTGCGCGCCCATGTTTTCTAGGCGATCTTCAAGTTCAATCTCTTTCGCTACCGACACACCATCTTTAGTGATGGTTGGCGCGCCGTAAGATTTCTCTAGTACGACATTACGGCCCTTAGGACCCAAAGTAACTTTAACTGCGTTAGCTAGGATGTTGACACCAGCTACCATGCGCTGACGCGCTTCATTGCCAAATACTACGTCTTTTGCCATGATCGTATAACCCTTTTATGTACTAATTCGTTGATTTAAAAAAGAAATCTTGTGTTGGACTTAAGCTTCTACCACACCGAAGATTTCTGATTCACTCAGAACGATCAGCTCTTCGCCGTCGACTTTTACTGTGCTACCAGAGTACTGTCCAAAAATAACTAGATCGCCCGCTTTTACGCCAACCGGACGCAATTCACCGCTCTCCAGTAATTTGCCTTCGCCAACGGCCAGTACTTCACCTTGGTTTGGCTTTTCTTTAGCTGAACCAGGCAGAACAATACCGCCGGCACTTGTCTTCTCTTCTTCCTTACGACGGACTACAACGCGATCGTATAACGGACGAATTTTCATTTTTATCAATCTCCATTAAATCAATGATTTAGAATTTTTGGACCGGTTAAACCGGCATCAGCCCAAACACCAAAGGCTCTTACACCTGCTAGCATTTTGACCTGAAACCCCTTTCATACGGATCAGAACATGCTCATGCTCCGACTGGGAAAACCAAGTGCAATCACCAAGTCACCGTGGGCTGTCATGTAAATGGGGTTCGTAGAAAACATTTCAAGAGCGTCCACAAAATTATTCTTCTTTTTTGTACTCACCTTCAATAACCACCGATTCAGAAGACCGGCTCTTGACGGGCTCATCGTGGACCTGACCACTGGGCCGTGTACCAAAGTCCGGAGACCCCGCTCCGAAAGGGCTGGCGCCGCTAGCAAACTGATTCATTTGCACCTGCATCACGCCGCGCTTAATCAAAGCCGCAATTAACATCCGACGCAGTGGAGCAATAAGACACACAAAGCCCAAGGCGTCGGTCACAAAACCTGGGGTTAGCAATAAAGCACCACCCACCGCCAACATAAGACCCTCTAGAATTTCGGTCGCGGGCAGCTGCCCAGCATTCATGCGCTGCTGCGCACGAGTTAAGGTATCCAGCCCCTGCTTTTTAAGGAGAGCAGCACCAACAATAGCGGTAAACACCACCATGGCAATGGTTGGCAGCGCACCGATAACAGCGCCAACTTTAATCAACAGCCACATTTCAATAATCGGTAGGCCAACAAATATCAGGAATAAAAATCGCATCAGAGACTCACTCAGCTCAGGCTTTCTTAATAGGTTGGGGTGTAAGCTCAAAATGCAAGCAGGCGTCCTAGCCGCAGGCATACTATGTGCATTAGGGCATAAAAACTCCGTCACAATACGCGACTTTGGTTTACAATTGGGCCTGCCGCACACCAATAACAGAGGAGACAAGGAGCACAATGCGATTCGCTACATACTTCGCTCTGCTATTTGTTGTGAACTTGTTCTATGTCAGTCAAAGTCAGGCCCAAACCACAAACAACGACGCTGAATGCCTACAATTAGCAGCTCAATCTGCCGCCGAATCCACCACAGTTGGCGAGCTTCGCAGCTATTGCAGCACACCCGTAAGCCCCACCGCAAGCGACCCAAACCAAAGCCAAGCCCCCGATAAAACACGTGCTAGACGCAGCGGCGTAATCGAAGAACGCTTTGCACTAGAACGCTTCACAATCGACAATCCCTTTGTGCTTACCCCACACCGCACCAACTACATACTGCCAGTGTCATATCGCGATGATATTAGTGACTACAGTGGTTTTCTTCCCAATAATAGCGCCGACGCCGACCGTATAGAGCTAGAGTTTCAGCTCAGCATTAAGGTCACTGTGTGGGAACAAATTTTTGACGATAACGGCTATCTTAGCGTCGGCTATACCAACCGCTCTTTTTGGCAGGCTTATAATAGTGCGGCGTCTGCCCCCTTTCGAGAAACCAACCACGAACCCGAGTTAATGCTGACCTTTGCAAACGACTGGGAGTGGATGGGCATACGCAATGTGGCAAACCAATTTATTTTCAACCACCAATCCAACGGCCGCGGCGAGCCACTGTCGCGGAGCTGGAACCGCATTATGTTAAATATGGTATTTGAACGAGATCGTTTTGCGATGTCATTCAAACCCTGGTATCGACTGCCTGAATCATCAAAAGATGATGACAACCCAGACATCGAAAAATACCTTGGCCATTTTGAATGGATGGGTATTTACCAGTGGCACAATAGAACCCTGAGCGTCATGCTGCGCAACAATTTACGCAGCGAGAGTAAAGGGGCAATTGAACTAGGCTGGAGCTTCCCTATTAGCTCGCGAGTAAAGGCCTACGTGAAGTACTTTAATGGCTACGGAGAGAGCCTGATTGAATACAATAACGCCATCGAAAGTATCGGTATTGGCGTACTGATCAGCGACTGGCTGTAAGCAAACCTCACTTAACGGGAATCTACATATGATCACAGCACAAGAAGCATTAACGCGATTAAAAGAAGGCAATGCCCGCTTTGTCAGCAATGTAAATAGCGATGGTGCTAGCGTCATCCACACCAAACGACCTGAGCTTGTTGAAACTCAAGCCCCTCTCGCTATTGTTCTAGGCTGCTCAGATGCCCGTGTACCGGCAGAGCTGGTCTTCGACCAGGGTTTGGGCGACTTATTTGTTATTCGCGTTGCTGGCAACATCGTCGCGCCATCTGGCATTGGTAGCGTCGAATTCGCCGCCTTAAACTTCGGCACACCGCTGGTGGTGGTACTCGGACATTCAAGCTGCGGCGCCATTTCGGCCACTGTTGACGTACTCACCGGCAATAGCAAAATCCCGTCGCAAAACCTGCACTCTATCGTGAAACGAATTCGTCCTGCGGTTGAAACCCTGCTTTGCACAGAGCTTCGTCACGATCACAAGGCATTAATTGAGCAATCAGTACGCGCCAATGTTAGAGCTTCTGTAGAACACCTCAGCAGCGGCTCATCCACGCTGGAAAATCTCATCAACGAAGGCAAACTTCTAGTCGTAGGTGCGGAGTATTCGCTAGAAACCGGTGAAGTCGACTTCTTTTATGAAGACTACTGGGAGCGCACCCGCAACCTAGAAGCAGAGAGCGACGCGAAATAAATACCTCCGTTTAATGACACTATGAACGAAGAAGCAATTCAGCAAATTTACGCAGTAATTCACGGCGTCCCTGCGGGGCGCCTGTGTAGCTACGGCAAAGTAGCTGAACTCGCTGGCCTTGCAGGCAATGCCCGCTACGTAGGTCGCCTACTCAGCCAACTCCCCAAAGACACTCGTCTGCCGTGGTTTAGAATTGTAAACAGCCAAGGCAAAATCAGCCTGCCGCCGAATAGCGAAAGCTACCAACGGCAATTAAATCATTTAATTGAAGAATCCAGCGCCGACGAATCCGGCCGATTATTTTGGCGGCAATGCCGCTGGCCGGAATAAAGCCCCCGCAATTTGCGCAGCGCCAAGTAAAACACCGGCTAGCACACCCACAAAATGTGCCTCAACGGCGACCGGCACACCGATACGTTCAGACACTGGAAGCACCGCACTCGGAACAAAATAATCCTGTAGTAGCTTAAGGCTAATTAGCAACAATAAGGCCGCGCCAAAAAATGATCGTCTTCGCAACATAGCTATCGCACCGGCAACAAGGATGCCGTAAAGCGCCGCCGACACGCCCAGGTAATAATTATAAGACGGTAGCAAGACGTGAATTAACAGCCCAGTCATAAGCGCACAACTCAGCAGACTCATAACAAAACTGCGTTCGGTATACACCCGAACGAGCAGAACCCTACACAGAACTAAGGCCGCAATATTAGACATTAAATGCGAGCTATTATTATGTACAAATTGGCCACTGAAAAGCCGCCACCACTGGCCGCCCTCAAGCAACTCTCGTTGATAGGACAAGTTATAAATACGGTGGAAATAATCAATAATAAATAAGAAAAAAATAAGCAGCGCCGTTGGCCAATAATGCAAACAAGCGCGTCTTATACGGAAATTAGCCTCAGCCATTTTTATCGTTTAATACCGTTTCCTCGGACCACGGCGCCACTTTAAACAACATCACCATGCCAGGGATGGCAACGGCCGTGCAAAGCAGATAAAAATTAGTCCAGCCCACCGACTCAACAATAATGCCCGTAGTTGCATTGGCGAAGGTACGCGGCAATGCCGCCAATGCTGTAAACAAGGCAAACTGAGTCGCCGCATACGCCGGCATAGTTGCGCGGGCAATAAAGGCAGTGAAGGCAGCGGTGCCCAAACCTACCCCAAGGTATTCAAAAACAATCACACCTGCCAAGGCCATACGGTTTGGGCCGATTTCTGCCAAGGCCGCAAAGCCGAGAATACTCAACACTTGCACCACGCCAAATAACCACAGCGCGCGATTAATACCGAGGCGGATCATGATCACACCGCCCACCAATCCGCCGATAATCGCCGCTGTTAAGGAGGCGGTTTTAGCAATAGTGCCAATCTCAGTGAGGGTAAAGCCTAAGTCTAAATAAAATGGCGAGGACAAGGCCGTCGCCATATTGTCGCCAAGCTTGTACAAAAATAAGAACAGCAATAAATACAGGGCACTGGCCCAGCCTTTACGGTTTACGAATTCCTTGAAGGGCTCAACCACCGCCGCCCGCAGGCTCAATGGCGCAATACTGGCATCAACCGCTTCATCAATCCAAATTGTCGCCACCACCGCGATCATCATAAATCCAGCCATGACAATAAAGACCGTACTCCACGGCAAATAGTCGCCCAAAATCACACCAATAGAGCCAGGAACTAAACCGGCCAAACGGTAAGCTTGTACGTGGATTGAATTACCCAGACCAAGCTCATCATCGTGCAATAACTCACGCCGATAAGCGTCTAAAACCACATCCTGACTGGCGCTGCAAAATGCCACCGCCGCCGCGCCGTAGGCAACCAAACCCACAGAAAATACCGGATCAATAAAACCTAATGCCGCAATCGAGATGATGAGACCAATCTGAGTAATCAGCATCCAGCCCCGCCGCCGCCCTAAAAACGGAGGCACATAGCGATCCATCAGGGGCGCCCAAACAAACTTCCAGTTATAGGGAAAACCCACCAAGGCGAACAAACCAATTTCAGTTAGCCCAACCCCTTCGCTACGCAGCCATGCAGGAACCAACTGAATAAGAAAATACAGCGGCAAGCCGGATGCAAAGCCGGTTAATACGCAAATGAACATGTGGCGATTAAAAATCGCCTTATGCCAAGGCAAAGCCGATATCGGCTGGTGATCACTCATAGGGGATTCCACAATAACGATGGCTTCATTCTGGCTACCGCCAGCAAGATTGCAAGGGCTTATCAATTACCGTGAAGTAATCGCCAGCTAATCGCTAACACTTACGCCATTAATCGCGGAAATTGGTGAACTGCAGGGGCTGGTCCAACTCTTCTGCCCGTAATATCGCCATAACTTCCTGTAGGTCATCGCGCTTTTTACCTGTCACCCGTACTTGCTCGTCTTGAATTTGGCTTTGTACTTTTAGTTTGCGGTCTTTAATCAATTTAACGATTTTACGCGCCACATCTGAGGTCAAGCCGCTTTGCATGGTAACCAGCTGCTTCACCTGCTTACCTGCGCCCTTTACGTCCCCTAGCTCCATCGCGAGAGGATCGATTTTCACCTTAACTAAGGCAGCGCGCAGCAAGTCTTCCATTTGCTGCAATTGAAACTCTGCCTCGGCAAACATGGTTACGGTCAGTGCCTCGCGCTCAAACCGCGCATCCACACCCTTAAAATCGAAGCGCGTCTCAATGACCCGACCAGCCTGATCAACGGCATTGGTAAAGACGTGTAAATCCACTTCTGAGACAATATCGAACGCTGGCATAGCCTAATTTCCTTTGTTATGTTGCGGGCGCAGTTTAGCATTAGCTGCGAAGCGACAAAATGTCTCTTGGATAAATGAAGGCAACTCTCGTGTCAAAAGCCAAGCCACCGTTCACATCAGCAAGCCCCCTGTATATTCTGGGCGCCGGCGCCATCGGCAGCCTGTGGGCAAGCTATGGCTATCAAGCGGGGGCCAATATTCGCCTTCTTCTCCGCAATCAAGCTACTGTAAACGACTACAAAAAGCAGTCTGGCATTCGTTTAAGCAATACAAGCCAAACCCTACTCAGCCCAGTACCGGCAGACTGCCCGCAAAGTATATCAAGCCCCATTCAGCACTTACTGATCACCACCAAGGCCCAGCAAACGCTGAGCGCATTGATGGCTATCAAACCCCATATTGCCGATAACGCGGTATTAGTACTGCTACAAAACGGCCTTGGTATTGCTGAACAAATTCGGCGCGAATTCCCACAAGCAACCGTACTACAAGGGTCCACTACCGAAGGCTGCTATCGCCAAACCGATTTTGAATTTGTACATGCGGGGCACGGTGACACGTTTATTGGCACTGTTAACAGTAACAACAAGACCGATCTGGCCGTCGTCACCCAGCTCGCCGCATCACTATCCTTCCCACCCTTAATGGTAAGTGTCAGCGATAATATCGAGGCCGTGCTATGGCGTAAACTCGCCGTCAACTGTGTCATTAACCCCTTGACGGTTATTCATCGCTGCCGCAACGGTGAACTATTAAATACGCCAGAAACCATCACTCAAATGCGGCAAATCGTCGATGAAGTATTACACCTCAGCGCCGCCTTGAATCGAGACCATTGGCTAGAGGACCTTCACGAGCACGTCATCAATGTCGCCAAGGCCACCGCCAACAATCGCTCGTCTATGCTGCAAGACATAGAAGCAGGCCGGGAAACTGAAATCGACGCCATTAGCGGATACCTTTGCCAGCTGGCCGAAGAGCACAACATCAAGATGCCCTTAAACCAGCAACTACTACAAGACATCAAACGCATTTCAGCCACTAACTAGCTCTGATCACAACGCCTCGCATCCCCCGACAATTTGACAAAAACCCAACGCAGCCTTAGAGTGCGCGCCAAGTAACAGGTGCCCTGCGTCACGAATCTGGTGACAAAGAGTTAAACGGGAAGTCTGGTGCGCGCCCACTCTCACGAGTGCCGCAATGCCAACGCTGCCCCCGCAACGGTAAGCACATTTCAATTTGAAAGTGCGAGCCCGGAACCGGCCTCTACTGATTCACCCGATGAAGCGGAGGGCTCCATCAGCGGTCGTATACTTGTATATAACCCCTACCCCTCCCTCATTGCTTCCTTTTATAGCTTTGAGGTTTAACCATGAACAAAACCACTTTTGCCGTTGGCAGTATTTTTACCCTTGCATCGTCACCACTTTTTGCGGCGGACGAATCCCATATCGAAACCACCATCGTCACTGCAACCCGCACCGAGCAATCGGTGGCCGATATTCTGGCGCCAGTTACGGTCTTTGAGCGCGCTGACATTGAGCGTATTCAACCCAACGATTTACAGGAATTACTCTCTCGTGCGGTAGGGGTCAGCTTTGTCCGCAACGGTGGCCGCGGCGCCAGCACCAGTCTATTTCTGCGCGGCAACCAGAGTAATCACACTCTAGTGATGATCGACGGGGTACGCATTGGCTCAGCGACTAACGGCGCGCCCGCACTCACCAATTTACCGCCAGAATTAATCGAACGCGTTGAAATTGTGCGCGGCTCACGCTCCAGCCTTTATGGTTCAGAGGCCATCGGCGGCGTCATCAATATTATTACCCGCAAATACCATGACACTGACGGCATACAGCCCATGCTGCAAGTCGGCGTCGGCACCCAAGGCACTCGTAAAGTGTTGGCCGCCCTCAGCGGCGGCAATGAGCAAACCCAAGCCAACATCAGTATCTTGCACGAAGAGACCGACGGGGTAGATAACACCTCTAGCAAAGCTGGGGTAGCTGGCGACGACGACGCCTTTGAACAAACGGCAATCAACGCGAGTTTCAGTCACAAAATTAATGACGCCGCCGAATTATTCGCACTTTATCAAAACAGCCAAACCGAGAGTGACTACGACAATAGCTGTCGCGCTGGCGGCGTGAGCTATCAGTGCTCTCCCTACACCGACGGCGAAGTCAGCATCGCCAATATTCGTGGCGAATTCCGTCCATTAGAGAGCTGGTTGCTCACACTGTCTGCTGGCGAATCCAAAGACGAATCCACCATCGACTATCACTATGTCGATCCCGCCGCAGTTGGCGTTAGCGGCGACACCTTTGACACAACACGACGCGTTTACAGCCTGCAAAATGATTGGATGCTCGGCGAACACCACATCCTCACCGTCGGTGCCGAACGCTCACTCGATCACGTTGAAAGCAACCTCAGTTACGGTGAGGTAAATCGTGGTAATAAAGGCGGCTACGCACAGTGGCAAGGTGACTATGGTGTGGTTGACGCGCTGGTCGGTTTCCGCAAAGACGATAATGATCAATTCGGCAAAAACGAAACTAAAAATATATCCCTTGGTTTTGACTTAGATGATGAGATTAAAATCATTGCCTCTTACGGAGAAGGCTATAACGCGCCTACCTTTAACGACCTCTATTACCCATTCTATGGCGTCTCAACGCTAAACCCTGAAACATCGCAAAATTTGGAACTTGAATTGCGTGGCAATCAGCGCTGGGGAAACTGGTCCGCGACCCGCTTTGAAAATGACGTCGACAACCTAATTCAGTACAACCCCGCCACCTTTGGTCCAGACCAAATTGAAGGCGCCGAAATAAAAGGGTGGGAATTCAGCGTTTCAAGCGCTATCCAAGAATGGAGTATCGACGCTAACATCAGCCTACTCGACGCCACCGACGCGAAAACCGGCTTAGACCTGCGCCGTCGCGCTGACAAACAAGCCAATCTCGATGTTGGCCGCGAATGGCAACAGTGGAGCGTAAATGGCAGCCTGCGCTTAGTGAGTAGCCGCTTTGAAGACACTGCTAATAACGACGAACTCGGCGGCTACGGCTTGGTCGATAGCACCGTGTCTTACCGTGTAAACGAGCAGGTAAAGCTGCAGCTGGCGCTAAAAAACATCTTCGACAAAGAATATGTCAGCGCCCGTAGCTTTAGCTTTGGCGATTACCTTTCAATCGGCCGTGAAGCCATGCTAAGCATCACTTACACGCCAAAATAAAGGTATCATTCACCGTTCAGATAATCTGCGCTACAAAACAGCGCAGATTTGACTCAGCAATCAGGAGCCACCATGACGCTTAATGACGAAGAAAAGCACCAAAAGCGAATGCAGATTAAAAAAGCCATGATCGACGAAAAAGTCGCCAAGGCCACTGAAGAGCGCGGCGTGCTAATCGTATTAAGCGGCCCCGGCAAGGGCAAATCTAGCTCGGGCTTTGGCACCATTATTCGCGCTCTGGGCCATGGCTATAAAGCCGCCGTGGTGCAATTCATCAAAGGCACGTGGGACTGCGGCGAGCGCAATTTCATTCAAGAGCGCTGCCCAGAAGTCCCCTTTATTGTGATGGGTTCCGGATTTACCTGGGAAACCCAAAACAAAGAACAAGACCGTGAAGCGGCTCAGCAAGCATGGCAACAAACCAAACTATTACTGCAAGACGAATCCATTCATCTCGTCCTGCTAGATGAACTCACCTATATTTTAAAATACGGTTATATAGACGCCGAAGAGGTTTACGAGGCACTGCGCAATCGCCCCCGTGAACAAAGCGTGATTATCACTGGCCGTGGCGCGCCCGTCCCGCTCAAAGAATTGGCCGATACCGTGTCGATGATCGACGACAAAAAACACGCTTTTCGCGGCGGCATAAAAGCCCGCAAGGGCGTGGAGTGGTAATGCGCAGTCCGCTAAAACTCATTCACGCGCTACTTCTTGGCTGCGCGCTTTTTGCAGCAAACGCGCATTCTGAAATCTGCGTCACAGACGATAGCGGCGCCCAACTCTGTCTACCCAAAGCTGCGCAGCGAATTATTGCGCTGTCGCCCGGCGCAACAGAATTAGTTTATGCGGCCGGTGCGGGTGACAAATTAGTCGCTGCGGTTAGTTTTAGTGACTACCCAGACGCCGCCAAAAAACTTCCCCGTGTTGGCAGCTACAACCGCTTTGACCAAGAGGCTATTCTCGCCTTAAAGCCGGATTTACTTATTGGCTGGCTCAGTGGTAATCCCCGCGAGCAGCTGTCGCAACTGCAAGCCTTGGGCATGCCAATCTACTACAGTGAACTGCGTGCCTTTGAAGACGTTGCCAGTAGCCTTGAACGCTTCGGCATATTAGCGGGCACGGCAGATACCGCCAACACGGCCGCAGCAACATTTCGGATCGGCGTAGACAATTTACGTGCGCGCTACAGCGATGCGGCGCCGGTGAGCGTATTTCAACAAATTTGGATCAACCCGCTGATGACCGTTAATAACGAGCACATCATTAGCGAAGCAACGCGTATTTGTGGCGGCGTAAACGTCTTTGGCGATCTACCCAATTTAACCGCGCGCATCGACAACGAAGCCGTGCTTGCCGCCAACCCAGAAGCCATTATTGCCGGTGGCATGGGCGAAGAAAATCACGATTGGCTCAAAGACTGGCGACGTTTTAGCGGCCTGACCGCCGTGCGCCGCAATAATTTATTCTTTATTCCACCATCAACTATTCAGCGCCCTACGCCGCGCCTACTACAGGGCACCACCATGCTCTGCGAACATCTGGACACTGCCCGTGGCCGGCGTTAAAACCAATTCTACCGCTGGCGCACTGCCGCGTTTTTTAACGCCGCTGCTGGTGTTATTTATCTTAACGCTAGGCGCCTTAACGCTGGCCATTACCACCGGCAGCGTACACATTTCTAATCAAGAACTTTGGCAAGTTATCACTGGCGGTGGCGAACCACTGCACCGCACACTGGTTTTTGAACTACGTTTGCCCCGCGCTTTATCTGCTTTTGCCGCTGGCGGCTTGCTTGCCGTTGCCGGCGCCTTAATGCAAGTGTTGCTACGCAATCCCTTAGCCGATCCCTATGTGCTCGGCTTGTCTGGCGGCGCGGCGGTTGGTGCATTACTCGCCATGCTCAGCGGCTTGAGCGCAGCGATGGTATCTGGCTCCGCCTTTATCGGCGCCATGATCTCGGCCGTTACCGTGTTCGGGCTTGCCCACGGCACGGGCAGCTGGACCCCCACCCGCTTATTGCTCACCGGCGTGGTGATCGCCTCCGGTTGGGGTGCAGCGATTACCTTTATGTTGGCGGTCAGCCCCAGCGATCAACTACCCGGCATGCTCTACTGGCTTATGGGCGACCTCGCCTATGCCCGCTCACCGTGGATGGCTCTTACAGTCTTGGCAATTATTTCAGTCCTTATGTTACCGCTGGGCCGTAGTTTAAATGTGCTAGCTCGCGGCCAAATGCAAGCCTCCGCCTTGGGCGTATCAGTGCGGCCGTTAGAATGGACGATTTATATCTCGGCCAGTTTGCTAACCGCCTTTGCCGTTACCACCGCCGGCAGCATTGGCTTTGTCGGCTTAATTGTTCCACATATGTTGCGGCTGGCATTAGGTAACGACCAGCGTCTAATTCTGCCCGCTGCGGCATTAGCCGGTGGCGCTTTGCTCACACTGGCCGACACCTTGGCTCGCACCTTAATCGCGCCGGAGCAATTACCCGCCGGGGTCATTACCGCGTTGATTGGCGTGCCTAGTTTCTTATACTTATTACACCGGAGTCGCTGAGTATGCTGGCCGCGACCGATCTCGTCATTGATATTCCCGAGCGTAAAAGTGGCACGCCGCTGTCCTTTGAAGTCAAAGCCGGAGAAATCTGGGGCATACTCGGCCCCAATGGCGCAGGCAAAACCACCTTGCTACACACCCTCGCGGGGCTTAAAAAGCCGCGCGTTGGTTCAGTAAATTTAAACAAAGATAATATTCAACAATTACGCCGCAAGCAGGTCGCTCAACAACTTGCCGTGGTGTTTCAAAACAACGGCGAAGGCTTTCCCGCCACCGTATTAGAAACCGCCATGATTGGTCGCCATCCCTTTATTTCACCGTGGGATATTGAAACCGCAGACGATCTCGCCATTGCCCGCAACGCCCTACAAAGATTAGAACTCAGCGATTTAGAACAACGCCTTGTCAGCACCTTGTCCGGCGGCGAGCGCCAACGGCTGGCCATCGCCACCGCACTTTGCCAAAGCCCCAAGCTATGGCTGGCAGACGAACCCAGCAACCACCTAGACTTGAAGCATCAAGTTCAAATTATGGGTCTGTTGGCCGAACAAGCCGATGCGGGATGCGGTATTGTCCTCTGCCTTCACGACTTAAATTTAGCCGCACATTGGTGCGACAAAATTCTTCTGCTTTACCCCAACGGCGACGCCTGCTGGGGAGACGCCGAGGCGATGCTTACCGTCGCCGCACTCGAACGTCTCTACGACCAAGAACTAAGTATGATCACCAGCGAAGGCCAAACTTATTTTATGCCCGTCAGCAGCAGGAACGCCCGCCGTGACTAAATCCAATATCGACGATTTACGCTACAGCGCCGAAGATCGCGATACCGTCTATCGAGTAATGGCCGAGCGTCGCGACATGCGTCATTTCAGCGGTGGGCAGGTAGACGAAGCCACCTTAAAGAAATTACTGTCGGCCGCTCACCTCGCCCCCAGTGTTGGCTTTATGCAGCCCTGGCGATTTATTCGTATACGTAAAACCGAGCTGCGCGAGAATATTTATCAGCTAATCCAAGACGAAAGAATTAAAACCGCGCAAGCACTTAATGAGCGCGAAGATGAGTTCATGCGTTTAAAAGTTGAAGGCGTGCGGGACTGCGCCGAACTGCTGATTGTTTGTTTAATGGATGGCCGCGAGAAACATATTTTTGGGCGCCGCACATTGCCAGAAATGGATTTGGCCTCCGCGTCCTGCGCTATTCAAAATCTTTGGCTGGCTGCCCGCGCTGAGGGGCTTGGCATGGGCTGGGTATCGCTATTCGATCCAGATTCATTACAAAGTTTGCTCAATATGCCCGAAGGCAGTCGCGCCATTGCCGTGCTATGCCTTGGTCCAGTCGAGGAGTTTTACCCTCGGCCCATGCTGGAAACAGAACGCTGGGCCGAGCGCCAAAATATCGACGAATTGATAATGCAAGATGGGTGGCTGGATTAGGTCTGATGTCGGACGCGGTGGCTGCAGAACGCTGGACGGGAGACGGTAAACGCTAAGAAGATAAGTCGGAGGTCGGAGGTCGGAGGTCGGGTGTCTGACGTAAGCAGATACGTCCACGAGATATTGCCATTCCTCAGCCTCGCTTCGAGCAGTGTTTTAAGCGTTTACCGTCTCCCATCTAGCGTAAAGCATTCCCTAAAAACGGGAGATGCTAGAGGCAGAACGCCAATTCCTTCGTCCGACGCCTGACGTCCGACTATTTAAACGACACCCGATTAAATTAAATTAAAGCGAAACAACCATGACCCTAACATTAATGATTCAAGGCACCACCTCAGACGCCGGCAAAAGTGTCACCGTCGCAGGACTCTGCCGAGTATTTAGGCGTCGCGGTTTGAGCGTGGCTCCCTTTAAACCACAAAACATGGCCTTAAATAGCGCCGTCACCCCAGAGGGTGGCGAGATCGGTCGCGCCCAAGCCGTGCAGGCCCAGGCCTGTGGTTTACTGCCCCACACCGACATGAATCCTGTACTACTCAAGCCCAATAGCGACACCGGCGCGCAGGTTATTATTCACGGCAAAGCCTTGAGTAATATGGAGGCGCAGGATTATCACAACTATAAAAAACGCGCCATGGGCGCGGTATTAGAATCACACCAACGACTCAGCGAACAATACGACGTGATTGTAGTTGAAGGCGCAGGCAGCCCTGCGGAAATAAATTTACGCGCCAACGATATTGCCAATATGGGTTTTGCCGAAGCGGTGGACTGCCCAGTTGTGATTGTCGCGGATATTGATCGCGGCGGCGTATTTGCGCATCTGGTCGGCACACTCGATTTGCTGTCGAAAACCGAACAAGCCCGAGTTAAAGGCTTTATCATCAATCGCTTTCGCGGCGATATCGCCCTGCTGCAACCGGGGCTCGATTGGTTAGAAGAGCGCACCGGCAAAAAAGTCATTGGCGTGGTGCCCTATATTCATGACCTTCACTTAGAAGCCGAAGACGCCATCGACAAGCGCCAACAAGTTTCTGGAAATGCCATTAAAGTGGTCGTGCCAGTACTGACCCGCATTAGTAACCACACTGACTTTGACGTGCTGCGTTTACATCCCCAAGTGGATCTGTGTTTTGTCGGCAAAGGCGAGGCGATCCCTCCCTGCGACCTGATCATTATTCCCGGCAGCAAAAGCACCCGCCGCGACCTCGACTATTTACGCAGCAATAACTGGGACGTCGACATCAGCAAACACCTTCGCTACGGCGGTAAAGTGCTGGGTATTTGTGGCGGCTTCCAAATGCTGGGCAAGGCCGTTCACGATCCAAACGGCATTGAAGGCGACGCCGGCTCAAGTATAGGCTTAGGTTTTCTCGACATGGAAACCACCCTCGACAGAGATAAGACCTTACGCAGAGTGAGCGGACAACTCATCGGCAGTGGCGCAAAAATCAGCGGCTACGAAATTCATGCCGGTATCAGCTCTGGCCCCGCCCTAGACAATGCCTTCGCAGAATTAGCTAGCCACCGTGACGGCTGCCGAAGCGACGACGACCAAATCATCGGCAGCTATTTGCACGGCCTATTTGATGAAAGCGAAACCCGCAACGAATTACTGAGCTGGGCGGGCGCTAGCGAGGTTGAAGACCTCGACTACTCCGGTATTATTGAAAGTAATATTGACCGCTTGGCAGACTATCTTGAAACGCATTTGGATATTGACGCATTGCTGACTCAATAATATCTAGCGTCGACAGCCACACGTACTCAATCGTCATCCCCGACCCCGATCGGGGATCCATAAACCACGGCTTATAGCTCACATAGCACTTCGTAAAAACTAAAGGCATTCACTTCGTTCACCTGGATACTCGGTCGTGGCCGAGTATGACGTGAGGTTTGTAACGGAGCCTGTGCATGACGTGAGGTTTGTAATAGAGCCTGAGCTCATCGGAAAATTACGTGGGATTTGGGACGGAACCTGAACTCAACAAAGTATGACCCTGGGTTTGGAATGGAGCCCGAGCTCAGCCGAAATTCACGCTGATTTTTTCACAAGCAGCCACGTGTCACTAAGCACAACGAAAACCGGTGGACACACCTCCCCACCGTCATCCCCGACCCCGATCGGGGATCCATAAACCACGGGTTACGGATCACATCGCACTTCGTAAAAACAAAAGGCATTCACTTCGTTCACCTGGATACTCGGTCGTGGCCGAGTATGACGTGAGGTTTGTAACGGAGCCTGTGCATGACGTGAGGTTTGTAATAGAGCC
>JAGPVP010000081.1 GCA_018066965.1 Zhongshania sp. | reverse complement strand
GTAGCTGAATTAGAAGCAATTAGGGGAATTCCGTTAAGTGAGCGATATAGAGAAAAGCCTCTCCAGAAAGGGCATGGAAAAATCCGCTTAGTTTATAATCCGAGCTTTAAAATCCGTTTAATTCAGAACCTTATCAATACTCGCCTTTTCAAAGACTTAATTTGGTGGCCAGAATTTCTATTCGGATCTTTACCTAACAGTCTGCATGAAGAAAGGCTGATCGAAAGAGATTATATAGCTTGTGCCTCCGTTCACTGCGGCGCCAAAAGTATTTATAAAATCGATATATCTGATTTTTTTGATAGTATTCATAAAGACTTTGTTTATGAGATCTTTTCTAAGCTGTTTAGTTATCCGCATGAGGTTGCTGAATATTTAACCGATGTATGTTGTTATGAAAACAAAATCCCGCAGGGTGGATTGACTTCTAGTTACATCGCAACGGCTTGCTTTTGGGATTTAGAAGGTGAAGTAGTTAAAAAGTTGTCTCGAAAAGGTTTGAAGTACACCCGGCTTGTTGATGATATTACTGTATCAACTACCGTGAGTAATTATGATTTTTCTTACGTTGATAGGCACGTCAGAGACATGTTAATTGCGAAGGACCTACCCGTTAATGAGTCTAAGACTTTAGCGTTGTACTCAGGTATGGCACCACTTTTTGTTCATGGGTTACGGGTGGATTTTAAGCAGCCACGCCTTCCTGCGAAGGAGATAGCTAATGTTAGGGCGTCAGTGCATAACGTTTGCTCTTGGGCAAAAGTCGATAGTTACCGAACTTCAGTTACCTACCGAGCTGCATTTGATCGATGTTTGGGGCGGGTTAATAAGTTAGCGCGAGTTGGTCATGAAAAACATGCGGTGTATGTAGCGAAACTACGAAAAGTTGCTCCATTGCCTTCGCAATTCGACATTGATTCGGCCGAGGCGTCAATATCAAGGTTGGAGAAAATTTCAACAGCGAAATTAGTATCTGTAAAGTACAAAAGACATTTTGCCCTTGTTAGATATAGGATCACTATTATTAAAAGACGTTTTCCTTCGATTGCGGAAAAATTTAAGCTCCGCCTGCGAGCGCTTGAGGTAAGACGTAATGCGGCACTTTAGAATTCTAGCCTTTATTATATGCTTTGTGACGATTTCTCTCTCGTTGATTTCCACAGTACAAACTATTATCGAAAATAACCTGTCTGTTAATGACGTATGTTTCAGTTCAGCTTGTGTTATCGAGTTTTCAGAAAAATTCACGGGTTCGATAGAAATTATTAAAGCTGGGGCATATATTCTTTGGATTTTTGCAGCTGTCTCTGGTGTCTATATAGCACTAAGTAATTATATTAATACTCTTAAATCAACCGCCTTGACAGGATATATTAATCACTTGAGATTGTTCCGTGATTATCTGCAAGAGCAATCTGAGAATCTAAAACGTATAAATATTGGTAAAATTGATACTCATATATGGTATGAATTGGCTTTTCCAAATGCGAAACAGGGGGATGTAAATGTGTCTCCTTTGTACCTGGCCGCAGTTCAGTCTGTTGTTAAGGTGTTCGAAGATAGCAGTAATAAGTTGACGCCGGGCGGTGGTAAATTTGCTTATGTCGAGCATCAGAACAGGCTTGCCAATGCTCTGAAGGCCTTTGGCATTCATATTACTACTATGCCTAAAAATGATTTCACAGCGATGGAGAATGATCTTATATTGCTGCTAGATTCAGTTAATAGAACATTTGCTGAAAATGTAGTCGAACTTTATAAGTGTGAAAGACTATATCTTTAAATCCGAGCAAGGATATTAAAGTCGTACAGTTATTGACAGAACTCCAAGGAAAAGCATTTTAAAACCTGACTGATCCTCAGTGCGAATGGATTCTTCGAATCCAAGCGCTCTGAGGATCTCCGGTGGGGTGAGTTGTTCATTTATAGTCCCTGCCACTATTTGGCGAAAATCGCTCGAAAATTACATCAGGCTCGTATGGCGTTTTGTAGAACTCGCGTTGATCGAATTGAGCCACCACCTCATCGCGGTCAGCTAGCTGTATTCTCCATTCGTGAATTCTCGTGATTACCCGGCAACCACCGCGCATTATCACGCCTTGCAGACGCTTGGCAATTTCGCCGTATTTGTTTTCAGATTCATCGTTATTGTCAGGAGTGACATGAAGGGCGCGAACGGGCATCTCGGAGCGTTTTACTAAAGGGCCGCCCATTAGGTCGATAAATCTCGCCCAGTCGCCTGCGTCACATGCTGAGCGTAGCTCCTCCAGATCCTTGAGGCTGGCGCCTTCAAGTGGATCTCGGAGTCGGCGCAATTCGCGCCAGACAGTAACGGATGTGCTTCCTATCTGCTGAAATTGACGAATTCCCCAAGTACTGGCCCACACCTCGACTCGTTGTATGCTTTCGAGTGCTTTATTGTCTACTTCAAAGTCTGATTCTGACTCCATTCCCGCACCGTCGATATTTTTCGAGACGTATTTAGCTATATAGCCAGTCGCACTGCCTTTGCTCTGATCAATCAATTCGTAATCAAATCGATACTTACTAGCTCCGGGTTCGTCAGGGGCGACTTCCATGGCGTAATTACGAAAGATCTCGATTGCCTTATCCAGTACGTCTGGCGCAAAAAACAGCAAAAGATGCCAGTGAGTGGTGCCATCATGATGCGGTTCAGCAATCCTAAAACCGAAACACATAATATCGTTGCGGTGCCACTTCGCCCGAGTCTTAGCCCAGCCCTTATTCTTTAACGTCCTATAGCGTCCGCTAGTATTTTTAACTTCTTGATTCTGTACGAATTTATATTTATTACTGTTCTTTTTAGTTCGGCGCGGTAGTGGATTTTGACATCCCGTAATTATGGCGGTATTTAAGGAGGTATATTCTTCAGGTCAGGAAAAAATACCGTCATGGCGCTTACATCGAAGCAAGTTGAAAATGCTTTGCCACGCGAGAGTGTTCTGGTCAACAAAACCAGAACTGATCTCCGAGAAAATGCATGGGCCGACGTTTTACTATAGAGTTTAAACATGAATTGAAAACAACAAGAGCCACAGAATTGATCGTCAGATTTTCATTCTGTTTGGCTGTCGTGGCGTTCATACGAAGCTTGAGTAGCCATAATACGGTTCAGTAAATTTGGAGAGTTAATAAATGAGAGTGTTTGCCGTCTTTTCCGCAGTAGCGATGTTGTCAGCCTGTGTCGCCAATACAGTTCCAGCCCAGAACGCCACGCTGGTTCAAAAAAGCACGTGGAGAACCGAAAATTTTCGTGAACCTGGCGTGAACACCGGGCTGCTAATTATTAACCGTGATACCGGTATGAGGGGTTCTGCCTGTATCCCCTTGATTTTGCTCAACGGTGAACAAGTTGCGCCGATCAATGTAGGGCAGCGGCTTGAGCTGCACTTAACTGCAGGAAGGCATTCACTCCGCGCATTTCCAAATAGAAACTGTGCAGCAAATGCGACAGAAATATCCGTTGAAATTGGGGAAGCCCAAACTACGACTTATCGCTTAGGCTTTGCCAACCGCGACATGATTTTTACACCAACTGCGTCTTAGCCGAAAAACCAGGTTTAGCGGCAATTTAACGAGGCTGACGCTGATTTGTATTTTTCGGATTATATGCCAAATCGTCAGCCCCATCGTAACGAATTAACAGCGAACCACGCTTAGATTTGAAGGTCCGAAATATCGATAATTATATGCTCATGATTTAATTCAAAGATCTGTAAATCGGGCAATAGATTGCGAGTTTCTAGGCATTAATCCGGATATGCACAGAATCCAGCAATAGTCTTTCTTATCTATACCTCTGCCTTGATCATAAGCCTACTCGTGATGAGTCTATAGCTTAGCCAGTTTTACGATTGCTTGAGTAATGGCCCTTATCTCTGCTTACACCCATGAAAAGCCCTTCGGGGCCGAGGTATTTCCCAGTGCCTTAATCTGCACTTTATGGTTCCTTCCTTACAGATAAGTATTTGTTTTAGCTGTTACTTATCAAATTCTGTCAGTGTGTTGACCTGAAATGCCATTGTCTTGAACCGGCCCGAAAGTCCATTGTACCAGCCGTGGTCACAGCGCTGGCCCTATGAATTCATCCTTAGTTTGGCAGGACATACCATGGCAGAAGCATTTATTTACGATGCGATTCGCACCCCGCGTGGCAAGGGCAAACGCGGCGGTTCGCTTTATGAGGTTAAGCCGATTGATTTGGTGACAAACCTGTTAGAAGCACTTAAAGACCGCAACGATCTCGATACGTCAAAAGTAGAAGATTTAATTATATCTTGTGGCGAGCCGGTCAAAGAGCAGGGCCAAAACATTGCTAAGGCGGCCTTGGTATATTCAAGCTGGGATGATGTAACGACCGGTGCGCAGTTGCATCGCTTTTGTGCGGGTGGTTTAGATGCGGTGAATATGGCGGCCGCAAAAGTCGCGGCGGGTTATGAGGATTTGGTCGCTGCCGGTGGCGTAGAGTCAATGTCGCGTTTAGGTATTGGTGCCAGCGGTGGTGCGACGGGTGACCCTTGGGTAGCCATGAAAAGTTATTTTATTTCTCAGGGTTTAGGCGCCGATATGATTGCGACGATGGACGGTCTTAGTCGCGAAGACGTTGACCGCTATGCGGTGATGTCGCAGCAACGCGCTGCCCAAGCGAGGAAGCTCGGTTACTTTAAATCTATTGTGCCGGTCACTGACTTTAACGGCGTAACTATTCTTGATCACGATGAATTTATTCGTGGCGATACTACGCTAGAAGGTCTATCAAAACTTAAACCTGCTTTTCAAATGTTCAATGATTTTGGTCATGGCGGTGTGGCGCGGCTGAAATATCCCGAATTGGAAAACATTAACTGCGTGCATACGCCGGGTAATTCGTCGGGCATTGTCGATGGCGCTGGGCTGGTATTAGTCGGCAGTGAGCGTGCGGGTAAAGAACAAAATCTAAGGCCGCGTGCTCGTATATTAAGTTGCGCGCTAGTCGGAACTGAACCCACCATTATGTTAACTGGGCCAGCACCGGCGACCGAGAAGGCGCTAAAAAAAGCCGGCTTAACTGTGGATGACATTGACCTGTTTGAACTGAATGAAGCCTTTGCTTCAGTTGTACTGCGCTATCAGCGGGTGCTGAATATTCCCGACGAAAAGATAAATGTAAACGGTGGCGCTATTGCGATGGGGCATCCTATTGGTGCGACCGGTGCAATGATTTTAGGCACATTATTAGATGAACTTGAGCGTAGAAACTTGAAGCGCGGCGTAGTGACCTTATGTGCGGGCGGTGGCATTGGTATCGCTACGGTCATTGAGCGCGTCTAGGGCTTTATATCAACGTTCTGAGTATGTTTGTGAGTATGAACACGAGCATGGTTTGGCATAAAAATAGTAGTGGTTGCGGTGTTTTAAATATGGCCACTGACATAGAGAGAAAAAGATCATGACATATATTCGCTTAGAAAAAGACGGCGACGGTATTGTAGAACTGATTTTTGATCAGCCTGGTAAATCTGTAAATACCATGGGCCGTGAGTACGATGAGGCGATGCGCGCCACCGTAGCAGAAATAGCTGCAATGGTAGCTGGCGGCGGCGTCACCGGTGTTTATGTGCGCAGTGGTAAGCCGCAGCAGTTTTTTGCGGGGGGCGATATTAATGAAATGCTGGAAATGGATTTACACCCCAGCGCCGAAGAAAAGGCAAAAATGTACGCTGGTGTGATGGTGACTAAAGCTCCCTTGCGCCAATTGGAGACCCTTGGTGTACCAGTAGCCGTAGGTTTAAACGGCCCCGCATTGGGCGGTGGTTTTGAGATTGCTTTGGCCTGTCATTACCGCGTGGCGGTGAGTGGTGTGCAAGTTGGCTTGCCAGAGGCAATGATTGGTCTTATGCCTGGTGCAGGTGGGGTTGTTCGAATGACCTACTTGCTCGGTATGCAAGAGGCGATAGGGTTGATTAGCCAAGGACGTAGGCTTAAAGCGGATCAGGCTTTAGAAAAAGGCTTGCTGCATGAGCTGGCTGAGAACGAAGCGGATATGCACATCAAGGCAAAAGCGTGGATTAAGGCCAATGCCGAAGCTAAGCAGCCATGGGATCTGGATGGCTTTGTTATTCCAGGTGGCGGTCCTGACGAAGCGGAGAATCAGGGGCTAACATTTTTTGGCCCCGCCAATGTGATGGTGCAAACTAAAAATTTGATGCCGGCTCAGAATGCCATTTTTGCCTGTGTGGTAGATTGCGCGCGAGTTGATTTTGATACCGCACAAAAGATTGAGGGTCGCTATTTTTTGAGTTTGTTATTGGATCAAACTGCCAGAAATATGATGACGGCATTTTTTGTACAGATGGAAGCCTTGAATAAGGGCGCGAGTCGCCCGAATGTTACTGAGCGCTTTAAATGTAAAAAGCTCGGCATTATTGGCGCCGGGCAAATGGGCGCAGGTATTGCGACTGTTGCGGCGCAGAAGGGGATTCAGGTAGTTCTTAAAGATATTAGTCAGCAAAACGCAGATCGTGGGCGTGCTTATGCTGAGGCCTTTTTTAATAAGGGCGTGGCTAAGGGCAAGCTAACTGAAGACACGATGAATGCTTGCATGACGCGTATTCAGGCCACCGCCGATTACGCCGAGTTAGCGGACTGTGACATGGTTATTGAAGCGGTCTTTGAAGATCGCGGCATTAAAGCGGCGGTTACGTCGGAATGCGAAGCAGTTATGGCCAGTGACAGTGTGTTTGCATCAAATACCTCAGCATTGCCTATTTCTGAGTTAGCCAATGCCAGCGTGCGTGCGCACAACTTTATAGGTATGCATTTCTTCTCACCAGCAGAAAAAATGCCCTTGGTAGAGATAATTCGCGGCGTGCAAACCTCGGATGAAACCCTCGCCAAGGCGTTTGATTTGGCGCAGCAACTTGGTAAGACGCCCATAGTGGTTAATGATGCGCCGGGCTTTTTCACCACGCGGGTGATCAGTAAAACAGTTACCCAAGGTGCCGAGATGTTGGAGGCGGGGGTTAATCCTGTACTGATTGAATCTGCCGCCCGCGACAATGGATCTCCGGTTGGGCCTTTAGCGGCTATTGATGAGATCAGCCAAGAGACCGCGTATAAAAATGGTCAACAGGCGAAGGCAGATACTCTTGCCCAAGGCCGTGAGTGGCAAGACAATGCGGCGGCGCGAGTGTTAGATCGCATGATTAATGAGTTTGGCCGCAAAGGGAAAGTGCACGGTGGTGGCTATTATGAGTATTCCGCTGGCGGTAAAAAGCAGATGTGGTCTGGCCTTAAAGATGCGTTTGCGAAAGATGGATATACCGATATTCCCTATCAAGACATTAAAGACAGGCTTACGTTTAGTCAGTGCCTTGAGGCCGTTAGGGCAATGGAGGATGGGGTGGTGAGTGTGGTCGGCGATGGCAATATTGGTTCTATTATGGGTATTGGTTTTCCCGCGCAGACCGGTGGTGTGTTCCAAGCCATTAACGCTTACGGCTTGAATGCATTTGTCGCCCGTGCAAGAGAGCTAGAAGCGCGCTACGGCAGTGACTTTACGGTGCCATCATTATTACTTAGCAGGGCCGAGAGTGGGGAATTATTCCACTAACGCGCATTCTGTACCGTCTACTACCTAAGGCCAGCGCAATGCTGGCCTTTTCTTTGGGCTGCCATCTAATCTAGTCGTTACTGAGATTGGATGGCATTGATTGTGGTGCTTGTAAAAACGCCGTTGCTTGGTTACTTTGATGGTTCTTATCATTCTTATGTGGCGGAGCGTAAGTGCAGTATTTTCCGTGTTATCAGCCAATTATCGACATCAATCGCATGTCCATTGCGGGGTATGAGGCGCTGGCCAGAACCCGCGCTTCCGATGGCAGAGTGATTTCTATTGGCGCAATGTTCAGTGATCCAAGCTTCAATCGCCGAGATTTACTCGCCATAGATCGCAGTGTGCGCGAACAGGCCTTGGCGTATTTTGCCAAAAGCCAGCAGGACGTATTTTTGTCTTTAAATTTATCCCCTGAATGGATGGATCATGTCGCTGATACGATGCCCGTGCCGACCCTTGAGATGGCGAAAAAGTGGGGTGTTGACCCCACGCGCGTATTAATCGAATTTGTTGAGGGGGCTGGCGACAATAAAAATATGCAGAAATTGTTGGCGCGTTACCGTGCCGCCGGAATGCGTATTGCGATTGATGATTTTGGCTCAGGGTTTTCGCATTTAGATCGTATTATTGCGCTTGAGCCAGACATTATTAAGTTGGACATGAACCTGTTTAAGCGTGCTATGGCCGGGGGGGTGTCGCAGGAAGTGGTGCAAAGTATTTCGTATTTGGCGCGGCGTACCGGTAGTAAATTATTATGCGAAGGGGTGGAAACCGAGCAGGAATTTTATTTTGCATTGGAGTGCGGTGCGCGTTATGTGCAAGGTTATTTTTTCTGGCCGGCGCTGCCGGAATTTATCGATTCTGATTCGCCAAAAGGAATTATCCGCGGTTTACTCGATGGTTTTGTAGCTAGAAATATCGACCGCGAAAAACAACGAATGCGTTATATGGAAGAAATGGCGCTTTATTTTCATTTAGTTCAGTCAGCTTTAAAAGGCAACATCTTAGAGTTTGAGAACTTAAGCGCTGCGCCAGACGGGTTTTTGAGGGTCTTTTTATGCCGTCATAACGGTGAACAGATATCGCCAAATTATGATTTGGCAGATGATGTTGATAAACGTACGTGGCTAGTCGATCAAGAAAATTACGGCTCAAATTGGTCTATGCGTCCCTATTTTTATCAGGCGATGGCAGCAAAACAATTACAGCAAAAGAACCAAGTCGCTTCAGCGCCATACCGAGACGTTCGCAGTGGGCGTTTATGCCAAACTATCGGCAAGGTTTTGTCGGGTGATCGGATTTTGTTCGCCGATATCATGTGCTTTGGTGAAGACGATAAGGACAGTCATGGCAACCGTTTTTACCTACGGTAGTTTAATGTGTGAAGATATTATGGCCGCGGTAACCGGCCATAGTTTAAGCTATGAATCAGCTTGGTTATCAGGTTTTGCACGTTACGCCGTGCGGGGCGAAGCCTACCCAGCCATAGTTCCTGAGAGCTCAGCTACCGTTGATGGGCGAATTTACTACGACGTGAATGAATCAGGACTTGCGCGTTTAGATGTGTTCGAGGGTGATTGGTATTTCCGTGACTCGGTGGTGGTTAACACTGCTCAGGGGCGACGTGTTGACGCTCAGAGCTATATTTTTAGGCCGGAGTACGCGCACCTTGTCGCAGATTGGCCTTGGAGTTTTGAGTATTTTTTAGAGCATGGAAGACAGTCTTTTACTGAACAATATTTAGGCTACCAACGCTTGTCGGAATAAGGTGTTTAATTACGCCAAGACGCTCAGTCATTTTTGCTAAAATTAATAAACTCCTCCGTAATAATGTCCCTTGGCGATGCGCCTAACATAAAGCAAGATTTCCTGATTTTTTGTACAAAACTTTCGCCACCACAAATATATATTCGCTGTCCACGTAAGGTGGAAAATTGGGCTTTGAGCAGTGTGTCTATATTTTCTACGGTGTCGCTTTGATAGGAAAATTGCGCGGTGCTATTTTGCAGCTCTTGAAACGCCTTTTCCGCGTAACTTATGGGTGTTTGATCACCAGCTAATAAATGGATGTCTGCGGTATGCTGGTGGTGTAGCGCATCGCGAATAATACCTAACAGTGGCGCGACGCCAGTGCCCGCACCAATTAATAATAGCTTTTGTTCGGCGTTGTCGTGGCGATAGACAAAACTTCCTAATGGCCCTTGTATCTGAAGGCTATCGCCTACCTTGATGCTGTTGACGAGCTGGCTGCTTATGGCCCCAGTGGGGTAGGCGCGTATATGTAGCTCAATGAGCGGGTCGAGTTGCGCGACGCTGGCTATAGAATAGCAACGAGCGGTCTTATCTATCCATAAAGTAATATATTGGCCAGCACGCCAGCGCAATCTGCAGCTAAGTCGTAAGCGTAAGGTGCGTTCGTTAAATAAAAACTTTTCGCTGACATTGGCATTTATTTTTTGAGTTTGAGTGTCAACAGGCTTTATCTGCATATCCTGTTCTGGGATGCATTGGCATGCTAAAAAATAATCTTGCTTTAGATATTGGGCGCTTAAACCCTGCTGGCAATGTTCGGGAATTTGACTTTGGTCGGCTTGCAGTATGCAAGCCTGGCAGGCGCCGGCGCGACAACCATAGGGTATGGCGATGTTATGCCGTAACAGGGTGTCTAATACGGATTCGTCAGCGGCACTTGAATAAACAGAATCTTTAAAATAAATGTCTGGCATGAATACGGCTACAAAGTGGGTTTGCTGCTCTAGCTTAGAGTCTAGTTAATAGTAGTAACACCTCATAGTGGGCGGTATTCGGGAACATATCAAATAATTGTACGTGTTGAATACGGTATTGCCCCAGTTGTTGAAGGTCTTTGGCTAAGGTGTGGGCATTGCAGCTAGAGTACAGAATATAGGGTGCATTAATATTGGCGAGGTCGTGACACAGGGCTTGTCCCAGTCCGCGACGGGGTGGGTTAACAATGACAATATCTGGCGTGGCGGGGCGACTTGTTTGGTTTTCATCTTCCGAGTGGTGTCCTGCGAATGTGGCAGAATCTAAGGCGCTGAAGCGGACTTGAGCTAGTACTCCTAGTTCTTCTGCGCTACGTGTTGCACAGGCGATGGCCTCGGGTTCAATTTCAATGCCGGTTAAGCGTCGTTCGGGGTGTAAGCAATGAAGTCCAAATCCTCCCGATCCGCAGAATAAATCCCAGACTTCATTCACCTCTAAATTTGAAAGCCATTGCGCCGCCGTGGCGTAGAGCTTTGCTGCCATCTGCGGGTTGGTTTGAAAGAAGCCCTTGGGCCGCTGGTATAAAGGGATGCCATTAAGGGTTTGGCGCAGCCATTGGTCGCCATGCAATACCTGTTCTTCTGGGCCTTCTAAAATGGCCGCGTGCAGGGCTTGGATATTGACCGAGACGGTTTGTATTTGAGTTTGTGTTGCGAGTAAGTGGGGCAGAGCTGCTGTTATGACCGGTATTGGGATGGTGCTGCGCAATACGAATCTGAGCATAAACAGGCCTTGCTCATTCCGGTTTAGCAGCACATATTTAAGTTCGCCTTGGCGGCGTTTAACATCGTAGGGCGCAATATTGAGTGTTGCCAGCCACGTCTCTAGGTCTTTTAATATCTGCTGCATATCTTCTGGGTATAAGGGGCAGTCGCAAAGGCTTGTTGCGAGGCCTTTGGGGCTGATAATGCCGAGTATGGGCTTGCTGCTGGTGCCAAGTACCACCATTTTGGCTTTGTTGCGAAACGCAGATTGCGGCGACGGCACACTTGCAAGAAATGGCGGCGGCGAAAATGGCGTGAGCAGCGCGGCAAGCTCGGTGGTTTTTTTGGCAAGTTGCTGGGCGTATGGCGTGTCTAGCCATTGGCAGGAGCGGCATTGGTTCGTTTCAAAATATTGGCAGTGCACGGCAAGTTTCGCAGCTGATGTAAACCGACGTTATAAGCGGGTGATTGAAGCTCTGCAAGAAAATTTACGTATTTTGTGATTAGAATTTGAAACTGATGAGTTTAATCTGGCGTGGGAAGTGGGAGGACAGCGTATGGATGACAGCCGTTATGAGGACGCAATAGTGCGCTCTTGGCATAAAAATGTTGATGCGTGGACCAGTGCGGTACGCGGGGCCGAAATTAGCAGCCGTGTCACCGTTACCGATGCCGCGATTGTTAATGCCGTAGTGGCGCAGGCACCTAAATCGGTTTTGGATTTGGGCTGTGGCGAAGGCTGGTTGGTCCGGGCCTTGGCGGGTTTAGGCATCGCTGCGACGGGCGTGGATGTGGTGCCGGCCTTGATTAGCAAAGCCAGCGTGCGCGGCGGTGATTTTAGGGTCTTGTCTTATCAGGACTTTGCGGCTGGACGGTGGCCCTTAAAGGTAGATTGCGTGGTGTGTAATTTTTCTCTGCTTGGCAAGGACATTGTGGGCGATGTGCTGCGAGCTATGCCCGCTGTGCTGACTGAGCAGGGACATTGCATAATTCAAACGCTGCATCCCGCCTACGCCGGTGAACCCTACTGTGATGGGTGGCGCGAGGGCAGCTGGACGGGGTTTAGTAGCGATTTTACCGAGCCGGCGCCTTGGTACTTTAGAACGCTATCGTCTTGGCAGCAGCTATTTAGCGATTGCGGTTTACAGCTGAAAGAAATGCTTGAGCCATTGAATAATGAGACTGGCAAGCCAGCGTCGGTGATATTTGTGGTGGCAGCCGCTAAGGATTAGGGTCTTGTTCTCTTTATTGTTGGCAGATCTGTGTTTAGGGTTTTTAGTGGGCTTTAGCTCTGGTTCATAATCACCTACACTTTGGGTCTTTGCCCGCATGTAGGAGCTAATAGGTGATGGACAATACCCATAGTAAGGTCGTTGGATACATTTTGTGGATATTTGGTTTTATGGGCGCCCATCGTTTTTACTACGGCCGACCTATTAGCGCGACGATTTACTTTTTCACCTTGGGTCTGTTTTTTATTGGCTGGATTGTGGATTTATTTTTGATTCCAAGCATGGATAGAGACGCCGACACCCATTTTAGCTCTGGCACTACCAGCTACACGCTTGCTTGGATATTACTTACTTTTCTCGGTATTTTTGGTTTACACCGTTTTTATCTCGGCAAGTGGCTGACCGGTATTTTGTACCTGTTAACCGGCGGGCTGTTTTTGCTGGGTATCATTTACGATTACTGGACATTGAACCACCAAGTGAGTGAGAAAAACGCGGCTTTATTCGGTTGAGGAGTCAGCTGCCGTGACACTGCAACGGCAGCTGCTGTTATTTACTGCTATATGGCGTCCAGCTATGTTGATCCAGCGATATAAAGTATTGCTGGTTAACGCCGATAACGGTACTACCTTCGTTTTGTGAAACATGGGCTGTTTGCGGCAAGTTTGCACTTAGCTGCGCGGCGCTAAAGGCTTTGTTGTCGAACACCTGTTGTTCAAAAACATTGGCAAGTAATTGCGACAGGGCCTGATGGCTACTTTGCTGGCTAATGTGATGAACCGCATCGCTGCGCTGTAAACCTTCTCCGATGAGTTTCACCGCTACTGGAATATGGGTGATAGATGGGGAGGGCAATTCCCGCATTCCCGAGATTTGCATTTTGTCTCCGCGCAAACCGGCGCCGTGCTCTGGTATGAGCACAACCACGATATTCCGGTCTGATTTTTCTAGTTGGTCGAGAAAAGTCGCCAGTTCATCGAATAGGATTTTGCCACGCTGGGTATAACTTGGCACTCCATATATAGGTGCTCTATTTAGAATGCGGTTGCCATCGTGGAGGCTAGTCGTATTGTATAGAACGGCTACTTTATCCGCGTTTGACTCGGTTCTATCTTTCCACCACGCGTTTAGCATGCCGGCGTCGCTGTAGATTGGTGCGCCTGAAAAGTCTTTTTGAACGGCAGATAGTCCGGTATGTGGAAATGGGGGCGAGTTAATACCGCTATAACGTTGGGTTTTTTCTAAGAATGAATCGAACACGCCGTCGTGATTCAAAATAAGTTCTTTTTGGTATCCGAGCTCCTCCAGCTGGTGAAACAGTTGGCACTCTGGCTGTACCGCACCGTACAGCGTACTGTGTTCGGCTTGCCCGCAACTTGCGCGGCTTAAGCGAATAACCGCTGGGCCGCTGTAGCTGGTGGCAGAGTTAAAGTTATCAAATACGATGTCGAATTTTTGCAGCAAGGGGTGGTTGTTTAGCTTGGCGAGTTCCATGTCATCCACGCCTAAAGAACAGACGCTCAATAACAGTATGTCGAATGGTGCGCCTATAGATTGCGGATTCGGGAATGAAGTGATGCGGGTTTTTTCCGTTTGGAAAAATTCGTCAAGGTAGCGATTTAGTGCGCTGTCGCTGGTGTCGTTAGCATTATTTAATACGGTATTTTGGGTCGTGTTTACTTGTGGCGCACTGACTGGAGCTACGGTCAATGAGCTAATGCCGCAGGCAATAATTGCCAGCAGGACCAAAGATGTCACACGTAGAACTTTTGCTGAAAAATAGTAGAGTGTAGCGGCGATAATGCCCGCTAAAACCATTTTTAAAGACACAAAGCGGCTTAATAATTCGATAAGGTAGCTAAATTCAAAGGCGAGCAACTGATCTAGTTGCGACAGTAGCCGCGACAGCGGTGGCATATAAGAGTCGTAATGCAATAATAATAGGGCGATGGGAATAGCTACTAGATGGCGAAGCAGATTGCCATAATAGTTGCGAATAGGTAGCAGTAAGCAGGCGGCAAAGGTGAAGTTTTCAAGTCCGTGAAAGTCTAATACACCTTGAAAATATAGACCGATTTTGCAAATGAAGTACACGTTCCACCAACCGAGTCCGGCAGGTAATACTACGCTATCTGGCGCAGTGGTCGTGTTGACTTTCATGATTCCACCTGGCTGTTATGCGTACTTTCTGTGGTTTTACGGTTTTGATACGGCTTCAGGAATTTAGGTTTAATGAGATGTTTGCGAATAAGCTGTAATAGATAGCCGCCAATGTCGCGCAGGGTAAAGCCAATAAAAATGCCTACGCTGAGTGAAATAACTAATGTGAGTAAAAAACTGTGTATATCCATTCTTTTACTGCAACCTTATTCTTGGCCGATTACATAGGGTTTGGCAAGTATCACCGAAACGAGATTTTTGTTACTGCGATTCTGCTTCTTCTCGGGGTTGCTGGCTAATAGCTTTTGACCAATATCTGCGGGTATACCATCAGTGGACAGGTCGATAAGTTCGAGTTCGGCAATAATGTCGTTGGTATCGTGAATAATTGATTGTGAACCAAAGGAGTCTTGCACTGGCAGTGTTAAAGAATTGCGTAATGCAATACTCACATTACTTAATCTGCATGCGTGTAAAAAAAGATAGATAAAGCCGCGGCATACAGTAATGAGGTCACCGTCGCGGTTAATGTGGCAAAGGTTGAGTGACTGTTTCAAGCTTATGCCACGCAGTGGCTCAAAGCGCACTAAGATATGCTCTACGCCTGAGTAGCGCTGCGCATCCATGACTTTGCCAATAGCTGCGGCAAAAGAATGAGCGTCGGCATAGCCTCGGTAATCTACGGTTTGTCGACTTTCTAATAGCCCATATAGTGTTGGCGGAAGTTGGCGTGCAAATTGGTCGCCTCGCACCGCTTCAATTTGGCTAACTAATCGGGTGCTGGTGATAATGTACGGGATTATTTGGTTAGCACCCGCTTTAAACAAAAACTGCTCATCGGCGTAACGAAGGCATTGCACATTTTCACGTATAAGCACTTTTATGCGCTGTTTGTACCTAGATCGCAGCTGGTAGGTCATTGTGGCGATCTCAATTACTTCGGCAGGCGAAGCACAGGCGAAAATAACTGTCGCACTGTGCAGCTCATCTAGGTAATTCATTATTAGACTGTTGTTGGCAACGGCGGCGTGAACTTCCAATCTAGCTGTGATTTCATTTGCGACACTGACGGTGGTGTATATTCCACCATGCGCAATATCTTCTTGGGCGGCTAAATCGTTGTTTGCCGTGTGTTCGTTTGGAATGTCGATGGCTTCAAGCACGCCATTGGCATTAGTTGTCAGTAAATACTCTCGGTCGGCGACGACTTTGCTGCTAGATCCCCAGTGATGAATAAAATAGCGATAGTGATTGATGTCTAGGGCATACAAGCTGGCAATGCCAGAAAGGTAGTGGTTGGCGTTTAGCGCAGCGGACTCCAGTGTCTTTGCTGAACCATGGCCAAGAAATAGCACACTGTGTTGGTGCTTGCGCGCCCAAGCCTGCCACCCAGCTAGTACTTTACTAAGTTTGCGATGGGTGGTGGGGAAGGCTGATGCTTTAAGGTAAATAATAAATAGTGCGGGTTTTGCCGGCGCTGCTTTTTTTAAATCCCTAAGTAATGCACTCGCTGATGCGGTGGATTTTTGTTCGGGATCATGCCAGAAGTGCGCGTGCTTACATTGCTCGCTTAGGCTGTGGTTGAGCGTTTGGGTGGAATCATCGTCCAGATCATGAAATAGCTCGTCGGCGGTGCACAGACCGATGAAGTGCGGCGCGTGATCATTCGCACACGTGTTGGCGATAAGAGCGGGTATATGCTTTTTCCCTGCGCTTAAGCAAAGATAGGCTGCCCCAGGTGCCATTTCGCTGTTATTGAGCGCAATATTGGCTATCCCAAGTATGTGGGATTCTCTCTCAATGTTGGTATCTAGGATCGCAGATTTCCTTTATTGTCAGGGCTTATGCTTGTATGCCGTATAGGCTACAGTTAGCTTACGCAAGAAATACTAAACTATTTCTGTGTTTTGTTGTAGCGAGCTGTCATCGAATATAGAAGCTTAGAGGTAATATCGTTAACCTATGTTAGCGTTTACAACGGGATACGTGAAAAATTAAGGAGCGCGGTTTGTCAGATAGTAAGCAAGATGTTGATGCAGCCTACAGTGCTTTTGGCGATAGTCCCGATGCGTATCAGGAGTTGAGTGAGGGCGAGTACGTGTTGTCACTGCTGCAGAAGTGGCCCGCGCTTGCCCAAATGAATGGATTGACTATAAGCAGTATTGTCACTCCTGGTGAAGAAAACAATAAAATGACAAAAAGTAATTCTTAGTGCCGCTAGTGATTATATCTGGTCATCGTGGCGGGACTGGGGCGACCACGGTCGTGTCCAATTTGGCTGCGGCCTTGCAGCGCACCGGCCTTCAAACCTTGTCTATTGATTTGCACCCCGATAATCAGCTGTCACTGCATTACGGTGTTGACCAGCAGCTAATGACGGGCTGGGCTCAGACGAGTGTTAGGGGCGCTGATTGGAAACAGTGTGGGTTTCAGGCTGCCGATGGGCGGCGAGTTTTGCCGTTTGGGGATGTGCCACCGTATCAATACGCTCAATTTCGTGATGGGCTTCGCGAGACAGTATCGACAATGGCGGATACTTTGTCATCGCCAACCGCGGATTGGTTGCTGTTTGATATGCCAGTGATTCGTCATCACGCGCTAGCAGACAACGTGATTGCCGACGTTTATGCCCGCCTAATTGCGCTTGCCGATATAAATCTGCATGTTATTAGCCCAGACCTCGGCTGCTATCGCTTACTGAAGCAAGCAGCATTAAATGGTGACGCTCTCAGCGACAAGCAGTTTTACCTCGTTAACGGGGCTGATACCCATTCACCCCTTAGCTTAGATATTGCGTTACTGCTAGAGTCTGAATTTTCAAATCAGGTGCTTCCGGTATCGATACATAAGGATACCGCAGTAGCTGAAGCCGCGGCTCATATGACGTCAGTGACTGCATACATGCCAGATAGCCAGGCCGCGGATGACTTCCATGCCTTAGCGTTGTGGAGTCTTGGGCGCGTGGGTAAGGGGAGTGTCGGTGCCTAAGGTCATTGATATCAGCGAACTTAACACGGGCCAGCTCTGGCCGGTAATGCAGCGCTATTACGGTACTCGAATGGCGGCATTTGGCGGTCTTAAACCTTATCGCTTGATGGGCATGGTTGTTGTACCGCTGTGGCTGACGATAAGTTTAATATTTTTTAAACCGACCATCGCCGGCGTAGACAGCTGGAGGTTGCCACTAGTTTACTTTCCACACATTAATTTTAGCCGACCTAAACTGGGTGATATTGTTAGGTTTTTGATTCAGTTGGCTTGGTTGTTGATCGTTAGGCAGCCACCGTCGATACCAAGCGCCGGCGACTTGGATAGTAGCTTAATGCGTTCGGCCTCAGAACCGCAGCGACTTCGGACGATTATGCGCGGGGTGAAAACGCGGCTGATAAACAATCCCGTGTCGCGATTTTTGAGTAAAAAGCTCAGTGACTTAGAGAGTGAGGCGCCGGAGTCTGCGAACACAAGTTCATCGAAAAAGCCTTTTACGGCGACCAAGCTGGGTAGAACTATTTTTGGTTTTATCTTAGTTGCTCTGGCGCTAACGACGTTTACGGTGCCGCTTACCGTGCAAGATCAATTTATTTTTGTCAGTATCTTGTTCTTATTATCTTATGCTTTAAATCGTGTTCCTGGCCATATTCCGCTGATGTTGATGGTCGGTATATCATTGCTCGCTACCGGTAGATATGTCTGGTGGCGCTGCACGTCAACTTTGAATTTTGATGACCCTGTTGGTTTGGTGTTTGGCATTGGTTTGCTAATGGCAGAAGCTTACGCTTGGCTGGTGATGTTACTCGGCTATGTGCAAAATATTCGTCCCTTGCACCGGGGTACAGTCGCCTTGCCTGCAGATTCAAGCACGTGGCCCAGCATCGATATTATGATTCCGTCTTACAATGAAGACCTAAGCGTCGTTCGTGCAACGGTATACGCTTGTCTTGGTTTAGATTGGCCGAAAGAAAAATTGCATATCCATATTCTCGACGATGGTAAACGCGATAGTTTCAAAGATTTTGCGGCGGAAGTTGGAGTGGGGTATATCCGCCGACCTAAAAATAATCACGCTAAAGCGGGCAATATAAATTATGCCCTAGCTCAAACTAGTGGCGAGTACGTGGCAATATTTGATTGCGACCACATTCCGACTCGAGTGTTTTTACAAATTAGTATGGGCTGGTTTATAAAAGACCCAAAATTAGCCTTAATACAAACACCGCACCATTTTTTCTCGCCGGACCCCTTTGAGCGAAATTTATCTAATTTTCGCAAGGTGCCAAACGAGGGTGGTTTATTTTACGGTTTAATTCAGGATGGGAATGATCTGTGGAATAGCACTTTTTTTTGCGGTTCTTGCGCAATTTTACGACGTGCACCGCTTGAAGAGGTCGGTGGTATTGCGGTCGAAACCGTTACCGAAGACGCCCATACATCTTTGCGTTTACATCGCAAAGGTTATCGTTCAGCATATTTGCGGGCGCCGCTATCGGCAGGTTTAGCTACTGAAACCCTGTCTGCGCATATCGGTCAGCGTATTCGCTGGGCTCGTGGTATGGCGCAAATTTTAAGAACCGATAACCCCTTGTTTGGTCCCGGTTTAAGTTGGCAGCAACGATTGTGTTATGTGAACGCAATGCTGCATTTTCTCTCGGGCATTCCGAGGTTAATCTTTTTAACTGCGCCGCTGGCATTTTTAATATTTCATAGCTATATCATTTATGCACCTGCATTGCTTTTAGTGCTCTATGTTTTGCCACATATTCTCCATTCCAGTATGACCAATTCGCGTATTCAAGGTAAATACCGCTACTCTTTTTGGGGCGAAGTCTACGAAGTGGTTCTGTCGTGGTATATCGCCAGACCGACGACAGTTGCCCTATTCGCACCGCATAAAGGTAGTTTTAATGTGACTGCGAAAGGTGGTTTAGTAGAAAAATCCTATTACGACTGGGTGATATCCAGACCCTATATGCTATTGGTGTTGGCTAATTTTATTGGTTTAGCCCTTGGTGTTTATCGGTATATCAATGGCCCCGAAGGCGAGGTGGCGGCGGTTGTCGTAAATATGATTTGGACACTTTATAACGTCTTAATTGTTGGCAGTGCGGTGGCGGTTGCCTCTGAAATGAAGCAGGTGCGACGTGTGCACCGAGTTGAGACTAATATTCCCGCGATTGTCAGGCTATCTAGCGGTCATTTATTACAGGCGACGGTCATGGATTTTTCCTTGGAAGGCCTTCGGGTGTCGGTAAATGACATGAGTAAGTTGCCCCGTGGTCAGTTTGATATCGATATTATTCTCATGCGTGCTAATCGCGAATTTATCTTTCCCATGCGCAGCGTATATACCCTAGATAATGCGATGGGGTTGCACTTAGCACCGCTGAGCACCACGCAAATGACTGACTTTGTTCAGTGTACTTTTGCGCGTGCTGATACCTGGGTGAAGTGGCAAAACTCCTATGAATTCGATAGACCGATGGCCAGTATGGCCGCCGTGTTTCGCGCCGCTGTGTACGGATATCGGCGTTTGTTTGCACTTGCGCCGTGGCCTTTGCCAGTGCTTGCCCGTGGCGTGGTGACAGGCTTTAAATATTTATCTTCCTATAGTCCTAGAAATGTTGCACCGAGAGCAGAATACTTATGAGTGTTGCCAAAATTCGTCTTGTCATGATCGCGGTATTCGCGGCAATTTTGTTTGCGCCATTAAGTTACGGTGAACCGCTGTCCGCGCAAGTTGATGATGGACCAAAAATTATTGAGCGTGATTTTCTGCTTAGTGATTTAGGTTACGCCAACTCTATTGAATTGCAGGGCAGTAAAAGTGATACCTATATAGGCTTTGGTTCGCGACTTGACGAGGTCATTACCGGTGGTGAGTTAGATTTGCGCTTTACACCGTCGCCGGCCTTACAATCAAAATTCTCCCATTTAAAAGTATATTTTAATCAGGAGTTAATGGACGTAGTTGCGATAGAGGAAGGTAAGCAGGGTGAGTTAGTTGAAACTAAAATTCCCCTAGACGCTCGGTTCTTCTCAAACTATAACCAAGTTCGCATTGAGCTGATTGGTCACTTAGATCTTGAGTGTTGGAATCCTGATGATCAAAGTATTTGGGCAGAAATCAGTAAAAATAGTCGCTTGCATATTACGTCACGTAAAATTCGTTTGCGCAATGAGCTAGGTTTTTTACCTGCGCCATTTTTCGACGAGAGAGAGTTTACCAAACTAGTTTTACCGATGGTGATTCCTAAATCAGCTAGTATTGAATTAATGAAGGCGGCAGGTATAACGGCGTCATATTTTGGCGCTTTGTCGCAATGGCGCGGTGCAGAGTTCCCTGTGCACATAAACACACAGCCTGAGCAGCATGCGCTGGTGTTTATGACAAATGACGAGCGGCCTGAGTTTTTAAAAGATTATCCGCCGGCAAACAAACCGACCCTGCAAGTCATAAGCGACCCCGAAAATCCCTATATTAAATTGTTATTGATAATGGGTAGTGATACCGAAGAGTTACTCACGGCGGTTAAGGGCTTGGCCTTGGGTAATTCAGTGCTCACCGGCTCGGTGGCTGAGATTAATCGCGCCTTGCAAGCCGCCCCGCGTAAGCCCTACGACGCGCCAAATTGGGTGCGTACCGACCGGCCAGTCATGTTTTCGGAGCTGGTAAAAAGTAAGCAAGATTTACAAATAACTGGCCGCAATGCGGCGCCGGTTAATATTACATTGCAGTTGCCCCCAGATTTATTTACTTGGCGTAGCCGCGGTATTCCTATGGACTTGCAGTACCGCTATTCGCCTCCCTATAAAGATTTTGACGGCTCGCGCATGAGTGTGTCGATTAATAAGCAGTTTGTAGAAGCGTTTAATTTGAATGAGCGGGGTATCAGTGGTGATGAAAAGCGCGTTCGAATTCCCTTGCTAACAGACAGTTTTAACGGCGGTGATCTAGTTCGTATTCCCGCGTTTAAAGTTGGCAGTAAAAACCAATTAGAGTTTCAGTTTGCTTTCACTAGTATAAGCAGTGGCGCGTGTAAAACGCTGCCTGCTGCGCCACCAAAAGCGGTTGTGGATGGCAGTTCTAGTGTCGACTTTTCGGGTTACCCGCATTATATCGAAATGCCGAGTTTGCGTGCCTTTGCGAACGCCGGCTTCCCGTTTACGCGGATGGCAGACTTGAGTGAGACTGCGATAGTGCTGCCCAAAACGTTGGCGAAGCAAGAGATTGAAACCTATCTACAACTGCTAGGGTTTATCGGCGCAAGCTCGGGCTACCCTGCTGTGGGTGTGACAGTTATTAACGACTGGGAGCCAGAGCAATTACAAAATAAAGATATTTTGGCAATCAGCGTAACGCCTGCGCTGAGCACGGCAATGGGCGATGCCGAAGCGCTACCCATGATTTTAAGCCAAACCAATCGGGCTATTTCTCGGCCGGTTCGAAACCAGCAAGCTTCTCTCAATATCGGTGAAAATGGTCGCTCGATAGATAATGAGATTGCTGAAAATGTGAATGTGAGTGCAACCGGTGGGCTTGCCGCATTAGTGGGTGTCGAGTCGCCGTATAGTCCGGGTAAAAGTGTTATTGCGGTGATGGCGGCTAGTGCCGAGGATTTGGCGAAAGTAAGTGCCGTATTTAATGATAGTGGCAAAATTTCGGCGATGTTTGGTTCCGTGTCGGTGTTTAGAGAAGACAGCGTTAGCAGTTATTTAGTGGGTGATCGCTACTACGTTGGCAAGCTGCCGATATGGCAGTTAATTTGGTATCACTTTTCCGAGCACCCATTCCTGCTGCTGGTATGTGCGGCCTTGTTGATTGGGATGTTGGTAGTGGTTTTTTGGCGAATTCTTAATCAAATTGCCGCCAAGCGCTTACGTGCCGGCGAGGACGAATAGTGAGGCGAGCCTGGTTGATAATCGCCGTGTTATTGCCGTTACAAGTGTTTGCGGCCGAGCACTGTGCCTGGTCGCATTGGGAGTCTTTTAAAGCAGCGTATATTCAAGATGGTCGGGTTGTCGACGGCAGCGATACACGGCAAATTACGACATCCGAAGGTCAGTCTTACGCCATGTTCTTTGCATTGGTTGCCAATGATCGCGCAAGCTTTGATCAACTACTGCACTGGACACAGGGTCAGCTGGCAGGGGGAGACTTAGGTACCTATCTCCCTGCCTGGTTGTGGGGGCGCTTGGATCAGGATGCCACGCCGCGTTCGACGTCTGCCTACGGCGTGCTTGATAGTAATTCAGCCTCTGATTCAGATTTGTGGATTGCCTACAGCCTGATTGAAGCGGGGCGCTTATGGAATCACTATTACTACACGTCACTTGGGTATTTATTGCTTGAGCAAATTCGGCAGTATGAAGTGGTCGACGTACCGAATTTGGGTCTAAGCATTTTGCCAGCCCCGAAAGGCTTTAATAATACGCCAACATCATTCCGGCTGAATCCGAGCTACGCGCCGTTGCAGATATTAGATCGCTTTGCCAAGCTATACCCAAAACAAGACTGGCAAGGTATTTCTGACAGTACTGCCAAATTAATACTTCAATCGTCGTCGGCTGGATTTACACCTGATTGGGTAGACATTACGGCAAGTAAAGACAGCAATAATTGGTCGCTTGGGGTGGGCAGTTACGACGCCATACGGACTTATTTATGGGTCGGAATGTTGGCCGTCGAGCATCCTGAACGAGCGCAGCTTCTTGCCACCATGGCGCCGATGGCTGAGGCGACTAAAAAGAATGCCGCGCCACCAGAAAAAATAAATACTGAAAATGGCGTCTATGTAGGGAACGGTCCCGCGGGCTTTTCTGCAGCCTTACTGCCATTCCTAAGTCAGTACGATATGCCCTTAGTACTGGCTGAACAGCGACAGCGCGCCACGCAGGTATGGGCATCTGCGGACGGCAATAATCGCTACTACGCCAGTGTATTAAGTTTGTTTGGCACAGGCTGGGATCAAGGGTTTTACCATTTTACTGCGGCTGGTGCCCTAGTGCCCGCTTGGCAGTCTGGGTGTTCGTCTTGAATCTTAAACGGTGGGTTTACTTCGGTGTATTGGTGCTATTCTGCGGTTTACTGTACCAGCGGTTTTACAGCGGAACGGCAGACCAAGCAGAGTCATCAACTGATGTGCAGACGGGGTTTGAAAGCGTCACTGCAGAGGCTGTTGATATCGGTAACGCCGATAAAGCTTTGGCGGCAGAGCTAGTACGTCAAATGCACGTTGCCGATTTACTGGAGCGCCGAGAATTATTAGAAAGTGCGCTAGATCGGCTATTCGCGATAGATCCACAAAATCCTGCAGTGGCTTTCTTTCAGGCGTATATCGCGATCGCTGACGATGATTTGAGCGCCGCAAAAGCTGTTCTAAAAAATCGTGAATTACACGCGGCTAATACGGTCGAGACGCGGCAATTAGCGTCTTATATTGCGAGTGTAAGTAGTCAAAAAGATAGTATGCAGCAAGCGCGCTTATTTCAGCGAGCGGAGCGCTACGACGATGCGCTCGTTATCTACAATCAGCTTTTCGCCGACGGTATGCCAACCCTAAAATTAGAGCTTGAACGCTTAGATTTGCTGGCCCACGTTAAAGGTAATGACGCCTATGTATTGGGTGAATTACTGAGCTTAAATAATCAATATCCTAACTTTGCAATACTAGAATTAGCTCTCGCTGATTTTCGCAGTCGACGTAAGCCCAGCGATCCTTTAGCGCTGGCGACATATCAGCGATTGGCACAGGGCGATGGTATTGGCAAGCGTGCCGCCGATGCCTGGCTTCGGGCCTTAGGCAGGCTACCGGCGACAGATTCAGTAATGAAAGATTATGCGCTTTTGGCAGTGCGTTATCCTGATGATTTAAATATTCAAAATGCCTATAGCAATGTGTTGAACCAGCAACAAGAAGAATTAGAGCGTTTAAAGAACCCCTATTATCGAGCTAAAAAGCACGGCCTTGTCTTGCTAGATGCTAATCGACTTGTCGAAGCCGAAAAACAACTGCGCTACGCCTTGCAAGGACGTGCTGAAGACGCCGAGGTGCTCGGTGGTTTAGGTATTATTTACTTGCGTCGCGGTGACCATGAGCACGCCGTGCAGTATTTTAAAAAGGCGGCGCAGTACAACGAAGACCCAGATCAGGTTAATAAATGGCTTAGTTTAATTAAGGCTAGCCAATATTGGTCTAGTTTGCGGAAGGCAGAGGCCTTAATTAAAAAAGGTCAGTATGAACAAGCGGATGAACAATTAAAAATAGCCTTGGAGTTGAACCCTGCAGCGGCGGAAACCTACATTGCCTTGGCGGAACTTACACTGGCTCGAGGCAAGCCGCTGAGGGCGGATGCGTATTATTCTGAAGCGTTGCGCCGTGACCCAGGTAACCGATCGGCATTGTGGGGGCGAGTGGAATTACGCCAAGCTTTAGTTAACCGTCGTGCCGCCTTGAAGCTAGTCGACACTGAATATACCCAGTTTCAACAACAGCGCATTGCCTCGCAACTCCAGAGTCTAAAAATTGAAGAGGAGATGGAAGCGCTTAATCGTACTAATCCTTACGGTAATGTCGAGGCTTATCTCGGTGTGATTGAACGTTTAATTTCACTTAAACCAGAGTCGCCTTGGCAGCGTTCAGATATCGCAAATGCATTAGTTGCAGTGGAAGAAGAGGTGCGTGCAGATGCACTCATGCGAGATTGGGCAGCTAACGATAAGCGCTCAGAAATGTTGTTTTCCTACGGCTTGTATCTGTCTGGTCGAGGCGATGTGTCGGGAGCAATAACAGCGCTAGAGAGTATCCCTGAGCCGCAGCGCAGTACAGCTATGCAAAGTAATTTAATGCGATTACAGCTGGATAAGACGCTAGCTGAGGTTCAAGCACCGACTACACAAGATTCGCTTGAACGCGGCCGAATTCTAGATCAAATGGCGCAGCAGTATCACAAGCAGCCAACGGCCTTATTACGCCTTGCTAATATTTGTCTTGATTTGAATGAGCACAAGCGTGCAGAAAAGATTGCGGCAACGCTCTCACCGGATGATAAGTGGGCGTTTGCTGCGCAGTTAGATTACGGCTATTTACTTCTAGCCTTAGAACAATTTGATCAATTTATACAGTGGCAGCAGCGATTTTCACTTAAGAATTTTTCGCCAGCAGAGCAGGCGAAAATTAATGAGCTCTCTTTAGAGTACGATCTTGCTCGAGCCCAGTATTACGCTGAGCGAGGTGAGATAGTCATTGCTTATTCGATGTATCAGCGTGCGGTTGAAAATGCCGGTACAGGTCAGATTCAAGCTCGAATTAGTTTGCTAAAAATTACCGCGCAAATGGGTAATCAAGCTGAAATGATTGCCCAAAGCGACGACCTGTTGACCGCTAGTGCAAACTTAACAGCGAGCGAGATATTAGAGATTGCCAGTGTTCTACAAGACGCGCAGGCGCTGACTGAGCGCAAGCGTTACATGGACGTATTGAAAGGGCGCAAAAATGTTGGCGCGCAGCAACTTAGAGAGGCGATGCTGTTAGAAAAGCAACTGCGTAATTGGGATGAAACAGAGCAGTTTGCCTACGCGGCATTGCGCCAAGCACGAATCGAAGAACGTCCTAGTGCCGCAGGTGAGCAACTAAATCAGCGTCAGTTGTACGACTCGGCAGATGAAAAATATTGGTTAACTAGTAGCGTGAAATCCACGTTGACTGAATTGCGTGACAGACGCGATGGTTACATAAAATTTGGTTTGGACCACAGTTTTCGCAGTGGTAAAGACACGACTTCACAAATACCAGTAGAAATCCGCTGGCCGATACCGTCTTTAGATGGTCATTTATTATTGCGGGTAGATTACGTGACGGTTGATTCTGGCACAGTCGACTACCTAGATCCCGACGCCTTGCCGCCAAGCACTATTACCAGAATACCCTTTGCTGAATCGGCCAGTGGGATTGCGCTGGGCATTGGCTGGGAAGCAGAGCGCTGGCATGCCGATATTGGTACTACGCCGCTAGGTTTTCGTAAGTCTAGTTTGGTCGGCGGCGTTGGGGTTAAAGGTAGCGTCGGTGAGGTGGGCTGGAATGCGGTGCTGTCTCAGCGGCCTGAGGTGAGCACGACTTTGGCATACGCCGGAATGCAAGTGCCGGTGGGTGCTAGCTTTTCTGGTACAGAATGGGGAGGGGTTTTACGCAGCGGCGCCAAGCTTGGCTTGAGTTATGATCTTGGTGGTGCCAATGGATATTGGGCAAGCATTCAGTATCACTTAATGAGCGGTGATCAAGTTGAAGACAATACTCGACTTGGTGTGCTTGGCGGTGTTTATCATCGACTAATTGATGAGGAAGATCGCAAATTTCGGATTGGTTTGAATATTCTGCATTTTCAATACGATAAAAATTTAAGTGAAACAACGTTGCGGCATGGCGCGTATTTTAGTCCCCAGAACTATGTCTCGGTGTCTTTGCCGGTTAGGTATTATGGTCGCTCAGGTTCAACGTGGTCTTATTTATTGGCGGCATCGGTGTCGAATTCGTGGTCGAGTGAAGATGCACCCTATTTACTGGGTAGCGGCAGTTCATCTGGTGGTGGATTTGGCTATGCTCTCGAGGCGGCAATTGAAAAGCGGGTCAGTGATAGGTGGTATGTCGGTTTGGCAGCGGATGTTCAGCGCGCCGATTTTTATGAACCTAATCACATAGTAATGTATGCCAAATATACCTTTACGGATCGCTGGCAGCCTATTTGGACACCGCCGGAGCCACCTATTCCCTATGGTGAATTTGATTAAGTGTGATGCTAGACCGCCACGTGGTTTATGCTAGATAGTAAAAATATGTTCGCTATGGTGTGCTCAATATCGAGCAAAATGGGGTGGCAAATAAATAGGAGCGTGGCTTGAAGGTATTGTTCATCGGCTATGTTTGGCCGGAACCAAATTCATCCGCCGCCGGACGGCGCATGATGGATTTAATTGGGGTTTTTCAGCGTCGCGGAGCGGCGGTGACATTTGCCAGTGCCGCGCAGCGTGGCGAGCATAGTGTTGATTTAGAAGCGTTGAACGTCACAGCTGCAGACATTGCCTTAAATTGCGTTAGTTTTGATACGTTCATTACTAATTTGCAGCCAGATATTGTCGTCTTTGATCGCTTTTTTACCGAGGAGCAATTTGCTTGGCGCGTCGAGCGCTGCTGTGAATCGGCATTAAGAATTCTCGATACCGAAGACTTACATTGCTTGCGCCACGCTCGTCATCAGGCATTAAAACAGGGGCGAGAGGTTCAACGTAGCGATCTGTTTGGTGAGCTCGCGCAGCGAGAAGTCGCGGCCATTTGGCGCTGTGATCTTAGTCTGATAATTTCTGAGTACGAGCTTAAGCTGTTGCAAACCGGCTATGACGTTGCGCCAGATATACTACATTATATGCCTTTGTTGTCTGATAAAAGCACCGACGATTTTTCTGCATGGCGCGATTTTGAAGAGCGCCAGCATTGCGTTGTCATTGGTAACTTTAGGCACGCGCCAAATTGGGATGCGGTGCAGTATTTGCGTGCATATATCTGGCCGAAAATTCGTAAATCACTACCGAATGTCGAGTGCCATGTTTATGGTGCGTATCCCCCGCCAAAAGCACTGCAACTTCATAATGAAAAACTTGGCTTTCTAATTAAAGGTTGGGCAAAAAGTGCAGCCGATGTTGTGAGTTCCGCGCGCTTGTGTTTGGCGCCACTGCGCTTTGGTGCAGGTCAAAAAGGTAAATTATTAGAGGCAATGGAATGCGGTACGCCCTCAGTTACTAGCGACATTGGTGCAGAGGCAATGTGCGGTGAGATGCCGTGGAGTGGGGCGGTTATCAACGGTTCGCCATTATTTTCTGAACAGTTCGCGGATGAATTTGCCTCGGCAACGGTAAGACTTTATCAAACCGAAAATGATTGGCGGGTAGCCCAGGCCAATGGTAAGAGTTTAATTCGTTCACGTTATGATCGTGATGTGTATTTGTCTCAATTTGCATCGTGTATAGATGCGTTGCGGTGTAATTTATCTGCTCATCGGCTGGGTCACTTTAATAGTCTTATGCTCAGGCAACAGACCCTAAAAAGTCATCAATATATGTCGCAATGGATAGAGGCCAAGAACCGCTTAGCGGCATTGAATGTGGATATTTTTTGAGCATTGCTTTTAAGACATAAATCTGCGAATGTTGATGGAATTCACGAAATATCCAAAATTCAATAATAAAAGTTGCTGATACGCAGGCTTATACAATAGCTGGCGGAGGTGAGAGCGGTATGCAGCATATGATTTTTGACGCCCATCTACACATTATCGACCCCATCTTTCCTTTGGTTAGTAACGATGGCTATTTGCCTGATGCCTTTACCGTGGATGATTACGTGGGCCAAACCGCCGCTTTAGGTGTGGGTGGTGGTGCTGTTGTTTCTGGTTCTTTTCAAAGTTTTGATCAAAGTTATTTAATTGCGGCTTTGGCTGCGCTGGGCCCCACTTTTGTGGGCGTGACTCAGTTGCCTTTTTCTGTGAGTGATGACGATTTACTCTTACTAGCTAGCCACGGCGTGCGCGCAGTGCGATTTAATTTGCGGCGCGGTGGTTCGGAGACCAGTGAGTATCTTTGTGAGTTTGCGCATCGGGTCTACGACTTACTGGGTTGGCATATTGAAATCTACGCAGATTGTAAAACGCTGACAGATTTTGCCGATAAGCTCTGTCAACTGCCCGCTATAAGCATTGACCACCTTGGCTTGTCGAAAGAGGGCTTGCCTCTGCTGTACCAATTGGCAGAAAGTGGTGCCAGAGTAAAAGCAACCGGCTTTGGTCGGGTAGATTTTGCGGTTAGCCAAGCGATAAAGCGCTTATTTGAAATTAATCCTGACGCCCTTATGTTTGGCACCGATCTGCCTTCAACCCGTTCACCGCGTGCGTTTAATCCTGTCGATATTGAAATTATTGGTAATGCCCTTGGCGATGCCGCAACCAAGAAAGTATTGTGGGATAATGCCGCAGCGTTTTACCGCCTTGGTGTTTGATTGCCGTTGTTTGTGTTGAATTGACCCTTCCTGCCGAACTCATTACAGTGCCGCAGCGCAATTTCTGGCTTTATGCGGTAGTCCTGCCCTAAACAGATATTGATCCGTATAATTTCAGTTTATGCCGATAGCACTAGTGCCATGTTGTTTGGTGCGGCGATTTGATGAATGAGTGATGTATGTTTTCTTTCGGTGCCAAATTACTAGTTCGTCGCGTGTTGGCGCGGGGGCAATTACTAGCGCCAGTCCCCGCCGACGTAATGGTTGGCCAATATAGATGACGGCTGCCGCATTGCTAGTGACGGTTTGGCTCTGTGCCTTACTACTAGATCGTATTTTTGGCGAGCCACGTCGCTGGCACCCATTAGTTGGGTTTGGGTATTTAGCCAAACAGCTTGAGCTGCGTACTAATCGCGCCAGCGGTGTTATGCCTTTGCGTGTGGGTGGGGTATTTGCTTGGAGCGCCTTAGTGCTGCCAGCGGTACTGCTAATTTGGATTTTAGCTAGTTATGTGCAGCAATTGTGGTCGCCTCTTTCGTTTATATTAGATAGCGCGATACTGTATTGGGCAATCGGTTGGCGTAGTCTGTGTCAGCATATTAGGCCCGTTGGCCAAGCATTGGCAGCGGATGATCTAGCGGAATCACGCTTGAGAATAAGCTATTTGGTCAGCCGAGATACCGCGGCTTTAGAATCGGATCAAATATTGGCGGCGGGGCTTGAAACCACGCTGGAGAACAGCAGTGACGCGCTATTTGCATCCTTGTTCTGGTATGCCTTGGCCGGCCCTGCCGGTGTGGTATTGCACCGTTTGGCGAACACCTTGGATGCGATGTGGGGTTATAAAAATACTCGCTACCGCTATTTTGGTTGGTGGGCTGCGCGCAGTGATGATGTGCTTAACTTTATTCCGGCCCAGCTTAGCGCTTTGGGATTTAGTATATTGGCGTGGTCGGGTCGAGGTTTTCGGTGCTGGTTTGCTCAGGGCTGGCGCTGGAAAAGCATTAACGCAGGATCAGTAATGGCAAGTGGCGCGGCGGCTTTAAATATCATCATAGGCGGCGCGGCGAGTTATCACGGTGAAACCACGCTGCGTTCATCTTTGGGATGCGGTCACCTGCCCAAGCCAGAAGATTTGGAACGGAGTATTCGTCTGATTAATCGTCAATTGGTATTGTGGTTAGCGATTGCCGCTACAGTAGGTTGTATCTCATGAGTGCTAGTAAATATTCGGCGCCGAACCACGGCGGCGACCCTCGTCATTTGCCGCCCGCTAGGGCTGGTTTGACCATGTTAGATTTAGCGACGGGAATCAATCCGTGGACGTGGCCGGTACCTACACCGCCAGTAGAGTGCTACTCAAAGCTGCCGTATTTTAGTGATGCCTTACAACAATCGGCGGCGGCCTATTACGGTGTTGCTGCGGAATGCGTATTGGCTACGGCGGGGAGTCAGCCGGTTATTCAAGAATTACCCTATATTGCGCCCAAGGGCCGAGTTTTGTTGCCGGCCGTGGGCTATGAAGAACATCGCTACCGCTGGCAATTGGCCGGGCACGATGTGGTGACGTTTGATAGCTATAGTCGTGAAGGCATCGCTCAGCAAATTCAAGCAGACGGCATTAGCCACGTAGTGCTGATTAGCCCGAATAATCCAAGTGCAGATCAAGTTGGTATTGAGGAGCTTAGATACTGGCGTTCTTTATTGCCTGCCGACGGTATGTTGGTGGTTGATCAAGCGTATGCCGATGGCAATCCAGAGAGCGACGTGTCGGAATTGGCGGGTGAGGCGGGTATTGTATTACTGCGCTCGGTAGGTAAGTTTTTTGGCTTGCCTGGCCTGCGTTTAGGCTTTGTGTTGGCGTCGGCTTCGCTGTTGGCAGAGCTTGATCATCGCCTTGGTCCTTGGGCAGTGAGCGGCACGGCGCAATGGATAGGTCAGCGCGCTTTGGCAGATCATGAATGGCAGCAGCAGACGCTGAGTAAGTTGCGCTTGGCCTCCGTGGCACAAGCAAAGCTGTTAGCTGCTACCTTCGCAGATTGCGGTGTGCGCTGTGTCAGTTCAGCATTGTTTGTGACCTTGATTATGCCCTTGCCGCGTGCAGAAACCTTACAAGCCGCTTGCTACCAGTTGGGCTTGTCGGTGCGGGTGTATCGCTGTGGTGACACGGGTTATATGCGATGGGGTTTGGCTGACGACATAGAGACGTTAGCCAAGCGACTTGGCCAGTTAAATATGAGCGCATTGGCGGCGTAGAGAGGCCTATTATGGCATCAGACACAGCTTTTATTGACTACCTGATGGATCAGCTGCAATGGGTTGGTCCGGTTGTAGGTCGCAAAATGTTTGGCGGCTACGGGGTATTTTTAGAAGGTTTGATGTTCGGTCTCGTTATTGAAAACACCCTGTATTTAAAGGTGGATAGCAACAGCAAGCATGATTTTGAGGAACTGGGTTTGCCGCCGTTCACCTATTCGCGTGGCCCCAAAGAAATAGCCTTGTCTTACTACCAAGCCCCGGACGAAGCGCTGGACGACACCGACATGCTGCTTACCTGGGCGAATCGTGCTTATGCCGCGGCCATGCGGTGTGCAGCTGATAAGGTAAAGAAACCCGCTAGCCGTGTATAATGGACGCCGATTTGCGGTTGTGGAGTTTATGTTATGTCAGTTATTCAACAGAGTATTACCAACAAGCTAGCGGCGGCCTTAAGTCCACAGCATCTTGAAGTGGTTAACGAAAGCCACATGCACAGTGTGCCAGCAAATTCTGAAACTCATTTTAAACTGGTTATTGTGGCCGATGCATTCAGCGCCAAGCGCAAAGTGGCGCGTCAGCAAAGTGTGTATCAATTGTTGGCAGAAGAGTTAGCCGGGCCGGTTCACGCCTTGGCAATGCACACTTACAGTCCAGAAGAATGGCAGAGTCGTGCTGCACCGGCACCGGCGTCACCAAATTGTTTGGGCGGCAGTAAAAAGGATCAGGGTTAAGCAAAGATGGATCAGTTTGTTGTAGCGGCGCTGTATAAATTTGTAAGCCTTCCCGATTACCACGAGATGCGCGAACCATTACTGGAAGTCTGCCTTGGCGCGAGCGTGAAAGGTACTTTGTTGCTTGCCGCTGAAGGGGTGAACGGGACCATCGCAGGTTCACGCGACGGCGTCGATGCGGTGCTTAATTATTTACGTGCTGACAAGCGTTTGACTGATCTTAGCCACAAAGAGTCCTTCGACAAAGAGCAGCCGTTTTACCGGATGAAGGTGAAGCTAAAGAAAGAAATTGTGACCATGGGTATTGAGGGCATAGACCCCAATCAGGTCGTTGGCAGCTATGTAAAACCTGCGGATTGGAATGCGTTAATCTCTGATCCGGAAGTGCTATTGATTGATACCCGCAATGATTACGAAGTGGAAATTGGTAGCTTTCGCGGCGCAGTCGATCCAAAAACCACCAGTTTTAGAGAGTTTCCAGATTACGTTCGGGAACATTACGATCCCCAAAAACATAAGAAAGTGGCGATGTTTTGCACCGGTGGTATTCGCTGTGAAAAAGCGTCTGCTTTCATGAAGCATGAAGGCTTTGACGAAGTTTATCATCTAGAAGGCGGCATTCTAAAATATTTGGAGGAGGTCGCTGCAGAAGAAAGTCTGTGGCAGGGCGAATGTTTTGTGTTTGATAATAGAGTGTCGGTGACCCACGGTTTGGCAACGGGTGAACACGATTTGTGTCATGGTTGTCGCCGTCCGATTAATAGCGGTGACAAGCAAAGTGAGTTTTTTGAAGAAGGGGTAACATGTCCCGCGTGTTTCGATGTGGTTACTGACGACCAGAAAAAGCGTTTTCGCGATCGTCAAAAACAGGTTGAGCTTGCCCGTTTACGCAATGAAGAACACGTAGGTGCGCCGCCACCAGCACGTCAGCGCAAGTCTCGAATCGCTAAATCTTAAGCTTCGATATTTTTGTAACGCCGCGTGTTGGTCATTGGAATCACTAATATCCCCTCTGTGAGCTGAGATTATTCAACATTACCGAGTCTAACGCGGTATTCCATTTGAATTACTTTGATCCTTTTATAGTTGATGTACTATGCTTGAAGCTGCCCGTTCGCGTAGCTGGAGCGGGACTATTACAATAAGAGGATTTATTGCATGAAGCAGTTAGGCGTCCTAGATAGCGCATTTATCAATCTTGAACATCCCAATACCCCGCAGCATGTGGGCGGGTTAGGTATTTATGACCCTTCGACTGCTCCCGGCGGTTTTGTGCGATTTAAAGGCGTTATCGCCAATTTTGAACGCCGCTTATTGAAGCACACTATATTTAGATCTAGGTTGCTAAAAGTACCTGGCAATGTTGATCGCCCTTACTGGGTAGAGGATGCGAACTTTGATGTTGAATTCCATATTCGCCATATTGCCTTACCCCAGCCCGGAGATTGGCGTCAGCTCTGTATTTTAGTTGCACGGCTTCATGCTAGACCGCTAGATATGAACCGCCCGCTTTGGGAGGCTTATATTATTGAAGGCTTGGATAATATTCCTGGCGTGCCCAAGGGTGGCTTCGCAATATATACCAAGATGCATCACTCATTGGTGGATGGGGCTGGCGGCTCGTCCATTATGTCTGTAATCCATGACCTTGAACCCGATCCAGCGGCAGTGCCGCAGGCGCCCCATACGGTGAATGTAGATGTTGCTCCCGGTGCCTTGTATTTAGCCACTTCGTCGGCAGTAAATAACGTTAAAAATAGTGTGAAATTACTGACTGGTGGTGTTGGCGTGTTACGCGACTTGGGGAAAATGGCAGTGGGAATGGCACAAAGAAAAATTCCCATTCCATCTATTAAATCGCCACGAACCCGCTTTAACACGCCGGTAGGACCACATCGGGTTTTTGAGGCTGCAGAATTCCCGTTAAAAGATATTAAATTAATAAAGGACGCAGCAAACGTAAAAATTAACGATGTTGTGCTCAGCGTTGTTGCAGGTGGATTGCGGCATTATCTAAACCACCATAATGAATTGCCAGATGAAAGTTTGTCGGTTTCGATTCCTTTAGATATGCGTACTCGGCGTGGCATGACCGACGAAAACAATCAGATTGGCTCGGTGTTTGTAGAGCTGCATACTAATATTGGAGATCCTTTAGGCCGTCTCCAGGCGGTTTATAATAGTTCTCAAGAAGCCAAAATATATGGTGAAAACTCGCCCTTAGTAGACGTGCTTAAGCTGGCTGGGGTGATGTCGCCAGCGTTGACGCGTCCCTTGGTGAATAGCTATTCAAACAACCAATGGACCCGCCATGTACCACTCGGCATTAGCTCAGTGGTGTCGAATGTCGCTGGGCCGACGTTCCCTTTATATTCTGCAGGCGCGCAAATGGTGAGGTATTACGGTCTGGGCTTGCTCACGCCGGGGGTTGGTTTATTCCATTTAATATTTAGCTCTAATGGCATCATGACGATGTCGATCCTTGGTGACCGCGACGCTATGCCGGACCCAGCTTTTTACCGTGAATGCGTTGAAAAATCCTTTGCTGAATTGTTAAGCGCGGCCAAACAGCTTGAGAGTAAGAGTGCTGCTTTTCAGGCTGCGAATAGCACGGCGCCTAAGGTCGCCCAGCCTGCAGTAAAAAGGACTGCTAAATCTGCAAGTAGTACAGCGAATAATTCGGCAAGATCCAGCGTAAAAAAGCAATCGGCTGCAACACCCGTTAAAAAGCCTGTAGCGAGAAAGGCAAAAAGTGCGGCTGCTAAATCAGCTGTTGCGAAAAAAACAGCAGGGGACGATGAGGGCAATGTGGTACCCATAAAAAATGTAAATCCGTAGTGGAGGAATTTATATTAAGGTAGCGCTATTGATTTGCGCTTATATTTGCCGAAAGAGATGGCCCAGCAGTACGAAGGTATTGCTGGGCTTTTTTATGTCTTGATGAGAAGAACTTGTAATAAAAGATGACGCAGTTTGGGAGGCTTTACTGGCTGACTTGATTTCTACCTTGGTGCTTGGCGCGATATAAGGCGTTATCTGCTTGGATGATAACGGTCTCTGCAGTATTTTGTTCATTGACTTCTGCGCTTGCTACACCGGCACTCACCGTTACGCGATCAGCTATCGCGCTGTTTGAGTGGGGAATGTTCTGGTTAAAAAAGCTTGCTACCACGCGGTTGGCAAACTCGATAACTTGGGCTTGTTCGTTGTCGAGTAACAGCACGATAAATTCTTCACCGCCGGTGCGGGCTACGACATCAATGTCGCGTGTAAAGGTGTTGTCTAAAATTTTTGCGAAACCTTGTAATACTTTATCGCCGGCATCGTGGCCGTAGGTATCGTTATATTGTTTAAAGTAATCTAAATCAAAAACAATGGCGCTCAAGGTCATGTTTTTACGTTTGGCTACCCGCTGATGAAATTCAAGTTGTTCTTGAAAATAGCGGCGGTTGCCGATGCCGGTGAGTGCGTCTTCATAGGAATAGCTTGAGAGTTTTTCGGTATGTTGTGAAACATGTTTTAGCAGTTCGTTACACTCGTTGACGAGCATGCCTAAGTCGTCATTATTTTTATAAACGAGGTGTTTATTGTAGTTATTGGTTTGCCGAATAATTTGCATAGTGTGAGATATGCGGCGTACCGGTGTGATCATATTGTAATAGAGATAAATAAACACAATGCTCCACGATGCGGCGACGGCGAACATGGCTACCAGCAATGTTGGGCTAAAGGCCTTGTCGTCAAAGGCGCGGGGTGCGGTTTTAAAACGTAGCGACATAAGTGCTTGGCCATCATCGCCATTGACTCGGGTGTAAAGGGTGTCGTGTTTGGTGCGCTCACCTAATATTACTTTATGGTTTTGTAGTTCTTCCTTAAGTGTTTGGGCTGAGATGACCTCGGCAGAAAGGCCAAGGCGCTCAGTGAAATCGGGAATCATGGTTTGATTTAAGCGTCGCACGGCGATATAGACAGCGGGTAATTTGTCACTACTCCAATGTGCTCGTCCGGCGGCGTAGGCGATTGGGCCATCGTATTGTGATTTGAATAACCCAGAAATGGTTGAACGTTTATTACTTTCAAGCTTTGGCAGAACGTGCGTGAGAATGTCACTGAGTGCTAGTTGTGAGGGGGGCGAGCTGTCACGGTCAACAAACTCCCCCGCCTGTAGTAGGGCATTTGCCCCGGTTTCATCAGCGAGAATAAAATAATCAAGTTCTTCGTAACCGCCAATTTTGGCAAGATGCTGAACGATGGGCTGCCAATTTATATGACTATCCAGCGATTCCAATACCCCCGCAGCGGCGTAGATGCGTTTGATACGACCTTCTAAATTAAGGCGATAGCGGTCTAGCGCCTGTTCAAATCGTTGAATGTCGCGCTGGTCGGCGGCATGTTCGATGGCAAGTAGGTCGGGATTGAGGATGTAGTTACGCGCAAGCAGTGCCAGAACAAAGATGACAATGACATTCGCGGTGATAGTTAGCAGTGCTCGTTTAAGAATGGGCATTGTTATTTTTGCTTTGCCTCTGCGTCACGGAGCTATCGTTTTACAGCGTTGTAATTCTATAGTACCGCGATAGAGCGTGGCGTCAAAGTTGTAACGCCACCTAATTCCATTGTGGAAAGTCAGTGGCGCTAATGTGTAGCTAAGCGATGGTGATATAGCCCATTAGGCCGGTTTTCATGTGTTCTATTACATGGCAATGAAACATCCATTTACCTGGGTTGTCGGCTACAAAGGCGATTTTTGCCCGCTCATTTTTTTCAAGTAAGATGGTGTCGGTGTGAAAGGGCGTGACGTCTTTTTTATCTGACTCAAGTACTGTAAATATTAAACCGTGTAAATGGATGGGGTGATGATGCGGTGTTGCGTTGTGGAGCTCAAATATATAGCTTTTACCGAGGGTGAGGGCAGCGAGAGGCTCGGGTAAATTTTGATGGCTGTGATCGCTCCACGCGCGGCGATTGATTAGCCAAAAATTGTGGTCAACCTCGCCGCTGGCGTCGCTAGGCGAGAGCGCGCCAGCCCACTCAAAGACAAAACTCAGTGATTCGGCCGCGTCTAACTGGGGCGCCGGAATAGGGTTGATAGGCAAGGCGGGAATGCCCACTTTCTTACTTGTTTTTGTGCTTGGGGCGACGGTTTTTAGACGGCAGATCTCGACACCGAAGCGGCCTTTCATGTCAAAAATAGCAATCTCTTTGCCTATTTCTGTCGGGCTGATAAAGCCGACATCAAGACGCATTCCCGCGCCGGTAGGGTGTACGTCTAATGGCACGGGTACGGCGATGGGGCTGCCATCAATCGCAATAATATGCGCAGTTTCATTGCGCATACTTAGGTTAAATACGCGGGTGCTGTCCATATTTAGAAAGCGCAGGCGCAGGCGCTCTCCAGCTGGCACGTCTATGGTGGGCTTTTGCAAGCCATTGATGGTTGCCACGGTGCCGAGGGTGCCATCTCGAAACGCTTCGCGGGGGATGGACAGTTGCAAATAGCTGCCATCTTTTTTCAGCCGCCAATCTTTAAGGCCTAACACCACGTCGTGGTAATCCTGTGGTGTTTCTTCTTCAACAATCAGCGCGCCCACCAAGCCTTTGCCGAGTTGCTCAACGCTATTCATGTGGGGGTGATACCAGAATGTGCCGGCGTCGGGGCAGGTGAATTCGTATAAAAATCTGCCGCCAGCGGGAATCGGTGGCTGGGTTAAATGAGGTACGCCATCCATGTTGTTAGCAATACGAATGCCATGCCAATGTACGGTGGTGGGCTCGTCTAATTTATTGATGAACATAACCCGCAGCGGCTTGCCTTGCTTGGCGCGGATGACTGGCGCTGGAAATTGTCCGTTAAAACCGAGAATGTCGCTGTCGCCTCCGGCGGCGATGCGGGCTTTGGCGGGTTCGGCGGTCAGAATGTAGTCGTAGTGTTCTTCGCCGTTGGTGTTTGCTGAGCGATCTGCTGAACTCATTGCCAGGCTTAGGCTTGGCAAGTTGGCGCTAATAAGACCCGCGGCGGCGGCTTTTAACAGTGTTCTGCGTTTCATGTATTCTCCTATTGCGCGGCTAGTGTTGAGTTTAGACGCGCAGGGTCAGATGATTGTCCCAGTGAGTGCCCGCGCTATAAGCCAGTTGCTTGAGCTTGCTTTTGCCGGGTATTAGACCGAGTAATTGGCCGTCGCCGTTACTTAATATAAATTGTTGGTAGGCGGCGTCGTACACTGCGCCGGCGCAATCGCGGAGCATCCATACTTGGGATAATGATTGTGTTTGCATATCCCACAAACACACCAAATTATCACGCGGACAGCTGGTAACGGCCCATTTGCCGTGATCGTCAATACACACACTGGCGATATAGTCACGCTTGAAATGCAGCGGTAATTCCTCAGTATTCATTGCCGTTAGTGTTTCGCCACGGCGGTGGAAGTAGACCAGCGCTTGGTCTGAGGGTAAATGACCTTGAAACTGGGCGCCTACTAGCACACTGCCGTCTGGGCTGACATCTAGATGACGCAGACTGAGCTGGTAGTGTGGGGCGGCAACTTTTTCTACGACGCGCTGAGTGGGCAAATCAATATAGTGCAGCCCCGGCGCCAAGGTGTCAGCGTTTAGGGTTGTACGCCCACTGGACGGCAGGGTTTTAATTCCGCCAATCGCAATGACCAAGGTGTTGCCGTCGGGCATCAGGGCGAGGTCGTGGGGGCCAATGCCCTCGCAGTCCATGTGGCCAAGACAGCGGTAGTCATTTTCGCAGTCGTATATGCCGATGGCACCGGCGCCGTCCTTAGCGATATTGTTTTCGGTGGTGTAGAGATAGCGGCCATCGTAACTGAGGCAGCCGTGCCCATAGTAGTGATAGCCGTCTTCGCTGCTTATATTGTGCAGCAGTGTGCCAGAGTCGGCGCCCAGTACGTATAGTTCGCGACCGGGGCGTCGTGAGAAAAACAGCAGCTCCTTGCGCTGCCGATGGTAAACGCTGTCGTGCCCCCGATGAGAGATTGCTTGGGAATACTGCCAGCCGTCTTTTTGCCAGACGCCAATACGATTGCCGCTGTCATCGGTGGCGGCGCTGAGTAAGGGACTAAAGTCTTGGCTTTGTAACTCAGCGGCTCGTGAGTTAGGTGCTGCTGTTAGTGCCAGTGGTGCACAAAGAAGTGCGCCGCTGCCGAATAAAAACTGACGTCGTTGCATACCAATACCACGGTTAGTGTTGCGTTTGCTTAGTCGCCATCCTTGGAATTAAAACCTAGGCTTACTCCTAGGGCTGTCGGCAAGTCATTCCTTAACAGGGCAAGTAATTTACTGAGCTCGCTATGAAAATCGAGAAGCACCTGCCGGCTCTCTGGCTTATTCGCGATGCTGAATAAACTGCCATCTATGGCGGTTGCGGCATCAATGCTACGTTTAAAGCCGTTGTTGATGTTGTCGCTTAGCTCGCCTTGTTGCTTGGTTTCGCGCAAATAATCATCAATGCCATAGGCTTCGCTGGCGTTAAAGATATTTTTAAGGGCGTTTAAATTAGTGATAATGGCTTCTTTGGAATACTGACTGCGCCACCATTCCAGTTGATAGACTTGGGTTTGCGGTGCACCGGTTTGGGCGTCAGCGTTAGTGCTGCTAATACCAAGTGGGCGCTCAAATTTGTCGCGTTTTACTAATTCAACACCTGATACCAAGGTGTCTAAAAGATAAGAAATAGCGACATTGTCGTCGGGGAACTCTGGGTTTTTTCCGCCGGTTTTACTAAATGTGGCGAGATAATTACCGCCGTCTGCGCGCCAATTTTCGTACAAGCCATTGGCGACATTTTGCAAATGACCGCTGACCGCAATCAGCAGTTCACAGCGGCGTTGGCCGCCGTCGCCGCTATAGCGTTGTTGAGTACCGGCTTTGCTGTCAAACAATAGATACTCAAGGGATGATAAGCCTTGTACAACCACACTTGAGTCGTCTACGCGCTGTGGCGTGATGGCATCTTCGCCTTTTAATAAAGTTTCAACTTTGCGCGCAATCAGGTTCTTTTTGTCTGGCCAGAATTGAATTTTCCATGCCTGATTGTCGACCATTAATGGCCCAAACTGAATGTTTTGTACTGTTGCCCATTGCGTGGCGGCGTCTTTCCAGTGAGTGCGAATAGCCTCGAATTGAGCGCGGTCACCCGGCGTATTGCAGTAACTTACTGCGCTGTCGGCGAGGGTTTGACTGGCGCTATTAAAGGCTAGGTAGCTACTCACAATGCTGTGGGTGCCGGTGTCTATTAACACTTTAGTACTCGGCGGCGGGCTGCAGGCGGCGAGTGTGACAAACCCGCTGCCGATAATAAATGCGCGGCAATAGGGTGTGGATAGCAAGGATTTCATGGCTGCTAAAATCATTAAAGTGCCTTTAAAAAATGTAAGAGCGCGGTGTGCTCTGGGTGTGAAAGTAAACTGAAACTCGTTTTGCTGGCGTCGGCTTCGCCACCGTGCCAGAGAATGGCTTCGGTAATTGAGCCTGCCCGACCATCGTGGAGTAGGCGGGTATTGTGGGAATTTTTTGTGCGAATGCCAAGCCCCCAGAGTGGTGCAGTGCGCCATTCATTGGCGGGGGTATTATCGCTGGGCTGTAGGTCTGCAAGGCCGTCTCCCATATCGTGCAGCAGTAGATCGCTATAGGGGTAAATGGTTTCCGCAGCGATCTCGGTATTAAGGTATTTTTGTGCTTCATCGCTGCTAAAATTATTGCTTGGTAAGCGAATAGTGAAGGCGGGGGTGTGGCAAGCCGAACAGCCGAGTCGAGCAAAGATGGCTTCGCCTTGTTGGCTTAGTTCGTCGTGGGCCGCTGCGGGTACCGCTAAATTGGCAATGTAGTCGACGACGGCACCCAGCAATTTATCGCTGATTTCTAATTCTGAACTTGTTATGGGGCTTGTTTTACAGCCTGTATCGATGCACTGCCGTGGCGGGTGCAAGGACGAGGTGATGCCCATATCTTGAAAAAAGGCGAGGGCAATCTGCTCGTGTAAATCGGTTTGGCTCGCCTTCCAACCGAATCGACCTAGGCGCGGGGGCGTGCCGTTATGGTTTTCACGCAGATTAACTCGGCCAGAAATACCATCGCCATTACGGTCGTCGGGATCGCTGTTAGCAATAATGTCGGCATCGTTAATATTGTCGATTAAGCCCATGCCGATTAATGCGGGAGCGAGTCTGGCGGACGTTGCGAGCTGGGGTGCGCTATCAATATGATAATCGCGTTGGTGTAATTGTACGGGCTCGCCGCCCGCGATAGCGGTATGCGTGCTGCCGGTCTGCCAGCGAATACGACCTTCTGGCTGGACGCCCGGTATGGCCATGTCTTGGAGTTGCTCTCCGTAACTTGAGGACGCATTTTCCAGTCGCAAAATTAAACCGGGGCCATGTTCTGGCAACTGGCCTTGGCCGTTGCGCACATGGCAGCCTGTGCAGCTATTGGCGTTAAACAAAGGGCCTAAGCCATCCCTCGCAGTGGTGGTTGCCGGTGCGCTCACCCAAGCTTGGGTGGCGAAACTTTTACCCACCGCCCATTCAAGTTGCTGCTCAGCCGAAAGGTTTGGTTGCGGGCGTTGTAAGCTTTGTTGACCTCGGTTTGAAATGGTAAAGCTTCCTCCCGATTGATTACTCAGCAAGGGTGTGTTGATCTGTTGCGGTGGCGTGGCACTGCGTGGCTTGTACGTACAGGCGCTGATGCAGGGCACAGTAATAATGAGCAGCGTGGTCAACACGCGCAGCGATTTTAGCGTAACGCAGCGGCCGCTAGCGCGTGTTGCAGACAAGATTTAAAGCCCTGTGGCTGTGGGGTCAATATTGATGACGCTGGCAGATTGCTCAATGCTACGGGTTTGATCAACCAAGGCACTGAGAATATTGCTGAGAATTTCCTCACCACGTTTATTGCCTTCAGCGATCATCATGTCGAACTTCATCGGCTTGTCTTTGGCTTCGGCCGCGTTTGTTAATACCGTGAGCGCGTTCATGGTGTTGTCTAGCGATTGGCGAGTTTGCTGGTCGGTTTTTGCATTGGCTTTAGCCACCAAGCTACTTAGCGATGGACCTGATAACACGCTGCCATCAAGACGCTGATATGTACCTAAGTACAGATTTTGGATGCCGAGGCCGTCGTAGTAGTGCGACCAATGGGTATTGTCACTAAAGCAGTCGTGTTCATCTTCAGTTGAATTTGCTTCCAGCGATACTTTAATGCGTTCACCGCCGAGCTCACCAAGTGACAAAGAACCTATACCGTAAAACATCCGCGCCAAAATAATATCGTCGTTCATGCCAAGTAGTTCGGCGCGATAGTTGTCTTTTAGTTTGGGCGCCCACTGCTTGCTCATGTATTGTAGGTCTTCCACTAAAACTGCGGTTACTGCGCGAAGATAATCGGCACGCCGGTCGCAATTGCCGTGTGTGCATTTGTCGCCGCGCAAATAGTCGGAGTAAGGGCGTTCGCCTGCGCCGAGTTTGTGGCCGTTTAGATCTTGGCCCCACAATAAGAATTCAATAGCGTGATAACCGGTGGTCACGTTGGCGGCAGAGCCGCCTAGCTCGTGCAAACTGCGGAGTAGTTCGGCGTTAATTGTACTGGCGTCGACCACATCGCTACCCAGGTTTAGGCTGGGGTTGGCGATAATATTAAGGTCCGCGCCGATATTGCCAAGCGCATAAAAATAATCGTCGGCCACATAGTCAATTAAGCCTTCGTCTAGCGGCCAGTTATTTAATTGTCCCTCCCAGTCGTCTACCACTGGATTACCAAATCGGAAAATTTCGCTTTGTTGGTAGGCTTTGCGTGCGGTTTTCCAGGCATTTTGTGCGGCGATAAGACTTTTTTGGTCGGGCGCTTTTAAAAATGTATTAACGCTGGCTTGCAAGGCAATGCCGCTTTTTTCAGCGTCGCTGTATATCGCATAGGCCATGTCGGTGTAATGAACCGCAACTGCGTGCTTGTCGCTGCTGCTTGGTAGAGCAGCAAGGACATTCGATGCAAGGGTGGATATACCTATAATGAGTAGGAACTGGCGTAACAGAACTGACATGGATAATCTCCGCAGATCGGTAGCATTGCGGGCATAAAGCCGGGGCCGGTATTCTACCCGTAATTGATAATGATTCGCAATTATTGATATGCAGGGAGACGCCCCATTAGACGATTTAGGCTAATACTCTGCATGGCTACTCACTGTGATAGACTTTCGTTTTTGCCTTGGAGATGTTCTACATGGCCGCAAATCCTCGCCGTTCCGTGCTTTATATGCCGGGCTCTAATGCCCGAGCCTTAGAAAAAGCGCGCAGTCTTGATGCCGATGTACTTATTCTTGATTTGGAAGATGCGGTCGCGCCGGCACAAAAATCCCAAGCCCGCGAACAGGTGCTGGCTGCGGTGGCAGAGGGTGGCTACGGCCGCCGGGAATTGGTAGTGCGAGTCAATGGCTTTGACACTGAATGGGGGCGTAAAGATATTGAAGCGTTTGCCAATGCGCCGATTTCTGCGTTGTGCTTGCCTAAGGTGGAGTCCGCCGCAGAGATTCACGCGGTGGTGCAAGTACTGCAACAGGCTGGCGCTGCTCCGAGTTTGAAATTATGGGCAATGGCGGAAACGCCGCGTGGCATATTAGCGGTAAGTGATATTGCCGGTGCGCATCCGCGAATGGACGGCATTGTCTTGGGTACCTCAGATTTAGCGAAAGACCTGCGGGTCCCCCACACGCCGCAACGCTTAGGCATGCTAACCTCGCTGGGCCTTTGCGTGCTGGCGGCGCGCGCTCATGGTATTGATGTATTCGATGGCGTGCATTTAGATTTAGACGATGAACAGGGACTGCTAAAGGCTTGTGAACAAGGTGTTGAGCTGGGCTTTGACGGTAAGACCCTTATTCACCCAAAGCAAATCGCAGTCACCAATCAGGTCTTCTCACCATCAGCGGAAACCTTGGCTCGCGCTGAGAAGATTCAGTTGGCCTGGCAGGCAGCGGAAGCCGAAGGCAAAGGCGTGGTGTTGGTTGATGGGCGTTTGGTCGAGGCCTTGCACGTGGAAGAGGCGGTTAGAGTATTGGCAATAGCCCAGCAAATTGCAGCGCGAAATGCGGATTAATAGCAGGGCGGCGTTAACCGCCGCCTAAACCTTATTGCTGATGCGCAACCTTGCTTGGATGGCCGCTGGGGTAGCGCGTTAAGTTAATAAGCTCTAGCAGGCGTTCATCTAGCCAGCTCTCTAACTGATAGTTTTTGACAAAACCGCAGTGTCCGCCGTATTGCTTGGTTTCAATATGTAAGTGCTCGTTGCTGGCTAGACGAACTAAATCTTCAGCAAGAATAATCGGGTCATCTTGACTTGCGATGATATGCGTAGGTGAGGACAGCGTTTCTAGTGCGCTCCCTGCGATGCTGTAGGCGTTAAAGTAATCTTCTGGCTTAGTAAACTGGGTGTGGTTGGGAATGAAATAGCTGTTCATTTCACGCAGCGTTTTAAGTTTGAGTAGATTGTCTTTGTAGCCCAGCTCGGGGTAGAGGCGAATCTTTTTCTGCAGTGACTTTTGCCACTTCCGCACAAAGTATTTTTCGTAAACCCACCAGCCGGTTTCTAGCGCGATCATGGTTTTTGCCGGATCGACAACGGGACATATTCCCACGGTTTGTTGAATCGTTAAACCGACCTCTTTGGCCTTGGCGGCAATCCGCAAGGCGAAATTTCCCCCCAGTGAAAAGCCCGCTAGAAACTGCCATTCATGGGGATAGGTTTGGTGTATGGTTTGTATGGCACCGATTACCTCCTCTAAGCGCGCAGAATTAAACAGCTCGCGGTTAAGGTGGTGGCTGGCTCCGTGATCACGTAAATTTAGACGAAAAATATCGTAGCCAGCATTAAACAGGGTGCCGCCAGCAGACAGCATATAGCTAGACTGTGAGCTGCCTTCCCAGCCGTGAATGAGCGTGATTAGGCCTTTACTGCGTTTGGCTTGGGCGCTGTATTCACCAAGCAATTGGTGGCCGTCGCCGCAGTCTAATATTACCGATTTACTGGCGTTCAGCATGGCTCTAGCGCGAGGATAAATACGCAGGCGTCGCAGCCCAGTAGAGGCAAGGATGGACTGCGCGTGGGGATTCTGTAAAAGCCCGGTGGGGGCAAAGTCACTCATGTGAGTATGTTATGTCCTGTGCTGCTGATTGGGCAGGGCGCTATGCCCGATGTCGTTTTTGTTTTATGCCATTTCTTTATTGCGCCTGCCACAGTATGACCTACGCCGAATGGGTGATGTTCCCTATGTACTGTTCACTGCGATTATTCACCGGCTATTTATGGCCGTTCAGTGGCCTGCGCACACTATAAATATAAGGTCTTTAACAGACTGAAAATAACAATAATCGCCTTAGTATGACATGGGAGACAAAAATGACCAATCTAGGTAAAACCGCATTGGCACTGGCTATTATGGGTGCATTTACTAGCTCAATGACGTATGCGGAGGAGCTTGCTGGTAAAAGCCTTAGCTTAGAAGAGGTGCTGGTTACCGCAGAGAAGCGCGAAGAATCTTTACAGGAAACGCCAATATCTATTTTGGCTTTTTCGGCAGAGAAGCTTGCTCGATTTGGTGTAACGGATTTAGGCGATATTAGCGGCTTGGCCCCCAACGTCGAAATTACGCCGTTTCCAATCAGTCGCAGCTCACTCATTGTATTCATGCGCGGGGTCGGTAATAACGACAGCCAATCTACTCAAGACCCTGCAGTGGGCGTCTACTTGGACGGTATTTACATGGCCCGAAGCATTGGCCTGACCAGTGATGTTGCCGACCTTGAGCGAATAGAGGTACTGCGCGGACCGCAAGGCACGCTTTATGGACGCAACACCACCGGCGGCGCGATTAACTTGATTACCGCTAAACCAGCGGATGAGGCGGGCTTGAGTCAAACCGTCAGTCGCGGCAATCGCAGCTATTGGAGGTCACTGACTAAAATTGAATCGGGTAAGATCGGTAATGTCGCCGCCAAGCTAAGCTATTTACGTTCTGCACATGACGGCTGGGTTAATAACACGGGGCCGGGCAAAAACTTTGGTGAAGAGGATAAGTCCGCTGGTCGCTTTGCTCTTCGTTGGGATGTTAGCGACGCAATGTCGATTGATTATGCTTATGACTTCTCGGAAATTGACGGCCCACAGCATTTTTATCAACCCATAGCTGGCGCCTCCCCAAATCCGGCGGTGCCCGCTAATGATAGCCGTAATGGCAGCGGACAGTGGTTTGGTGGTGTGTTGCCAAGCAATACCGAAATTAGTGGCCACAGCTTGATTGTGAGCTTGGATACATCTGCTGGTGTTTTAAAATCGATTACCGCATACCGAGAACTTAATGAGTTAACGGTGCAAGATTACGATGCTGGCACGCCGGGTTTTCGGGTGAATGGAGACGTTGATCAGGAACAAATATCTCAAGAGCTTCAGTTAGTCGGTGATTATGGCTCGGATATGAATTATGTGGCAGGGCTGTATTATTTTAGGGAAACCGGCAATGAATTAGAGAGTGACACCTACGGCGGCTTTCCCTTAGAGAAACGGCAGATTATTTCTGAGAGCGAAGCGCAGGCAATCTACGGCCAATTGACGTGGTCACCGACGGCGCTGGATCATCGCTTGGACATTACCTTGGGTGGACGTTATACCGTAGATGACCGCTCTGCTGATAAAAGTAGCATCACTTTTACGGGGGGACCACAATCAGGCAGTGAAAGCTGGAGTCATTTCAACCCCAGTTTAACGGTCGATTATGCGTGGACTGATACCCTAAGCACCTACGGTAAGGTTGTCAGTGCGTATAAGTCGGGCGGCTTTAATGTGCGCAGCACTGAAGCGGGCTTTCAGCCACCCTTTGATGAAGAGAATATTTTGTCTTACGAGGTCGGTCTTAAGTCGACTTGGCTTGATCGTCGGATCAGTTTTAACGCTGCCGCATTTCATGCCGAATACACCGATATGCAGCTACAGCAGATTACCAATAACAGCACGATCTTCTTAACCGATGTATTTAATGTTGGTGAGGCGGAGATTGACGGTTTTGAGTTTGATCTGATGGCGGTGGTGGTAGAGGGCTTAACGTTGCAGGCATCTTATGGCTATACCGATGCTGATTTTGTGGAGTTTATTGATCAGCGGCCAGGTCAGCCTACGTTCGGGCAGGATGTATCTGATCGCGCGGTGATGCCCTATGCGCCAGAGCAATCCTTCACGGTGGGCTTGGATTACGAAACGCAGATTAGTATAGGTGTGTTACAGGCGTCGGTGGATTATAGCTGGCGTGACGAGCGTTACGGCACTGCCTTTAACGATGATCTACAAGGCTTCTTCTTAGACGACAACGGCATAGTAAATGCCCGTTTAGCTGTCACCGAAATTTCAGTTGGCGATGCCAGTTTAGAAGTGGCGGCGTGGGGCCGAAATCTTGATAGCGAAGAATATAAAGTCCATTCCATTAGTTTAGGAACCTATCGCAGCGCCTATTTTGGTGAGCCTAAAAGTTACGGTGTAGATATAACCCTGCGATTTTAAGTGCCGCAAGTAGTGCGTGTCTCATGGTGGAATGGAGCCGCACTACTTACATATTTGGATGAGTGCCGATGCTTGCGTCGGTCTTGTATTTAGAAAAATGGGCAAGCAAGTAGGTTGAATTATGGGAAATGCACAATTGGCGCTGCTTGCTAGTCGTTTGTCTGGGCAGTTTGTAGAGCAGGGCAATAAGGCCGCGTGGTTAGATCTGTTCGCAGAAAACGCCTGCGTGCAAGATCCTGTAGGGAAGTCACCGCTAGATCCGACGGGAAACGGCCATATTGGTAAAGCTGCAATCGCCAGCTTTTGGGATATGGTTATTGCCGCTGGCAGTATCGAATTCACTATCGTGTCATCACATCCCGCCGGCGACGAATGCGCGAATGTGGTCAAAATGGTGAATACCTTGCCCGGCGGTATCAAAATGAATTTAGATATGGTGGTTGTGTATGCCGCAAATGCAGACGGCAAAATAATATCACTTAAGGCGTATTGGGATTTCGATGCGGTGCAGCAGCAATTAGCTTAAGTGCTAACGCTTTCTCTTAGTTAATATGCTTGTATTGGCCGAATACGGCGATTAAGCGGGCATTTTGCCTATTAAATTTAGCCAGTTGTGTTTAATACCTGTGTAAAATCAACGAAGCCAGCCCCTTTCAATGGGCTGGCTTTTTGCTGTTTGGTAAAGCGATAGGGCTATGTCACACTAGCTGTATTAGTGGAGTAGGGTGGCAGCTCTAAGAAATAGCTTTTGTTAATGACTATAATGATAGTCACAACGTAGTGTTTGAGTATTTAGCTTGGTTCTGTTGGCGCGCGTAATAAGTATTTTCCTAATGGCGATGACGCTTGTCGTGTCGCCAGTTTTGCGTGCGCAATTGGTTAATGTCGAGCTACTGGGTTCGTCGTTAACTATGCCTGTGACTGATATTCTTGCTGATATCAATTTACTCAGCGGCGACATGGACTTGCTGGGCGTAGAAGTACTGGGTTCAGATGCCTTATTGGGCGTTAGCCTAAGCGGCCAAGATATTTTATTGCTGGGTGCCCCGATTGCTGGGGGAGGCGGTGGAATAGGCGATCTTACTAATTTAGCTGGAACCATTGATAGTACGCAGGGTGCAGTGCTTGAGTTCCTGCAAGATACTGCGATGGGCGATATTAACCCAACTGTGCTTACTCTTTCTTTACCCGGATCTGGCGGCCGGCAGGGAAATGCTGAGTTTGATAATAGCAAAGACAAGAAACCACGCACCGAATCTGATCTTTTACCGGCGACAGCAAGTGGCAAGCTTAGTGGCTGTGTAGATAAAGACCGCGACAGTGTCTGCGACAGTGTAGATCAATGTCTGAATTCCCCCGCCGGCGCGGTGGTATTGCCATCGGGTTGCCATTTTGACCGCACCCAACCGCTTGCGCTACAAGGGGTGACTTTCTCTGTTGGCACGGCAGTACTTGCCGAATCATCGGCCGTTACACTAAATAAAGTCGCGCAAATGATCATGTTTATGTCTGGCGTATCTGTCGAAGTTGCGGGCCACACTGACGATGTTGGGACCGAGCTAGATAACCAGCTGTTATCCGAAAAACGAGCGCAGGCAGTGAAGCAATATTTGGTGGCGGCGGGGGTGGTTGCAAAACAACTGGTTATTAAGGGCTATGGGGAATCCCAACCCTTGATTTCGATTAAAGGGCTTTCGGCAGCGGCGTTGAGTGATGCCCGTACCCGCAATCGGCGGGTAGAGCTGCGCGTCCTTGGAGAATTTCCTCAGCCCTGATATCGGGGACACGGAACATGAAATTTTGGAGTAAACATGGCTATTGATCTACCTCCCGTTATCCCGCCTCAGGCGTCTACTGCAGAGCGAATTGAGCAATATGCTGCACTGCAATCAGACTCCATCATTGATGTGAAAATAGGCGAGTATGATCTGCGTATTTCTGGTAACCGCTACCTGAGCCGTGAACAAATTGATTTGATCATGGGTGTTGCCAAAACACCGGCGCAGGCGGTTAACGCCTTGAATCAGGCTTATTACCAGCTCGGCCATTTGTTAGTGACGGTGTACTTTGCGCACCGAGATAAAACCATCTTTGCTCACGTTATTAATGGTCACTTGGCCGGAATTAAAGCGCCAGAGAATATGCAACCGTATTTTTCGGGTTTGATTGGCGATCAGGATTTAAGCCGCACCGAGTTTGAAACCAAGCGCGTGTTGGCCGATCTGAAAAGCGAGCGCGCGGGCCTAAACTATGCGGTCACCTATCAGTTATCAGAAGACCCTACTGCCTTTACCATTGTGCTTACTGAATCTAAAAAAGATGACCATGACAGCACGGATCTAAGTCTTAGCGTCAACAACTTCGGGAATCGCTTTTTAGGACGTTACTTCGCAAATACATCACTAAAACATGATTTTAGCACTGGCGTAGAAGCCTCTTTTTCATATGATCGCGCCTTGACCGAACTCGGTGAAGTGAATGGTGGTGATCATTACGATGGTTATACGTTTAGATTAAATTACCCCAGCAGCTTTGGTTTATACGGTGTGGAAGCGCGCTATACCGAATACGAGCGCTACGCGGACGGCCTTGTAAACACCAGTAGCGGCGGTGGGGCTGGAACCGGGGGCCAGGGAGCCGATAGCATTTTGTGCGCTATTCCACTGGTGTGTGAGCTTACGGGTGGTTTGTTGGGGTTGAATGGTGGCGGTAGCGTTGTTGCAGAACCAACGCAAACAATGGAATTAATACGTCTTACCTTGCTGTCTGAAACCACTAGTATTGCCATTACCGGAGAACAGGTGGTTAGCAGTGACTCCTTACATCGATTTACGATTTCTGAACGTTTAGAGAAAGTTGATAGTTTTATTGATGTTAAGGGCTTTGGTAAAGCTTTAGACGAACCTCAAACTACCCTTGAGCTGGGTTTAAAATACAATAAATTACTGCGTTTGTTTGGTGTGGGTAGTCAAATTACCGCGCAGGGCTTTATTGAGGCGGGTTTAGAATCCGACACGGGCACTTTAGGTACAGATACCCGTGAAGGTGTGGTGGCGACAGGGCGGCGAACTGGTGAATTTTTGCTCTTTAAACCGCGCTTAGGTTTGAAAATGGCAGTGAGTGATTGGGCGACATTTAAAGCAGATATGGTCAGTCAGTTTTCTGATGACCAGCAGCTGCCGTTGCAACAACAATTTTTTCTAGGTGGTGCTGCGGGGCTGAATGCCTATTTGCCCGGCGTGTTGGTGGGGGATTCAGGTACTTATACAAAGCTCGCACTAGAGAGCAATGGTCTACCTCTGTTTGGCTTGACGTTTAAGCCGGCTATATTTGTTGAGCACGGCCAGGCGTGGTACGAAGACGCTGCAGGCGAGGCCGGTAATACCCGAGCGCTTGCGGATGCAGGCTTTAGTCTTCGAGCTGAGCTAGGTAAGCACTTTATAACCGAGCTGTTGGCGGCAACACCGATATACGACGATAACTTGGATGACGACGTGTTATCCCAGGTGGAAGTCGATTTCTTTTGGCGGCTCTCGGTCACGTTTTAATACATGGTTTCGATGCGCTTAATCATTTAGAGCAGTCTCTAAAGACTGCTTTTTTACTTCTACAGCCTTCACAACTCCAGAGTTGTGTGTCATAGCAAGAAATTCTTTGATATTTTTGTGATAGTGCTCATGCTTATTGTGTGTAATAGTATGTAATGTATGCGTATCTGATCGCTTGTTTATGTATTATATGCCGAGTCAGAAATATAAAAATTATGCACAAATGAACTTATAAGTGGGGAAACCGATGAAAAGAAATACAACGAAACAACTTGTTGCGGCGGCGATATTGACGTCAATGGCGTCATTCAGCATGGCTGATCCATTAGCGCCAATCACAACTATTATAGCTCAGCTAGGTGGTGGGTTCGGCGGGCTTAGCGGTGCCGGCATTCCTGGTTTAGATGCCCTGCCATTGGGTGCTCTACCATTGGATGGTGGTTTGCCAGGCCTAGACTCACTGCCGTTAGATCCATCTGCGTTACTCGGCGGTGGTGGTAACTTGGTAAGTCTAGGTGCATTACCGGTGACGCCCTCTGATTTGATTAGTGCATTCCAATTAATTCCAATTCAACCAGTTTTTGATTTAATCGGTGGTGCTGGTTTACCGTTTGATTCAGTACTCGGGCTATTGGGTAATTTCACAGACGTTAACACATTGCCAATTAACCCATTTGCATTACTGTCTGGCGGTGGCTTGACTGCAATACCAGCTACTCCAGCACTGTTGTTGGGTGGCGGGCTGCCTGGCCTTGCGATATTACCGATAGACCCACTTGGCCCCATTTTAGGTGGCGGTCTTCCAGGTCTTGATGCTTTGCCGGTTGATTTCTTGGCGTTTATCCCTATTTAAGGGCAGTTAGGCCTTTTATCAGGAAGAGAATATTCCTAGATAAACACGAAAGCCGGAGCCACCAGCCTCCGGCTTTTTTATTAATGGCCCGTTTGTTGTACCAATGTGACTTCGACACAAACTCCACCTAGTTTAGAATCCGTAAAGCGAATTGCTCCTCCGTAGCTATCGACAATATCCCCCACAATGGCAAGGCCCAGACCTTGGCCTTGGCCGTATTGGTCGCCGCGTATCCCGCGTTGTAATAATTTTTCACGAGACTCTTCTGATATACCTGGGCCATCGTCATCAATATAAATAGCAGTGTGATTGTTCGCGTTTTCACTGCTAATAATAATTTTTTTACGGCAGGCTTTACTGGCGTTATCGAGCAAATTGCCGAATAACTCCATAGCATCTTGCTCGTCAATTCCGACTGTTTGAGTTAAATCTAGTGAGATTTCAAAATGTAGCGACTTGTCTCGATATACTTTTTTGAGTGTGTTGCAAAGGCGTTCTATTAAAGGTTGTAACTGGATGCGACCGTTAAGGTTTTGTTTGCCAGTGCTTACCGCGCGCTTGAGTTGGTAATTAATGATGTTGTCCATACGACTGATTTGTTCAGTAACAACTGCGTCTTTGCTGTCGCCACCTTTCAGTATGGCCAGTGGTGTTTTTAAGCTATGAGCAAGGTCCGCTAGCGTGTTTCGATATCGTTCACGCTGCTTTTTTTCTTTGTCTAGGAGCTGGTTTAAATTGTGGGTAATACCCTGAAGCTCGCGGGGGTAATCTGGTCGAAGTTTGCTGGTATCACCACGCTCTAATAGCTTTAAATCAGTGGCCAATTCTCGTAGAGGGCGTAAGCCCCAATATAAAATCAACGCCGTGACGATAAGTGAAATAGTGAGTACCAGCCCAAGCCAGAGACTTAGTTGGTGCTGGAATTTTTTGCGCTCATTAAGCAAGGATGTTTGGCTGGAGTAGAGCGAAAAGAGCAGGGGGATGTCGCGGTCATCTTCGGTTTCCCAAATAGCGTGATATTGAAAAACATAGAAAGGTTCTTTATCAACGCGAATTTCACTAAATAGCTCTTGTCCGCTGCGGGGTGTATTTGCCGGCGCTGGTAGCGGTATGGTTTCACTGGAGACTGACTGCCATAACGGCGTGCCGTTGCGCAGTCGGATTTGGGCGTAAAGCCCGGAACGGAACTGCCAAAACCGAGGGTCTTTTAAACGGTCACCCATATCAACAGTGCCGTCTTGCCATTCGATAGCACCGAGTAGGCCAAAAAATTGCAGCCGCAGCTGGTCTTGCTCAGCGCTAATTAAACTCGCGGTGTGAGCTCGATCGATTGCAATACCCGTCGCAGCCAAGAGCAATGCCATAAGGCTAAGGCTGGCGATGGTGAGCCGTCTGGTAATCGATTTACTGCGATGAGCAGGCATTTAGTGCTGGGTTTCACTTAGCTCAAAGCGGTAGCCGCGACCACGTAGTGTAGAGATCGGTTTAAGGGTATTACCGGGGTCAATTTTTTTGCGTAGGCGAGCAATGAATACTTCAATGACATTGCTGTCGCGATCAAAGTCTTGGTCGTAAAGGTGTTCGGTAAGGTCGGTTTTAGAAACAACTTGGCCGCTGCGCATAGCAAGGTATTCCAGCGCGTTGAACTCATAGGCGGTAAGGTCAACGGGGGTATTGTTCAGCGATGCTCGCTTAGCGCCGGTATCAATAGTGATACAGCCAAACTGTAGTTGCGGGCTGGCAAACCCAGCTGAGCGACGAATCAATGCATTGGCGCGCGCCATAACTTCTTCTATTTGAAATGGCTTGGCGACGTAGTCGTCTGCACCGGCCTCCAGACCTTCCACTTTGTCTTGCCAGCGGTCTCGTGCCGTGAGTATCAAAACCGGAAATTTATGGCCTTCACTGCGCCATTGTTTTATCACGCTGATGCCGTCAATACCGGGCAGGCCGAGGTCGACTACAGCAAGGTCGTAGGGGTTTTCTTGACCAAGATATAGGCCTTCTTTACCGTCTGCGGCAGTATCACAAGCATAACCGGCGCGCTCAAAATTACGGTGTAATTGTTCTAATAGCAGGCTTTCATCTTCGATTAGCAGAATACGCATGGTGAAATTCGCTCAATCATTAATAATGACATTTTTAATTTTGCCGTTGTCTTGCAGAATGCGCACACTGTAAGCCGTGCCGTTGCCACTGCGTATTTTTTTTGCACCAACGGCTCTACCGCCGTAGCGTTGCTCCGCAATTGAGATTGCCTGATTAACGCTGAGAGTGCTGCGGGCACCGTCGTTTAAACGCTGCTCAAATGACGAACGGTCGGGCAGGTTGATACGGCCGCCAGTCAAATTACCTAGCGGGTCTGCCTGACTTGGTGTTGCAAAACCTGTCGCGATAAGCAAAATAAGTAATTGCAGTTTCGCGCTAAGTTGCGAAGTAAGGTTCATAAAACTCCCAAACATCTACTTTAGCCACGCGGAGTGACGTTCACCTCAATTTCTATTTCTCTGCCCGGATTATAGGGCAAGCGAGTGTGATAAATCTCGCCTTGATAGCGATAGCTTACATCATAGCCAACAATCTCATCTCGCCATTCTTGTCGCTGCTGTACTTCGCAGCGGTCAACGGTTTCGTAATGACTTCCACTGCGGTTGCGCGAGATATCGGCCGCAACGGTTGCGCCCAGCACTGCGCCCACCACAGTGCCCACACGTTTATTGCTTTTGTGGTGCCCTAACTCATTACCAAGTGCGCCGCCAATGATGGCGCCAAAAATGGGGGCAGAAGAACTACTGCGCTCGTGAGACACGGTTTCCTGCCAGCATTGTTCTACTGGTGCACTAAAAGCAACACGTTCGTAAATGGCTTGTACGTGGGTGACCCGCGCATACTGAGTGTGACTGACGCTGTTACCGCGATGATCTGCAAATACCGCGCTGGAGCAGGCGAGAACCAGCGGGATAACGGTGTACTTCAACATAGCTTATACTCCAACACTATTGGTAGTATTCAGCTTAGTGGTCGGTGCCTTAACTAAAGCTGAACCATGTGAGCTATGTGATAATTTTAATGCGCTTGAGGACAAACTAGTGAAACTATATACCTATGCCATAGCGCCTAACCCTCGTCGGGTAGGTTTGTTGATGAAATATAAAGGCATCGATCTAGCAACCCAAGAAGTTGATTTGGCAGCGAAAGAGCAGTTCTCTCCTGATTTTAGCGCGGTAAACCCGCGGTTGACCCTGCCGACTTTGGTGCTAGATGACGGCACCACGCTGTCGGATACCATCGCCATTTGCGCCTTTCTGGACGAGACCTATTCAGGTAAATCGGTGTTCGGTAAAACCAGTCTAGAGCGTGCGCAAATTATAGGGTGTTGCCACAGAATATTTTTTGATGGCTTCACAGCGGTTGCTGAAGTGCTTCGAAATAAGGGCGATGCTTTTAAAGATAGCCCGCTTCCTGGGCCGCTGAAAATGCCCCAAATTGCAGAATTGGTTGAGCGCGGTAATCTTCGCATTACGGCATTTTTAGACGCAATGAATACGGAAGTGACCGGTAAACAGTATTTGGTGGGCGATGCACTGTCGCAGGCTGATATCGATTTATATGTAGTGATTGGCTTTTGTACTTGGGTACGGCGCGCTATTCCTGATGAGTGCGTTGAACTGCAGTCATGGTTTGACGCTATGAAGTCGGGCTTTGGCGAGTAAATTGCTGCTGAGTGGTGAGAGAGGGCGAAATCCAAAAGATTTCGCCCTCTTTGTTTGCACCCTACAAACCTAGAAATACATTTACTCGTGTATTAAATGCCGGTTCGTAATGGTGGCCGCAGTGGCGGCTATGTACGTGGCGCACATAATAATGCTTTTCATGACGATCATTGTGATGACCATCATAGTAGCTGTTGTAGCGATTATCATAGCCGTGTTTGTAATGCTTTTTGTAATACTTGTTATGGCCGTGGTGAGACCCGTTGTTATGATATTGATAACGCGCCTCTACGTGATTACCACCGCGATGATCGGCGTAGGCACTACCCGCGGCAAGGCCTAGACCAGCAATAAGAATTAAGGCTTTTGTCAGTTTCATAGTGACGCTCCTTCGATTGAATACGCTGTCATGATCACATGCCGTGGCTGAACGCCTCCTGAATAGCGATGGGATTGTAAAAAAGGTGCTCTTACATAATAATAGCGTTACTATAAAAACTAATAGGTTATGACAATGACCGCGTTTATCATCCCAAGGATTGCTGGCTTTTCACGGTATTTAGCGGCTTTTCTAGCGACGTTTGTCGCGATTAGCGCCCATGCGGAGCCAGCTGTAGACAGCGACGTAGCTGGAAGTAAATATGTATACCGTGAATCTCGCGAGCCTTGTTTAAATCATGATCCCCAGCGTCAGGTATTTTTTGGCGACACTCACGTCCATACCAAATACTCCTTAGATGCCAGTACTCAGGGCACACGCACGTCACCAGCGGATGCCTATCGGTTTGCCCGTGGTGGCGAGATCGGTGTGCAGCCGTGGACGGCAGATGGCAAACCGTTACGGCATTTGCGCTTAGATCGACCGCTGGATTTTGCGGTAGTCACCGACCACGCAGAATTATTTGGTGAAGTCGAAATATGTCAAACCCCCAATGTTGAGGGCTACGATAGTTGGCAGTGTCAGGTTTATCGAAAACATCCCCGCGTCGCTTTTTTCCTTTTTAACACCCAATCTTCCCGTGCCAAGCGCTTAGGTTTGTGTGGTGACGATGGAGAATTGTGTCGGGCGGCGAGTTTACGTCCGTGGCAGGAAATTCAACAAGCCGCTGAAGACGCCTACGACCGCAATGAAACATGCGAATTTACGAGTTTTGTCGCTTATGAATGGACAGGAGCGTCGGCGAATTTGGCGAATTTGCATCGCAATATCCTGTTTAAAAATAAGCAGGTGCCGGCCTTGCCGCTGAGCTTTATCGAAACCCCATCCGCGCCATTATTGTGGGATGGTTTAGATCGCGATTGTGTAAATGCTGGCACCGGCTGCGAAGTGCTGGTTATTCCCCATAACTCAAATCTGAGCGATGGCTATATGTTCAGTTTAGCTCGCGACGACGGCGCTCCAATCACCGCAGCAGATGCCAAACAACGTGCGCGCTTAGAGCGCTTGGTTGAAGTGATGCAGCACAAGGGAAGTTCAGAATGTTTTTATGATCCGCTGAATAGTGCCGACGAACTCTGCGGTTTTGAACAATTGCCCTACAGCAGTTTTACAGACAAATTTGTGGGGAAAATATTACCTTTTATGAGTAAACCAGCGGGGCCAAATGCGGGCTTTATCCGCGATGTGTTGCGTGACGGTATGGCGCAAGAACAACGCTTGGGCGTCAATCCATTTAAGCTGGGATTTATTGCCAGTTCAGACACGCATATAGGCGCTCCTGGCGCGGTGAGTGAGCGAGGCTTTTTGGGCCATGGTGGCGCTGGCGTGCCGGTCGGAGATGAGGTGCCGGAAGGTTTACCCGATGATTTAGAATTTAACCCCGGAGGCCTAGCGGCAGTGTGGGCCGAAGAAAATAATCGCACGTCCTTGTTTGACGCCATGCAGCGCCGTGAAACCTATGGCACCAGTGGCCCGCGTATCACGTTGCGGTTTTTTGGCGGCGACGAGTCGCTGCCGGCTGATATATGTGAACGTAGCGATTATGTTGCGCAGGGCTATGAACACGGCGTGCCGATGGGCGGAGATTTAGACCTGCCGGAGAAGAGCTTGTCGCCGGTGTTCACGGTATTTGCAAAGATGGATGCTGGGCGACAAGGGCACAGTGGCATGCCCTTGCAGCGTATTCAAATAATTAAGGGCAGCGTAGATAAAAATGGTCAGCGCGATGAAAAGGTCGTGGATGTTGTTGGTGATACTAGTAGTGATACGGGGGTGAATTTGAAGACCTGTGAAACCTCCGGAACAGGTCACACTCAATTATGCGGTCGCTGGCAAGACACGCAGTTTAACCCGACAGAACATGCCTATTATTACGCACGAGTATTGGAGAATCCGAGCTGTCGCTGGAGTCAGCAAATTTGTGTTGCGGCCAAGGTTGATTGCGATAAGCCCGATACGATCAAGCCAGGTTATGAACAGTGCTGCGCCGCCGAGCATAGGCCAATTATTCAAGAGCGAGCGTGGTCGTCGCCTATTTGGTATTCACCTGTGAGCGATGCGGAAAATGGATTGCTACCTTGACCAAAATATTGAAGCGAATAGCGTCCTTCCGGCTACTGCATTTTATTATTATTGGATCTGTAGTTTTTAGTATTCACACTCGCTATGAGGGTTATCAGCAGCGTGTCGTAAATTGCCTAAGTCAATCGCAGTTAGATGTTTTAGCTACTGATTGGGCGCGGAGTACTGGGCGGGCGGTAACACCTAGGGAGCTGAATAGACTAGCCGCAGCGGCCTTGGATGACCACATATTGGTAAAAGAGGCAATGCTACAAGGCTTGCACAAATCCGATGCCGTTATTACACAGCGCTTGCTACGAGACGCCGAATTTTTAGGTGTAGAGGGGAGTGTCAAAAATAAAATTGATGCGGTTTTAGCCATGGATGTTGCGGTGGGTGATGAGGTTATTCGACGCCGATTAATTCAGGTTTTACTGCACAGTGAGACTTTGCTGGAAAAGAACACACACGCTTCGCAAGCTGAATTGCGCGCTATGTATAGCAATAAAACAGAGCTCGGTGTTGTTCCTCTGCGTATTAGTTTTGAGCAGCTATTTTTTGATTCCAGTAAAGGCGATTCGCGTGCGCGTGCTAATCAGGCATTGCAAAACATTACGCTAACGGACAAGGACGGTGATGTGTTTTTGGATGGACGTTATTTTTTAAATATCGGGCCGGTTGCGATGACCTCAAAATTCGGTGAGGACTTTAGTCTTGCATTGAGTCGTGCAGATGCACCCATTGGTAAATGGTTTGGCCCGCTGCAATCGGCGTATGGCTTCCATCTAGTACGAATTAACGAGCAGCAGAAAGCCTATCGGCGGTCATTTGTCGAGCTAGCGCCAGAGCTAGAAGATAGCTGGCGGCAAGCGCGTCAGGCTCAGGCTTGGCAGCAATATATTGAGCAGTTACGTGACCGTTATCGGGTGAAGTGCCATGCGAATAATTAGCTATGTACTGCTATTTATGTGCCTGAGTAGTACAGCAAATGCGCATAAATTGGCGCCGTCCTTACTCGAACTTAGAGAGCTGCCAAGTGGCGTGATTGGGCTTATGTGGAAAACCCCACTGTTGGCGGCGAGTCCACCGGCGGTAGTTTTACCGGCGTCTTGCCGGACTCTCGATCGGGTAGACCAAACCATCAATGAGGGCGCGGTGGTGCAGCGCTATACAATATTGTGTGCCGAAGCTGTGCCGGCCTTAGCGTTTTCTATAAGTGGGTTGAGTGCATCGCGGTCGGCAGCGTTGCTGCGCTGGTATGCCAATGATGATAGTGAGCAACAAATGTTGCTGGGGTCAGATGAAGCTAGCTTCTCGCCCGCGGAGCGTGGCACCGGCGGCCCACCGTTATTGCAGTTTACGGGATTAGGTATCAAACACATCCTCATTGGCAGTGATCATCTCTTGTTTGTGTTAGGTTTGTTATTGGTGGCTAGCAATCGTTATCGCCTGTTGGTGTGGATTAGCGCGTTTACCGTCGGCCACAGTATTACCTTATTGCTGGTGAGCATAGGCGCTATTCCGCGTTGGCCGGCGTTGGCTGAATGGCTTATTGCCGCGAGTGTATTAGTGATGGCGTTGTATGCCGACCGGCGTCGAGACGCCGTTGATTTAGATAGGCATAGCAAGAGCTTTGTGGTGCTAGTTGGCGCTTTTGGTTTATTACACGGTCTAGGTTTTGCGTCAGTATTAGAGGAGCTGATGTTGCCTCGCGGGGATATGGTGCCAGCGCTACTGGGTTTTAATATTGGTATTGAGCTGGGGCAAATATTTTTTATTGCGGTGGTGGCATCGCTACTGTTCGCGACTAGGCAGTTGTTGGCAGGATGGCCTGCGTGGCAAGCTCAGTCCTTTGCGTTGGCCCGCGTAGCAACGATGTATGTGATGGGGTCAGTAGCCGTATATTGGATGATTGATCGTGGCCTCATTTTGTTTGAGGCCACATTTCGCGGCGTTTACTAAGTTTGGAGCTAAGGCTTAGTGGCGTCGACGTCGATATCAGTGCTGGCTTTAGCTTGAGTCTGTTCTTTACCTGGGTAGTGCTTCATTTTGATTAGTGGGTGAAATGCCAGCTCTATGCCTTCTTCAATATTGTTCTCACGGCTGAGAATTTTTTTGCGTCTAACAAAGCCTTTGTCTGATTTGCGAGAATCAATACCGTGCAAGGTATCAATGCCGCCGCGGCTAGAGAATAGCGGCTTACCTTCGGGTGTATAAATGGTGACGAGCAGTGAGGCGCCTTTAATAATCTGAGTCCAGTTAAAATCAGTAGGCACGCTAGATGTGGTGCCTTCAGTCGCAGGTTCACGTGTTACGCCATACCAGCGCGCGTAGTGTTTCATTCCCGGACTATGTTGGACGTCGTGCTCGATTAGGTCGGTAAACACCACGGCATCAATGTCTTTTTGAGATTGTAAACTTGCGAGGGTTGCCGCCATTACTTTTTGCCAACCAACACGGTCAACCTTGCCGGTGGTAGGATCGTAAAAGTTGCCAAAGGTTAATAACGCTTGTTGCCATGCATTATTGAATAAATGGTTTGGTGCAACGCTGATACCGTTAGATTCTAGGTAGTCTTTAACCATGCCATCGACTTTGTCTACGCTATCGCGTAGCACTGAACGAGTCGGTTCGCCGCTGACATTAACGGTGGCAATAATGACTTTCTTAACTGGCTTTTGTTGTATGTCCTCACGACTGATAAAATAGTCATAGGCCGTTGGATTGTAATCTGTTGAACTGCAGCCGGTAGTTACTACCGCGCCGATTAGCGTCAAGATGAGTAGAGATAATCGCACAATAAGCCCTTTTTTATTGAAAATGCCTGCGCATTCTAGCAATGGCTACAGATGATGAGAAGCGAACATATGCCCAGAGCGGTGAGATTACATACAGAAGTCAGCGGTAGTGGGCCTGTTAGCGTTGTTTTATTACATGGTTTGTTTGGCTCTGCGAGTAATTTAATGGCGGTTGCGCGCAGCTTGGAGCCTTATTTCACGGTGGTGCGTATGGATCTGCGTAACCACGGAAAATCTGCGCATAGCGATCAAATGGATATTCCGGTCATGGCGCTAGACGTTGTAGCTGCTATGGACGAGTTAAAACTAGCTAGCGCACATTTACTTGGTCATTCATTAGGCGGAAAAGTTGCTATGCAGGTGGCAATAACTCAGCCTGAACGAGTGAAGCGCTTAATTGTTGCTGACATTGCACCGGTGCGCTACGGCCGTGGCCACGACGCCATTATCACGGCGTTACTAGGGCTTGAGCTGCGCTCACTTAAAAGCCGCGAGCAGGCTGATCAATTGTTAGTGAAAGATGTGCCTGAAATCGCGATACGACAGTTCCTACTGAAAAATCTGATGCGCGACGGCAAAGACGGCTGGGCGTGGCGAATGAATTTAGCTGTGATAGCGGAGCTTTACGACAATCTGCGCGATGCGCCATCGTCAGAGCCGTTTAATGGCCCAACAATGTTCATTCGTGGCGAGGTGTCTGGCTATATTCGCGATGAGAATAGGGTGCCCATGATGCGTCAATTTCCCGATATGCATTTTGAAACGATTCCCAAGGCGGGGCACTGGCTGCACGCCGAGTATCCGGCCATATTTAATGGTTTAGTGACTGACTTTTTGCGGGCCGACGGGTCGATATAATGCCGTGTTTGGCCGGTTTGAGTGGTCGCGTTACTCGCCATAATGGCGTCACACAGTTGTGGTAAAACGACGGGAGTCGAGGAGCTGATATGATAAGTGCTATCACCGAAACCTTATTTTCTGAACCGCCACAAGAAACCTTGTATCACTACACCTCCTTGAGCGGCGTGCTCGGTATCATCGGCAGCCGCACTTTGTGGGCCAGCGATATTCGTTATATGAACGATTCTGCGGAGCTGCGCCACACCGCAGATTTAGTTGCCAGTGATGTTGCTAGACGAATTAACGAAGGTCATGCACGCCCACATTTGTTGACCTGCTTTTTAGACTGGGTTCGGCATCGTATTACCAATGGCCATATCTTGTTCGGCGCGTCGTTTCGGTCAAACGGAAATTTATTGAGCCAGTGGCGCGGCTATAGCTCAGTAGGTAAGGGCGCTAGCTTGGGGTTTAATGCTCACACGGTTGCGAGTTGCGCGGCCAAACAGCAATTTAGGATGGGTCGCTGCATTTATGATCGCCTAGAGCAGCAAGCATTAATCGCGCAAGTATTAGATGCGGTAGAGGTGTTGGCTGATGGTCTTGACGACGGCGTAGATCGTGTTGTGTACCATCAATTATTTGAACATCTTGAAAGCGATTTATTACGCTTGGCTGCGATTCTTAAACACCCGTCATTTGAAGAGGAGCAGGAGTGGCGTTTAGTGTCGCCCGTGGTGTCCGATTACCGTCACGCCGCCGTCAACTTTCGAGAGGGACGCAGTATGCTGGTTCCCTATATGAGTTTTTCTTTGGTGGCGGATGACAGTGATGCTGTTGATTTAGATCATGTGTATTTAGGGCCAACACCCAATATCAGCTTGTCGATGAACTCGATGAAAATGTGTTTAGCCAAGCACGGTATTCGTCCTCCTAACGGCATTGAATATTGCCAAATACCTTATCGTCAAAATTAAAAGGGCTATTCGCCAGCCAAAATAAAGTCAGCACAACGCTCTCCAATTAGCACCGCCGTGGCATTGGTATTGCCAGAAATAAGGGTGGGCATAATGGAGGCGTCGGCTACCCGCAAACCCTCAATACCATGTACTTTTAAGCGGTCATCGACCACGGCCATCTCGTCATTTCCCATTTTGCAGCTGCCGACTGGGTGGTATACCGACTCGCCGGTATTACGAATAAATTCTAGAATGTCCTCGTCGCTTTGAATCTCTGGCCCAGGAATTAGCTCTTCGCGACGATGTTCATTAAACACTGGTGCTTCAAATATGGCGCGGGTCTTACGTACCGCGGCAATCATTTTTAGACGATCTTCTTCTTCGGCAAGATAATTGTGCAGCAGTGCCGGTGCGTCGTTGGGGTTGTTGCTGCGAATGTGCACATGGCCGCGGCTTTTGGGGCGCAAATAGCACACTGTAGCCGTGGTGCCGGGTACTGTTATCATCCGACCTGTTTCGTCTTGGGTACCCGCTGCCGGCGTAAAATGAATTTGTGCATCGGCGCGTTGTTGCTTGGCATCAGTTTTAAAGAAAACCCCGACCTGCGAGGCGGGGTGTGCCAACATCCCTTTGCGTTGAAATGCGAGCTTCGCGAATGTGCCAATCATTGCCAAGGGTTGGGATTCTTCATAAAAGGTTTTTAATCCCACAAACGATCGCTGTGTGTTTACGGTGAGGTGATCCTGCAAGTTTTCGCCAACACCGGGCAGTGCGGTGTGCACTTTAATACCGTGTTTTTGCAATATTGCCGGATTGCCAACACCGGATAGTTCCAGGAGTTGTGGCGAGTTAATTGTGCCGCCACACAGTATTATTTCGCGCTGGCAGCGAATCGTGATCTTTTTATCATTTTGCAGATAGCGTAATGCCGTCGCACGACCGTCTTGGAACTCGATTCTACTGGCCAGCGCGTTGGTGACAACGGTGAGATTGTCACGTTTCATGGCCGGTTTTAAATAGGTTTTAGCTGTACTTTGCCTCAGCCCCTTGCGAATGTTTACCTGATAAAATCCTGCGCCTTCCTGGTTTTCGCCATTGAAATCACTATTGGCGGGAATACCTGATTCTGTCGCCGCCTTAATATACATGTCTGCCAATGCGTATTTATCGCCGACGTTATCTACCCAAAGTTGGCCGCCGCTGCCGTGGTAGTGACTTGTGCCATTGGTGTTGTGTTCGCAGCGTTTGAATATGGGAAGTAGGTCGTCATAGCCCCAGTTGCGATTGCCTAGTTCAGCCCAATGATCATAGTCTTCTCGCTGACCGCGAATATAGACCATGCCATTGATTGAGCTAGACCCGCCTAGCAGTTTGCCGCGTGGTTGATCTATGCGGCGGTTATTCATATGGGGTTCGGGGTCGCTTTGATAGCACCAGCTAAATTGCGGGTTTTTCATGGTGAATGCGAAACCGAGGGGAATGTGCACCATCGGGTGGCTATCTTTACCCCCGGCCTCTAGCAGTAGCACGGTGTGCTCGCCACTGGCAGAAAGGCGATTGGCTAAGGCGCAACCTGCTGATCCGGCGCCGACAATAATGTAATCGTAGTGTGTGAGCATACTGCTTTCCGCGTTAGCCCGTTGGCAGACGGTGTTCTGTGCTTCGGGAATGTTGTTATTGTCACTACCATACAATTTCGCATTTCTGGATGTAAGTTATAATTCTGTAACCTTTTGTGGCTGCCATTCTGGCGGTAGTAGGTCTTGCCACAAAAACCGCTTGAGAAGCCCAGAAAAATTCGGGTCTATCGGTGCATTTATTGTTATTTCGCTCCCGCGAAGAGGGTGTAAAAAGGTTTGCTGTGCGGCGTGTAATAGCAACCTAGGGCATTCAAGCTGTTCAGCAAAATAGCGGTTGTGGCGCCCTCGACCGTATTTTGCGTCCCCAATAATGGGATGTGAAATATGCTTTAAATGACGACGGAGTTGATGGCGACGGCCCGTGAGCGGATGTAATTCAATCAGTGAGTATCGAGACTGAGGATAGGTTTCAATTTCGACATCCAGCACGTGTTGACCTAATAAACGAAAATCGGTAAGCGCCGATTGGGCCTCTGCCGCTTGGCTTTTTACAATGCGCTGGTCGGTCACTTCAGTCAGGGCGTGGTCGATGCGGCCATCCGTGGGGCAGTGGCCGCGCACCACAGCAATATAGGTTTTCTTAATCTGCTGAGTGCTAAAGATTTGGCCTAGCTCGCCGGCGACGGCTGCACTCAAACCAAACAGCAAAACCCCTGAGGTGGGTTTGTCTAAGCGGTGGGCGGGGTAGACATATTGGCCAATTTGATCCCGAAGAATCTGAATAGCAAAGCGTGTTTCGTGGCGATCAATCGGGCTGCGGTGAACCAGAAGACCCGTAGGCTTATTAATCGCGATGATGTGCTCATCCTGATATAGGATCTCAAGGGTCTCGGGTAGTGCCGCTAACGGCTCGGTATATTGCATTTATCTTATGGCCTTAGATGAAGACTTTGTCATATTCACGTTCTTACCTTGTTTGAGAATTATCGCCGGTGTTAGATTCCCGCCTATAGACATAATTCTGCTGGATCAGTGAGAGATCACTTTATTGGAGAGTCCGCGTGGCAACTAAGTACCCGTGTAAACCCGTCGACATGACCTTTTTTGATACCGCCCCGTTTCGCTATATTGCTGAAGTCGAGGTGAATGTCAGTGCGGTAGACGTATTTACATCATTTGAAAATGCCGACGACTGGCCACGCTGGGCGATGCCTATTCAAAAAGTGGAGTGGACGGCCCCTAAACCCTTTGGTATTGGCACCACGCGCACCGTGAGCATGATTGGTGGCTTGGTTGGCTATGAGGAGTTTATCGCGTGGGAGCGTGGGCGGGAAATGGCTTTTTGTTTTACCCATGGCAGCAAAGACAATATTGAGTCATTTGCCGAGCGCTACGAAGTTGATGCGATTAGCGAAAAGTGCTGTCGAGTACGCTGGACAATGGCAATGAAGCCAAAGGGGGCCAGTAAGTATTTTTTACCGGTGTTTAGTCCTGTAATGCATTTAGGCGTTAAGGTAATGCTGAGAAAATTTGCCCGCTTGGTTGAGGGCCGCTGCTGCTAAACGGCCTCAACTCGACGTCGTCTTAGTTATTTTTTGCTATTTCCACATCTAAAAGATGGATAATGGTATCTACATCTTCGGTAGTTAACTTGCCTTCTTTTAAGTAACGAATCGTGCCTTCTGCATCAACTAGAATAAATGCAACAGTTCCTTTTTGTACTTGCCATGCACTTATGCCGAGCCCCTTATCGTCGGCTACCAGCACCGCTTGAGGGTGTTCGCGCTTGTTCTTTTCTAGTTCGCTGCCAACAAAGCCTGAGGTGCCCCATAGCGCATCGTCCAGATTAATAACACTGATCGATTGGAAGCTGCCGGGCTCGTAATTCCCTTGGTCGAGACGCTCTTTTAACGGAGCAATAATTACGTCAGAAGACATTCTTGCGGCGACATGGAAGATCAGCGCCGGCGTCCCTTTGCTAATTTGCGCTGTAGACCAAGGCTGATGACGTATCTTGCTACCGTCTATGATGAGTTCGCCTTTAGAGGGAACGCTGAAGCTTGGCAGGGTGCCACCCACTTCTATGGCACTGCAAACCGCCGAAATACTGATAAGAGAAAGACCCAATACGATATTTTTAAAATTTATCATTGTGTAAATACCTAGCTTATTTTTGGTTGAATCTAAAATTTCGGCTCAGAATACCACAAGCTTTACGACGCAAAGATGACGCTTAGTTCATACTTTTAATCATTCATAATACGGTCTTAAGTTTACAAGCGAGAAATGAACGCTAACTGAACGGCGGTTGCTCAATTGCCAATATGCATGATGATCTTCCGGTTTGATGCGGCGTGGCGGTGCTCCCAAAGATAAATTCCTTGCCAACTTCCCAATGCAAGCCGACCGCTTATTATAGGTATAGACAAAGACGTTGCGGTTAGTGATGCTTTTATATGCGCTGGCATATCATCGCTGCCTTCAAGGGTGTGGGTGTAGAGCGGGTCATGCTCAGGTACTAACCTGTTTAGCCAGTGCTCTAAGTCTAAGCGCGCACTGTCATCGTAGTTTTCTTGAATGAGTAGGCTCGCGGAGGTGTGTTGTATGAAAAGAGTACATAAACCATCTTGGCCGCTAAATAGTCGTGATATACGCTCGCTAATTACGCCGGTAATACTGTGCAAACCTTGGCTTGGCACAGAAACTACGATTTGTTCAATCATTCCTTTACGTCTCTATTTATTCGTTACTTTGTCGTTTGGCATTGCGTAGTATATCGGGATTAAGTTGATGTTTTTTAATGAGCTTATGAAAATCTGAACGATTGCGGCCGGCTTGCCGAGCGGCATCAGTCACATTGCCTTGGGTTTGCACCAAGACCTGCTCTAAATATTCGCGCTCGAATTGTTTGCGGGCTTCGGCGAGCGACGGGATTTCTTTAGTCACTATATTAGATTGGGGCAGTGCAGACAGCACTTGCGTTTCACCAATGATTGCGGCGGGCGATAAAGCGGCCAGTTGCTCAACAATATTATTTAACTGGCGGATATTGCCGGGCCAATCGTAAGACATAAGTGCTACCAGCGCGGCGGGCGAAAATTTCTTGGCGTCGTTATTACTGCGCTGCGCAATATTTTCTAAAAAATGCTTTGCTAACAATTGTATGTCGGCGCGTCGTTCACGTAGGGCGGGCAAACTAAGTGATGCGACATTAAGACGGTAATATAAATCTTCTCGAAAACGACCATCGCTAATCGCTTCTTCTACGTTTTGATGGGTCGCAGAAAGTACCCTCACATTAATGCTAATGTCTTGATGGCTACCTACCGGTCGTATTTTTTGCTCTTGCAGCACTCTGAGTAATTTAACTTGTAGCGGTGCGGGCATGTCACCAATTTCATCTAAAAATACCGTGCCGCCATCGGCGCTGGCAAATAAGCCTTTATTGTCTCTAGTGGCACCAGTGAAGGCACCTTTTACATGGCCGAATAATTCTGACTCCAATAATTCGGCAGGAATTGCGCTGCAATTAATAGCGACATACGCTTGTCCCGCGCGTGGGCTAGAGGCTTGCAGGGCGCTGGCAAGCAGCTCTTTGCCGGTACCGCTCTCGCCGCGAATCATAATGTTAATATCGCTTTGGGCCAGCAGCTTTGCTTGTTCTAGTAGCTGCTGCATATTCGCACTACAGGTAATGATATTACTTGTGTTGGTGTTGCTCTGGGTTTCCGGGGAATGCAAATTAAGCGCCTGAGTAATGCTGCTAAGTAACTCATCTTTATCTACTGGCTTGGTAAGAAAACTGAATACACCTTTTTGCGTTGCGCTCACCGCCTCCTTAATGGAGCCGTGGGCGGTCAGGACAATAACGGGAAGTCCGGGATAGAGTTGCTGTATTTTTTCAAAAAGTTCGATGCCATCCATACCGTCCATGCGTAAATCAGAAATCACGATATGTGCGCATTCCATTTGCAGTGTTGCCAGCGCGCTATCGCCACCGTCTGCACACACTACGTCAAAATTTAATGCCTCTAATCGCATAGATAATAATTGCAAAACACCAGGATCGTCATCGACTAATAATATCTTAATGCGGCGTGGAGTATTCATTGTTGACCTCGTGGTTGCGGGGCAGCGTCTTTGTTGATTTGTGTTTCAATATCGCTGATACCGTCTATGGTTTGACGGAGTTTTGAGCTTAATGTGTCACGCTCTTTTTGTGCATGTATAAGACTGCGATTGGTGGCGTCAATCAGCATCAATAAAGATCGCTCGGCTTCGCTTAGTTGCTGCCTATCAACCGACTTAAGTAATTCTTGACTTTGTTGTGCGTTGGTCTCTGGTGCACAACTACTTAAAATTATGCGCTGAAGAATGCTGGCGTTATTGCTCTGTGCCTGCAAAATTGTATCTACCTGTAGACGCTCTGCTTCAGGTAGTAAACACCATGCTTGACGCTTTGATAGCAGCGCTATAACCGGGTCCTTAGTTGAGGTGGTGTTGAATTTTTTGGTCTCTACCTGAGCGAGTCTATTAGTTGAAAAAGATGCGGCTTTTTCAATCGGTGTTTCATTGGCATTGCTAGTTATAGCGCAAGCGCCTAACAGCGAAACGGCAAGTAGGAGTACTGATTTTTTCATATTTTGTATCATCATTGATTAGGAAAGCAGAGCGTGAATTCTGCGCCTTCATTTTTACGGGAATTTAGGCTTAGTGTGGCGTGAGCTTGTTCAGCGCAGGCTTTTACAATGGCAAGTCCGATACCACTGCCTTTAAGGGAGCCGTGTCGTTTGTTTTTACCTTGGTAGAATGGCCGGAAGACAGCTTCTTGTTCATCAATATCAATGCCTGGGCCTTGGTCTCTAACTTGCAACCACCAATGGCTATATACATTATTTTCGCTGTGTTCTAGATGGTTAATGTTTATGCGTTGGCCGCGTTCATTAATATTGCAATGCCCCCAATTTACGGTGACGACGCCACCTGCGTGACAAAAATGAATTGCATTCGATAGCAAGTTACTTAGTATCATTTCGACTAACTGAGCGTTGCCAGTGACGGGGTTACTTTGATTTGTGATGTTAAACTGGATAGCACATTCAGGTAAAAAGCTGCGGTAACGGGTGATTAGTTTTTGACACATTGCATGTAAATCAATGTCATCGGTATGTGCATCTACGCCCTGTGTGATGGTGTTAAAATTTAGTAATTGCTGAATTAATTCTTGCAGGTTTTCAGCTTGGTTTCGCAATATAGTTAGCACGGCCATTTGCTGGTCGTTGATCTCGCCCGGAATTTGTTCGGCTAATAAAGATTGTGCGTCCATTATGGCGGCGAGCGGGCTTTTTAGTTCGTGGGTAATGTGCTGAGTGAATTGCGATTTTTGCTGCTCTGCAGTGAGTAATTGTAGGCGCATCCATTCAAGTCGGTGCCCAAGTTCGATGAGGTCTGAGGGGCCGTCGATTTCGATTGTTTTATCCCAACTCCGCTGGCCAAGATGATGAATGGCAAGTGACAGACGGCGAATAGATCGCGTGACAATCACTGAGCTCGCGCCGAGTAACAGTAAGCTTGCCGGTAGGGCGAGTAAGCCGGTAATAAGTACTCGCCATAATACATTGTTCAATTCCTGCTCGGCCTGGCTTAAGGCTTGTTGAATGGCGTCGCTTAGCTGTCGATATAAGGTGTTGCTGCTTTTCTTTAAATTCTCGTAAAGATCTTCGAGTTTTTGTTGCTGATTGACGTTGCTTGTTCGCGACTCGGAATTGATATCACTACTGATTTTTTCAATGCGATTTACGGTGTCATTACTTTTAGACGAGGGCAATTTCTCTTTAATCTTGTTGAGATTTTCTGTGAGCTGATTGTGCTTAATTTGCAGTATTTCTAGCAGGCTAGAGTCCTTTAAGAGCTGGTACTGTCTAGCAGAACGTTCAATTTCTTTGCTTAGTTCTTGAGTTGAAACGCTGAGGTGAGAAATTTGCGCTTGATCCATTACTAATTGTTGTTGGGCGCGTGCTTGGGCGCTCATCTCCCACACGGCGTAAGCCACCGCAATAACAAGCGGAAGCATAGATAGTAGCGTGGTACCTATCCATTGCTGGGTAAGGCTGAGTTTCTTGCTATTAAATATAAGTTTCACCGTATTTTTACATGCTATAAAACGTTGTGTCTCTTTATAAAGACTAGCTAAGTCATTGAAATAATTGTTTTAAATATTAATTATTTTAAGACTGTTGCTAAATGCCAACGATTTGACCGCGGTATTTGCCGATAAGTTCTGCGCAATATATTAAGTTGTTGTATTTAAAGGGAAAATATTTTTGGCACGACGCTTGCTGATACCTAGCTGACACGACGTCAAACGGCTTGTCGCTAGGGCAACCAATTTGAAGTGTCATATTGGCAAGTTAATAAATCAGAAATTATTCCAATTCAATTTTTGAAGTTGGCAATAATTAAGGAGAACACAATGAAAAAGATAGCAGCAGTTTTTGCAGGTGTAGCTTTAAGTTCATTTTGTTTTGCAGCGCCCATGTCGGGTACGGTTCAAGACACTGGGGTTGGTGCTTCTCAGGGTGATGTGAATACCAACGTACAGCAAGATACCCAGCAGGGAGGTAGCATGGGTTCTGGTATGGGTACCAGTACCGGTACGCAAACCCAGGGCACCATGCAGGGTAGTGGCGATGCAAGCAGCGCAATCTTTACTGCACTTGATCAAAATGGTGATGGCTCGCTAGATGAAAAAGAGGCGAAGTCAGAGCAGTCGCTTACCCAGTACTTCACCGCAATTGATGCTAATGCTGATGGTACGGTGAGTCGTGATGAGTATATGTCACGTCGTCAGGCGATTCAGGATCATGAAGAAGAAGCTGAGTAATCCCTGATGTTTGCGGGCCTTTGGCCCGCGCTATTAGGTTTTTTTGGGAATGATAGAGGAAGATATTATGCGAGTATTAAATACACGGAGTTTAGCGCTAGCGGCAGTATTGTTTGGCACTGCGACCGGCGCATCAACTGTATTTGCGAATCCAACAGCAGGCCCACATGCTTATATAGGGGCTAACTACGGTGGTTATAAGGATCGCGGTGGTGATTTTGACGAAGACGATGATTTTAAAGAAGCGTTGATTGGCGCTCAGGTAAATCAGTTTTTAGGATTTGAAGCGAGCTATATCGATTTTGGTTCATTCGGCGGTGATGTCGGCAAGGCAGATGTTGACGGTTATGGTTTGGCCGTTGTTGGTCGCATACCGCTAACTGAGCAGCTTGGTATATACGCCAAGGCCGGTCAGATCTTTTGGGATGCAGATGTTCGCGTAGCAGGGCTGAAGCAAAGCTATGACGGCGATGAACCTTTCTTTGGTGTCGGTGCTGATATCAAGGTGAGTGAGCATTTTGTTGTGGCGCTTGAATACGATCGCTATAAAATTGATTTAGAAGATTCTACGTTGCCTGCGCCAGCGACCAATTGGGAAGGCGACATGGATACGGTGAAACTTGGCGCTAGATTCATGTTTTAGCGAGTGAGCCTGACTTATTAAGCCTTGAGCTTAATAAGTCAGATTTTTCGTTTCTGCGTCTTTAGGCGCAGTCATAATGTTTCGACACAAGGATTAGTGCATTAGTAAATTTGTTTCCCTCAGCCAGTCGCGACGCCCCCTCATATTCGCGACTGGCCTTTTTTTATTTGCCATTTAGTGTGGCGGCGGAAGTTTTTCTCCGCAGTGTCGGCAATAACTAGATTCCTTTTCGTGACCAAATTTTTTGCAGCTATCGCACTGTCTGCTATTGATGCTGCGCTGGCTCTCTTGTATTAGTTCTGCGCTAAGAATACCAGTGGGAATGGCGATAATGGCATAGCTGGTAATCATTGCCATGGCGGCAATAAGTTGTCCTAGTGGGGTCCGTGGTGTGATGTCGCCATAACCTACTGTTGTTACCGTAACAATCGCCCAGTACATACTGCGTGGCAGGCTGGTGAAGCCATTTTTGGGGCCTTCTATTAGGTACATTAAGGCGCCGAATACAACGATAAGCGTGAGTACTGACACTAAAAATACGGATATTTTCCTGCGCGAAGAAACCAATGAGCGAATCAGTACGTTGGCCTCGCTCATGTAGTGGAATAATTTAAATACCCGAAAGACACGAAGTACCCGAAATATGCGAATAACTAATAGATGTTGTGCGCCAGGTATAAACAGCGAGAGGTAGGTTGGCAGTGTGGCGAGCAGGTCTACGAGGCCGTAAAAGCTAAAAATATAGGCGCGGCGGTTGGGTGCACAATAAATACGGGCAATATATTCCAAGGTGAATAGTACGGTAAACAAAACTTCTGCCGCGAAAAGCCAGTCGCCATATTTGTGATGTATTGCAGACACCGAGTCTATAAATAGGGCGGCAACACTGCTTAAAATAATAACGATCAGAAAAATATCGAAATTTCTGCCAGCACCTGGTTCGGTGCCGAAAATAACCTCATGAAGTCGCGCTTTCAATGTTGCCTTAGGCATATTGGCTTATTCCTCTTCAGCTACGGCCACCACAATTTGCTGGCAGAGATAGCGTAGGTCATCGTCACTGATAATGTACGGAGGCATGGTGTAAACCAATTTGCCAAAGGGGCGCATCCAAACGCCCTTGTCGATAAAGCGCGCTTGAATACTTGCCATATCGACATTGTCTTTAAGTTCTATGACACCTATCGCGCCGAGGCATCGCACATTGGCAACGGTGGCAAGCTGGGCTGCGCAAGCAAGTTCTTGGTTCAGGATGCGCTCTATTCGTTGTATATTGCCCTGCCAATCGTCTGCTAATAGTAAATCGATACTGGCGTTGGCAATACTGCAAGCCAGTGGATTACCCATAAACGTGGGGCCATGCATAAAGACGCCGGCTTCGCCATTGCATATGCCTTCGGCAATGCGGTCACTGCATAAGGTTGCTGCTAAAGATAAATAGCCACCGGTTAGGGCTTTGCCAACACACATAATGTCGGGGCTAATATTGGCGTGTTCACAGGCGAATAGTTTGCCGGTACGACCGAAACCAGTCGCAATTTCGTCGTGAATTAATAGCACATCGTACTCATCGCAAAGAGCGCGCAATCGTTTGAGATAATCGCCGCCATAAAACCGCATGCCGCCAGCACCCTGCACAATGGGCTCAACAATAACGGCGGCTAATTCTTGATGATGCTCTTGCAGTGTTGCCGTTATGTCGGCCATGTCGTCGTCGCTGGCGTTTTCACCAAATGCGGTCTGTGGTGATTCTACAAATAAATGCGAGGGCAGCACTTTATTAAACAAGTGATGCATGCCGGTGACAGGGTCGCAGGTTGCCATCGCGCCAAAGGTGTCGCCGTGATAGCCACTGCGCAGTGCAAGTAAACGGGTTTTGTGTTGATTGCCTATGGAATACCAATATTGCAGCGCCATTTTAATCGCTACTTCTACCGCAACTGAGCCAGAGTCAGAGATAAACACCTTGGTCAGTGGTGCCGGAGTTAGGTCTACCAAACGCTTACCTAATGCGGCTGCCGCTGGGTGAGTAATGCCACCAAACATTACGTGGGACATCGTATTGAGCTGGTTCGTTGCTGCAGTATTTAGCGTGGGATGATTATAACCGTGGATGGCAGACCACCAAGAGGACATGCCATCAATCAATTCGCTACCGTCTGCTAGTGTGAGTCTTACGCCTTTGGCCGATACAACGGGAACCATTTTTGCGGGGTTTAGCATCGACGAATAGGGATGCCAAATGTGGTTTTTGTCCCATTGAAGCCAGTCTTCGGTGCTGGCATTGTGGTATTCAGACATTATTATCTCCCTGTGAGTGGGCGTCATTTTAAGCATTTAAGGCCAATAACACGAGCGCAGTGGATTTGTGCGCAGTATTAGTCAGATTGTTACGGCAAAATCGACATAGCGATGTTGGTTTGCGGCCAGATCAGTGGTAACAGAGTTGAGATAATAGTGTCATTATTACTGGGGCAAAATGGCATGATGTAAATGCACGTTTAAACCTAAGCCTGACCGCAAAGGAGTAAGCATGAGCGATTACCGAATTGAACAAGATAGTATGGGCGAGGTTCGCGTCCCCATTAATGCTAAATACGGTGCGCAGACGCAGCGTGCCATCGATAATTTTGCCATTAGCGAGCTCACCTTTCCTCAGCAATTTATAAGTGCCCTTGTGCGCATTAAGCGCTGTGCGGCGATGGTGAATCGTGAAGAAGAATTACTGTCCGAGCCTTTATTTCAAGCCATTACCACTGCCGCAGACCGAGTATTAGCTGGGGAATGTGGCGATCAGTTTCCACTCGATATTTTTCAAACCGGCTCCGGCACCAGCACTAATATGAATGTAAATGAAGTGCTGGCCCACCTAGCTGCTGAACAAAGTGGTTTGGCGGTGAGTGCCAACGATCATATTAATATGAGCCAAAGTAGTAACGATGTTATTCCAAGCGCTATTCATATCAGTGCGGCTTTGGCGATACATCAGCAGTTGCTTCCCGCAATTGATTATTTAGAAACCACTATTCGCAACAAGGCGCGTCTTGTAGACACCCAATTAAAAACGGGTCGCACGCATTTAATGGACGCCATGCCGATAACGCTGGGGCAAGAATTAAACGCCTGGGCTGCGCAAGTGCATAAGGCGGGTAAGCGTTTGCTAGAGTCTCAGAAATACCTTTGCCAGCTAGCGCAGGGGGGTACTGCGGTGGGCACGGGGGTGAACGCACCAGACTTATTTGCGGAAAAATTTTGCGCCGCAATGAGTCTTGATACCGGCCTAGGTTTTGTACCTAATTCGTCTTTATTCGAAGCACTGTCATCCCAAGACACGGCGGTTGCGGTGTCGGGGCAGCTTAAGGCACTAGCCGTTAGCCTGATGAAAATAAGCAATGATTTACGCTGGATGAATAGTGGGCCACTGGCCGGATTAGGCGAGATAAGCCTAACGGCATTACAACCCGGTAGCAGTATTATGCCGGGAAAAGTAAACCCAGTGATTCCAGAAGCGGTGGCGATGGCGGCTGCACAGGTGATTGGCAACGATGCTTGCATCACTGTGGCGGGGCAGTCAGGTAATTTTCAGCTCAATGTTATGTTGCCGGTTATTGCTTACAATTTATTGCAGAGCATCGAATTAATGGCAAACTCCTGCCGCGCTTTGGCCACTAAAGCGATATCGGGGTTTGCAGTAAACGACGCAGTTTTGGCTGAAAACTTAGCAAAAAATCCCATCTTAGTGACGGCGCTGAACCCTGTCATTGGCTATTTGGCTGCGGCAAAAATTGCAAAAAAGGCCTATGCCGAGCAACGCCCTATCATTGATGTAGCCGAAGAAATGACGGACTTGAGCCGCGAAGAATTGAGCACGCTATTAGATCCCGCAAAATTAGTGTGAGTAGGGTGTTTAGTGGCGGGCGTTTTCATCAAAACGCAAAAGCCGCTGCTCATGATCTGGTTCTGGTAGCGTGCATTGCGAGTAGTTGCCAAAAATCGCATAGCGGTAAGTGGCAATGATATTGTAGCCGCCGTCGCGTATACATCTCGGTATCACCCTGAAAACGCTAAGTAATCGCCAAGGGTAGGGCATGGCAGCCATGATGCGTATAAAGGCGGTACTTTTTTCATAGACCTGGCCGTCTTCTAGGTAGTACATGGTTTTGTATTGGTCTTTAGGTGTGTCTGCCGCTTGCAGCTGGTAATAGCTCATTAGAGCGGCACCTTCCTTGGATTGAACCGCAGCAAGTTTAAATTTCTGAGCTTTATCAAATCGAATGATAAACCGGCTCCATGCGTGACAGAGCTTACATACGCCGTCGAATAAAATGACGTGATTTGCTCCCTGCACAAAAGCGAGTTTAGCCGCAGTGGTCATTCAATGGCGTCCTCGTTGATTATTAAGTGGCAGCTTACAAAAACTTAATCCAGCATTGCTCGCAGTGTGGGCAATACGTTCTGTACTATCAATGGCTGGGCTTCGGCGGTGGGGTGAATGCCATCACTTTGCATTAGCGCAGGGTGGCCAGCGACGGATTCCAGTAAAAATGGCACTAGTGGAAGACGGTATTCTTCGGCTAATAGCGCGTAGTTTCGTTCAAATCCGTTAGTGTAGCGCTTGCCATAATTGGGCGGAATTTTCATACCCAGTAGCAAGACCTGCGCGCCGGCATCGACGCTGGTGGTGATCAGCTTTTGCACATTTTTACGTATGCTGGGAATCGGGTAGCCGCGCAAGCCGTCGTTGCCTCCAAGCTCAATGACCACAATAGTGGGTTTATGAGTTTTAAGTAGCGCGGGTAGGCGATTTAATCCGCCGGCGCTGGTCTCTCCACTCACACTGGCGTTGATTACGGTTGCTTTGTCTGTAATGTCATCTTGCAGAAGATGAACCCAGCCTTCTTGTTGGCGAATGCCGTACGCGGCACTAATGCTGTCACCAAGAATGAGAATTGTATGTTTGCTTAATTCGTCTGCGTACCCATGTTGTGCGCTGAATACGGCGCAAACCAAGACGATAAACAGAGCAAGCAAATTCGTTTTATGCGCGCGGCTAGACCACAATTGGGAAATAAATTTCATCATGATTCGTGTCAATAATCTCTGTAAAACGGTTGTCACTGGCGGCCAGCAATTAGACATACTGAAAGGGATCAGCTTTGAAATCAAGGCGGGCGAGAGCGCGGCCATAGTAGGGGCTTCGGGCGCGGGCAAATCGACCTTGCTGGGATTACTCGCAGGCTTAGATAACGCCAGCAGTGGCGACATCTTTTTACATAATCAAAATATCAGCGTAATGAATGAAGACCAGCGCGCCGCACTGCGCGCTCGCCATGTTGGCTTTGTGTTCCAATCGTTTCAATTACTACCGGGTATGACGGCGCTTGAGAATGTGATGTTGCCGCTGGAGTTGGCCGGTCATCGTTCACCGGCAGCTGCGGCACACGTGTTTTTAGACAAAGTCGGTTTGGCGGCGCGCAGCGGCCATTATCCGCGCGTGCTATCGGGCGGTGAGCAACAGCGTGTGGCACTGGCTAGGGCATTTGCGGTGAACCCCAATATTTTATTTGCCGATGAGCCAACCGGTAATTTAGACGAGCACACTGGTCAGCGGATTGTTGATTTACTGTTTGAATTAAATAGTCAAAGCCAAACAACATTAGTATTAGTGACTCACGAAGCCACTTTGGCGCAGCGCTGCGGCCGTACCTTGGTGATGCACGACGGTCATTTGCGCGAAGATACCGCTGGTGTGAGTGTGGCGCAATGATCATCCGCGGCTTACGGCATTTACTGCGAGCGTGGCGCGGTGGCGAGCTGGGCTTGTTGGGATTTTCGTTGGTTTTGGCGGTGGCGATTGTAAGCGGCATAGCGGGATTTTCTGATCGCTTAAGCCGCAGCATGGAGCAGCAAAGCCATCATTTTTTAGCGGCCGATCGAGTATTAAAAACTGCGCGAACGATTCCCGATGAATGGCTCGCAGAGGCGCGCAGCCGAGGTTTACGCACGGCGACTGTGGCGAGTTTTCGCTCGATGGTCTACGCCGGCGACGCCATGCAATTAGCGTCTATTCGGGCGGTGTCAGAAGGGTATCCGCTGGTCGGAGAGCTAGGCACCAGTGATGAACTGTTTGGCGTCGCAAGCGCGCAAAGTGCTGGGCCAAAGCCCGGTGAGCTGTGGCTAGACTCACGTCTTTTTGCTTTATTAAACTTAACAGTGGGCGGCGGCGCAGAGATCGGAGATCAAAAATTTACTGCGAGTCAGGCGCTTATCAGTGAGCCAGATCAAGGTAATATGAACGAAATGCTGGCACCACGGGGCATGATTAATTACGCAGATTTAGCTGCAACCGACGTCGTGCAGCCAGGTAGTTTGGTTAGTTATCGCTATTTATTTGCTGGCGATGAATCGCAGCTTGATGCTTATGCGCAGTGGCTGATGCCGCATTTAGACGAAGGGCAGCGATGGCAGGGCGTGCGCGATGGCCAGCCAGCCATGGCGGCAACACTCAAGCGTGCAGAAGGGTATTTATTACTGGCGGCGAGCTTGGGGGTTGCACTAGCTGGTGCCGCGATTGCTTTAGCGGCCCGCCGTTATGGCGAGCGCAATACCGACAATGTCGCGGTTATGAAGGCTCTCGGGGCAAGTCGGCGTCAGGTGCTAACGCATTACGGTGTGCAGCTGGGCTTACTCTGTGTGGTGGCAATCATATTAGGTGGGTTTGGCGGCTACGGCTTGCAGTGGGCCTTATTCTCTAGCCTACAAGGTTTGATTTCAGTAGACGTCGCAGCCGCGAGTTGGCGACCATTTGTGGTTGGCGCGGTCACCGCCGTAGGCTGTACGGCGGTGTTTGCGATGCCCCCAGTATTCCGTTTGAGTAAAGTCTCACCGATGCGGGTTTTGCGCCGCGGCAATGACGAAGACGGCGCCGGGTTATTAGCTGGCGCATTAAGTGGCATTGGCGGTATTGGTTTATTAATGTGGTGGTATAGCAAGGATATCTTACTAAGCACTACGGTATTAATTGCCGCTCTGGTCATTGGTTTATTGGCTAGCGTATTAGTGCTGTATTTGATTTCTGTTGCACGGACATTGTTAATTAATCGTGCTGGCGGCGCATTTCGCATTGCCTTGGCAGCGGTCTATCGGCGCCGTATTGGCAATGCATTCCAAGTGGCCAGCTTTGCTTTATCGCTCATGGCATTGAGTTGTCTAGGGGTGCTGCGCACGTCCTTAATTGAAGACTGGCAATTACAGTTGCCAGTGGATGCCCCCAATCATTTTTTGATAAATATTCAAGAGTCTGAAATACAACCGCTAGATGCATTTTTTCTGCAGCACGACTTAAAAGACGCTGGACTATACCCAATGGTGCGGGGCCGCTTAACCCATATTAATCAGCAAAAAGTAAGCGAGATTAAAGATATTGACGCTGACAGTGGCAGTATCAATAGGGAGTTAAATTTGAGTTGGGCGAAGGACTTACCCGACGATAACAAGTTACTAGCCGGACGCTGGTGGCCAGATGCGGAAAGTAAAAATACCGGTGTAGTGCTGGTGTCGGTAGAGTCCGATATTGCTGATAAGCTACATATACAGCTTGGCAGTGAGCTAAATTTTAATATTGGTGGGCAATTACTTAATGCGGAGGTGAGCAGCATACGGAGTTTGGATTGGGCCAGTATGCGCCCCAATTTTTATTTTATGTTTCCGCCTAATGGTTTAGAGAATTATGCGGGTAGCTATATCACCAGCTTTTATTTACCCGCGGCGCAAAAGCCAGTGTTGGGCGAATTACTTAGGCAGTTCCCGACGTTTACGCTAATTGAAATTGACACGGTTATCCAGCAAATGAATACAGTGGTTAGTCAAGTCAGTACGGCAATTGGCTTGGTATTGATATTGGTTGTGGTCTGCGCATTATTAGTTGGTGTAGCTAATGTACAGGCGAGCCTTGATAGTCGTTTGCAGGAAAATGCGATTTTGCGCACGCTGGGTGCGAGTAAAAAATTAATTATCAACGGCCTGCTGATGGAGTTCGCTGCGGTAGGTTTGCTGTCGGGTTTGCTGGCCGCATTAGGCAGCAATATCGCGCTTTTAGGTGTGCAATATTGGGTGCTTGATATGGAATTGGTTTGGCACGCTAATGTTTTTATCATTGCGCCGTTGATTGGCGTGCTAACGATGTGTGTGCTCGCTTGGGTATTTTGTCGTCAACTACTCAGCAAACCACCGCTGGTGATATTGCGCCAAACGCTTTAGCCGTAAAGCTAGGCTTAAGCGTTTTCTGGTGGGTAGGGTGTCAGTGTGGTGGGGAGCTTCGAAATATCGCTAGGGTTAGTACAGAGCCCCGCTATCATCATGCGCAGTGATTTTTCTGCCTGCAAATCTAGGTCGCGGTGGTAACCGTAGGTGTCGCCGTGGTCTAACATGAGTGTTGCCACGCCATGTACTGCTGCCCAAACGGTGTGGGCCATCGACGCAACATCATCCAGCTCGCGCAATACGCCGCTTTTGTAACCGTTCTCAACCCCAGCGCGAACTTTGTAAATGGCCTCTCGGCCGGCTGCAAACAGTTCAGGGTAATCATTGCGAGGTTGTAAAACGGGGCCGAACATGAGGTGGAACATTTCTGTATGGGTTTTAGCGAATTGCACATAGCCTAGGCCAAAATACAACAAGCTTAAATCTGCCCGGGGTTCCCGCTCGCTGGGCAGACAGAATTCGAAAAAGCGCCGGAAACCTTCGGTCGCCAATGCGGCTAGCAAGGCATTTTTGTCTTTAAAATGCCGATAGGGTGCAGTTTGTGATACGCCGATCTCCCTCGCCAAGGCACGTAAACTGAGTTCGCCAATACCGTCATTAATCAGGTGCTTTTCGGCTAGGGCCATAAGCTCTTGTCGCAAATTGCCATGGTGGTAGCTAGTGTTGATTGTATTCATAGTCACTGTGTGCCGTCTGTCATCTGGATGTAATGTTGACAGCGATTATATCTGGTGTCATGTGTTTTTTTGAATTTCTGCCGAAATGCTAGTAAAGCCGCGCCATTCTAGCGAATTTCTTCACAGTCGTCGCCCTATTGATGGTGACTCAGTTCACCCCACAGCAAATTTTTTTATTCTCTGTGATAATGCGCGCTTCAGCGGCAGCCAAACCAAGGTCGCGACCTATTTCCCATAAATAGCGGCAGTCTAAGGGGCAACAGCATGGAATTAAATGTAAAGAACAAGGTGTATTTAGTTGCGGGCGCAAGCAAGGGTTTAGGCTATGCCATTGCGGAACAACTTGCATTGAATGGTGCTTCGATTGCTATCGCCAGCCGCAATGCCGATGCAATCCACTCAGCTGCGGCAACATTGGCGGCAAAAACTGGCGCTGACGTACGCGGCTATGCAATGGACGCCGGTGATGGCAGTAGCATTACACAATGGGTTGCGCGGGCCAGTGCTGATTTTGGCCGCGTAGATGGTTTGGTGGTAAATGCCGGTGGGCCGCCGCCGGGGCAATTCGATGTGTTTAGCGATGACGATTGGCAGTCGGCGTTTGAATTAACCCTGATGAGTGCGGTGCGGATGATTCGAGCTACTTTACCGCATTTGCGGGCAGTCGGCGGTGGGTCGATTTTAACGCTGACATCCTCGTCGGTTAAAGAGCCTATAGATTTTTTACTGCTGTCTAATGTGATGCGCTCGGGCGTTACCAGCTTGGCCAAGAGTTTGTCACGACAGCTAGCGTCTGAAAATATTCGGGTGAATAATTTAGTGCCGGGATTAATCGCGACTGATCGCATGGTCAATCTTGATACCGCACAAGCTAAAGCCAAAGGCATTAGTTTTGATGAACAGCGCAGCGCCAGTCAGGCGCTAATACCACTTGGTCGTTATGGCGATCCAACTGAGTTTGGTAAGGCGGGTGCGTTTTTACTGTCAGACGCCGCTAGCTACATTACCGGCGCAACCCTGGTCGCTGACGGTGGCACGATGAAAACCGTGTGGTAAAACTTTGTTATAAAATAGCACGGCAACACGACTTAATGTTCGCCGTGTTCGATTTTATACAGTAGATCGATACTTTGTGCTTTACCGGACTGGGCTTTTAAGCCCAAACTTTTTGTTAGGCTGTAATCGAGCTGAACGCTGCCCGCTGGGGTGAACAGGTTTTGTACGTAACTAATAAATAAATCAGGTGTGAGGTATTTGCCCACCACGAGTGAGCTGTCTTCGTAACTGTCGCCGCCTTGTAAGCTAATTACATCTACACCGAAGGTGTTTTGGAGCGTATTGGTAATGCCCCGGCTCTGTGAGATACCCAGTGCGGTGGCGGCATTCATCACCTGATTTGCGTCAGATTTATTCAGGTCAGACGGCGCTTTGCCGGTGATTAAAATAGCCATCACATCAGTTGGTGGCAGCGCCGGATTAGAAAATAATTCACTGCGAATATCTTGTGCAAAGCCACCAATATTTACCCCAACCTTAACGGTTTTGGTTTCTCTGACGGCGGTGATATTTAGGCCGGGGTTGTCTAGTGGCCCCTGAAAAATAAGTAGTCCGCGTTCTACCTCTAGCTTTTGTCCATAAGCTTGATAGACACCGTCATAAAGTGACAGGGAACCAAATGCCTGTAATAAGGCGTCTGGTTTTTGGCTTATTTTTAATTCCCCGCCAAGGCGAGTGCTTAGGCCGTAGCCCTTAAATTCAAAGCTATCGTTAAGCGTAATTTGAATACGGGTGTCGATGCCACGAGACGGGTTTTTTGTACCTTGTTTGTCGCTATTAACAATGCGCTCGTCTGCGGACACGCCAGCAGCTTGTTCGGGCAAGGTTTTTAAGGTGAAGTTGCCTTTTGGAATACCGAGGCTGCCACGAATTTTAATGAGTTCTGGGCTAAGTGTGGCATTGACATTTGGCGATACCACCACCAGGGCATCGCTGAGATCCAGCGCGGTGATGTTGTCGCCACTAATTTGGATTTCACCTGTTGGGCCGGCGGTGTCGCCTAATTCGCCTTGCCCGGTAATAACAAGCGTACCGTCACCGGAGTGAACTTGGCTGTTCAATTGCCAGGGGCCGCGACTGTCGAAGTTTAGCGTGGCGCTGGCGTCTTGTAAGGACAGGCCAAGGTCCGGTAACTCCATTTTTATATTGGCCAAGCTCACATTTCCATCGCCTTTGGGCGCGGCGAGCTGGCCGGATGCAGAGAGTTGGGTGCGCAGCACACCATCCAGTTTTTCAAGTTGCGGGAACAATCCACCTAGCCAGCGCAAATTGCTAAAACCGCCGTTGATATCACCTTGTATTTCACTGCTAGCGTCTAGGCCAGTAGTGCGTAGCGTGGCATTAATACTGCCAACATCACTGATGCTAAACAGCGCTTTGCTGTTGAGTTTATTGTTTTGAATGTCGGCGTTTGCTGTCAATACCGCGTGGTGTTCCACCGCAGCTTGATCTTCACTGGCTTGGTAGCGAATAACTATGGGCTCGCTGCTGACGGCTAACTCACCACTGATATCGTCGCTTTTGCCATGAATTTTAAAGCGGGTATTTAGCAAGCCAGTGATTGTGGTCCCCAGCGGTAAGCCAGCGGTAAAACGTTCTAGCGGCAGTGATTCTAATTGGCCGCTGGCGTTAATGTCGCCATTTTTAAATGTTGCCTCGCTGCACAACGTGGCGCCGTTTTGCGCAAGGCAGAAGGGCGATAGCGACATTGAATTTGCTGCCAGTTCTAACTCGCTGCTGCCAGACAACTGCCACGGTCCGCTGGCGTTGCTGCTGAGCGACAGGGATCGAATTGTGCTGTGCCATTGATACGCTGATTGAATTTCTTGCAGTGCGCCGCTTAGGTCAACGGTGAGGTGATTGCTTTCGTCGTCTAGTTGAAGGACCAAACGATGATTGTTCAGCGTGCCACTGCCCTTAAGCTCGAGTTGTGCATTTTTTAATACCGCGGCGGAAATTCCCTCGCCTTTCACATTAAGATCGACAGCGGCAGCGGCGTTGCTAGTTAAGCTCAGATTGGCATTTGCCACCGCATACTGCTGGTAGTGCAGATTGCTGATACTTACATCGGCTTTGATTACTGGTGACTGGCCATTATCAAAAAGGGCGGCGATAGCATTGCCGCGCAAATTGCCGGTGGAGCTTATAGCGCCACTTAGCTGCGGGTAAATTTGACTGAGGTCGGGGGCGTCGAGCCGCCAGTTTAATTCACTTGTTTCCGACAATTTACCGTCGGCTTTCACGTTGTTGTCGCCGAGTTGTAGTGCGAGCTGATTAAATTCTTGGCCGCGCGGGTTTAGCGTAATGCTTCCATTGCCCGCGATAGCTTTGTCATTAAGTTCGCCGGTCAATGTGTTGATAGTGAGGGCGGCTTGATAATCGTTGTTCTTCCACCAACCGGTGCTGTCGATATCCGCCGTTAGCGTGCTTGGCAATTGTGGAAGTAAAGCGCGGGAATCTAATTCATTGGCCTTGAGTTTAAGCTGCCAAGTGAGGGCGTTGGTTTGTGGCTGTGGCTCTAACAGCGCGTTTGCATCGATATTGCCAGAGACCTCTACCGAGCCCGCCTCGGTGTTAAGGGCTAAGCTACTGACTGCAACGGCGAGCTTGTTGGCTTTGAGCTCTAGTTGCAGCGTTGCGGGTGATTTTAAAACCTCATCAATGAGCGCTTGCGGTGGGGCTTGTTCGGCCTTGGCGCGCGGCTCGTTATTGTTGGGTATTACGGCAATATTGCTGCGTAGGGTGAGGGTGTAGTCTTGCCATGTGCCCGCAAGTTGAAGTTGGCCATCGTTGCTATTTAGCAGGGGCGTGTTATCGGCCTCATTGAGTGCGGGGGGAAGGGGGAGTTCTTCCCAGTCGAAAGTCGCCGCCACTTTAAGTTTATTAATGTCGATCATCGCCAGCGATGGCTCGTACCAGTCACTTATGCGAATGTCACTGCGGATGGCAGCGGGTGTTTCCAGCGTGTGCTTAAGTCGTAACTCCTGTAGATCACCACGTAGTGTCCCCTTGCCGCTGAGTGCGGCTTGTTCTGGCATTTGAATATGCCAGCCAAGATCTAAGCGCATTTTATATGGTGGCCGATTATTCAAGCTGCCGCTAAGGGTGGCCTTATAGTTTTTACTTGTTATCGCAAATGAGGAAATATTGGTGCTGAGAAAACCGCTGTGAGCTTGCAGCGAAATAGTGTCTAGTGTTTGCGTGCTCTCGCCTTGGCGAAGGCTTAGCGCACGTATTTGAACATCGTCTAAGCCCACAGGAAACGGTAAGCTCAAACTAGGCCACGGTGATGGTGGGTTAGTGTCTTTTGGCGTATCTGGCGTAGTTAAAATATCGATATTCAATGTGTCGATATGCAGTTTTTGGATGGACAGTTCGCCACTTAGAATGCCCCATAAATTCCAGGCGCTGTCGATGGATGCAATACGAATATCGGCGGCAGGCAGCGGGAGGTGCAAATCTTTAAGCTGAATACCGCTCGCAAGCGTGCCGCTGTACGACGTAAACGTGGCATCGGGCGAAACTATCGCTAGGCCTTTGGTGAGCAGCCAGTCGCTGCCGCGCTGGGTGTCCAGAATAAAATACAGCGCGGCAAGTAACATAATCACGAGCAAGGCCAGCGCCAAAAAACCTCGAATGAGCCAGGTGATGACTCGGCGTAGAGGGTTGCCTGCTACTGGTGGTGAGCTGCGCGGGATCATAGATCTGGCCCCATCGATAAGTGGAAGCGGAAACCACCGTCTTTTAAGGGAAAACCAAAATCAATGCGGATGGGACCAATGGGTGAAAACCATCGCAGGCCAACACCGGCACTGCTATAAAAGGTGAAATCACTGGTGTCGAAGGCGTTGCCCGCATCGTAAAACGCGGCGAGCGCGAAATCGCCCCACACCCGGTGGTCGTATTCAATGCTGCCGGTTAAGCGATGTTTGCCGCCCTCCACGTCGCCGTCGCTGTTTTCGGGGCCTAAAGATTCAAAGGCAAACCCGCGCACGCTATTGTCGCCGCCGGCAAAAAACCGCAGTGACGCGGGCAATTCTAAAAAGTCGTCTAGCGCGGTTAGGCCAAGGCCGCCGCGGCTGATAATTCGACCACCTAAGAACGGCAATATAATTTTTCCGTCTAGTTCCGCCTGCGCCAAACTCACATCAGACACCACGCCATCTAAGGCGCCGCGCACCGCAGTGTTAATTCGCCAGCCCTTGGTAGGGTAGCGGCGATCATTGGCCTTGCTACGCGCGAAGGCGATGCCGGGCATGAGCAGGGTTGAGCTATTGTCGACATCGGCAATTTCAAAATTCTCGCGAAGGAATTTTAAACTTAAGGTTTGTACCCAGCCACCGTCAGTGAGTGATATAAGCGCGACTTCGGCACGGTAACTGGTACTTTCTGAGGTATCGGTGTCTTTTTGCTGAACACCGGTGGACCAGACGGTTTTGTCGGTGAGCGGCTTTCCCCCGGGCTGGGAATACTGATAACCCAGATTAGATAACACCGGAGAGTACTGCCCTGTGATTTGGTAGGTGTCGCCATCGGCATTGACGCGGCGGTTCTTCAAACCGTAACTGACACGCGGGCCGGTGTCGGTAGAGGCGCCGATACCCGCGGTGGTTTCATACTGCTTTTTGGGTGTGGTGTTAATACGTGTTGCGACAGTGCCGTTGCTGGGGTCGGGATTGTCTTGATCTACACTTACCGATGCAAAGTAATTACTACTGACTAGATTGCTTTGCAGGGTAATGAGTTTGTCCGCCTCAAATGGGGCGTCGGTTTGAAACGGTAAATATCGCTGTAGTAGTGAATCGTTCAACAGCGACGGCCCAAATTCGATGGCACCAAAACGATAGCGTGGGCCGCTTTGATAAATTATCCGAATGACCGCGGTGTTGGTGTCGGTATTGACCTCTAAGCTATGCTCGCTGAATTTGCCGTCGAAGTAGCCCGCGTTTCTAGCGCGTTGGCTTATTTGTTTTTTGATGTCTTCGTAATCACCGTGTCGCAGCTTGTCACCAACTGCGACGGGCAGTGCATGTAAATAATCGCTAAATACGGGGTCACTTTCGCCGTCGCCTTCAACGCGAACGTCTAAGGTCGCTATTTTGCTTATTGGGCCGGGTGTTAGGTCTAGCTGCAGCTGCCAGCAGGTGTCTGTGCTGTCTTTTTTTAGTGGGTTTAGTGATTTGGTCGCTGAGACCAGCGCATTTTTTTCGCTGCGCTTTAGCGGGCCTTTGGTTTTGGTAAGTGTCCAGCTACCGTGGTAATAGCCCAGCGCACGTAGTGCCGCAGATATTTTGTCGTCGCTGCCGCGCAGCCGGCTGCGAAGTCTAGGCTCCGATAAATTGCAGTCGATGTCGTTGACAGCGAGGTGCGCTCGAACGTTGGTTTGCAGTTTGCTATTACCGCCCTTGATCGAGAGCTCGGCGGTGTCGTCAGCCCAGGCATATGAGCAGAAGCAATACAGCAGCAAAACAAGTAGCGGGTAGGCCCGTTTTAACATAAATCCTAAATATGACGGTGATGAATGAGTTTTGTAGCAAAGACAATCTTGGTGATTATGCCTCGCTTGATTTTGGCTAGCTACTTTAAAGTGCGATACCGTCGTGATCTTTAGTGGTTTGTCGCGTCATTCTAATGGTAGACATATGTTGGTAGCCATATAAGGCAGGTGCTGAATTTTGTATTATGCTGGGCCACCGCGAGATTATGCATTAGACACTTATGAGACGTTTGTTATTACCGCTAGCTGCTTTGCTCTTATCAGATGCCTTGCTACTCGTTGGGCACGGCCTAATGCTGACCTTGTTACCGCTGCGGGCAGAGATTGAGCAGTTTACCGCTACCCAGACCGGTTTGACCGCTTCAACGTATTTCGTCGGTTTTGTGCTGAGCTGTCTTGTTACCCCGCATATTGTAAGGCGGGTGGGACATATTCGCAGTTTTGCGGTGCTGGCAACGGTGTTTTCGTCGGTGGTTTTGTTGTTTCATGCGCTGCCTAGCTTCGCTGCGTGGTTGGCGTTGCGGTTTATTGTTGGTTTCTGCATCTCCGGTTTATATATGGTGATGGAAAGCTGGTTGAACGACCGCGCCACACGCGAGACCCGCGGTACAATTTTGTCGCTGTATACTGTGATCAACCTCAGCATGATTATTCTAGGCCAGCAGATGCTAAATTTTGCCGATCCATCTGGACCGGTATTATTTGGGCTGGCAGCGATTTTACTGTCGCTGGCAATTGTGCCGGTGTCTCTCACGGCGACCCTTGCACCGGCGCCGATGCAAGTAGTTAAACTCGATTTTCGGCGCCTTTGGCAGTTGTCGCATGTGGGCATGGAAGGCGCGATTACTAGCGGTTTAGTGACGGGGGCATTCTGGGCCTTGGGGCCGGTATATGCACGGGGACTTGGGCTAGATACATCACAGCTAACTATGTTTATGAGTGGCGCCGTGTTGGGCGGGGCGTTATTTCAATTACCCTTGGGGCGACTGTCAGACCGTTACGACCGCCGTTTGGTATTGTATTTCACGAGCCTAGCTGGCGCGGCGGTGTCACTGGTGTTGGTATTCGTGCCGGCAATTGGCAATCTGCTCTTGTTGTTAGCCGTGTTATGGGGCGGCGCAGTAATGACGATGTATTCCATTTGCCTAGCTCACACCTCAGACAACGCGGAAGCCAGCGATTTTGTACTGATAGGCAGCGGGATCTTATTTCTATTTGGTTGTAGCTCAGCGCTTGGCGCACCGTTGGCATCACTATTTATGGCCTTGCTTGGCCCAGCGGGTTTGTTTGCGTTTTCGGCGGTGTGCTTATTAGGTTTTACTTTAGGTATCTCTATTCGCCGCAAATCCCATGTGGTGCCGATTGTTGATGCCACCGAGCCATTTGTGCCGGTATCGGTAACATCACCCGTTATATTTGAGTTAGATCCGCGTACCGAAGAGTCTGCAATGGCGTCAGAGTTAGAGCCTGAAAACAGCGCTGAGAGTAATCCCAAGGCGCAAGAGGGTGAGGTTTCTGACAATAATGAGCGATAGCGCATTGTGACGGGCCTGTTGATTCAGCGAAAATCTGCTTATGCGTTTCAATCATATGTTGGTCAGAAGCGTTGAATAAAGATCATAAAACCTAAGTCCGGACTGTCGTTTTACCTATTACCTAGCCACTAAGTTGTAGTGGCTCAGTCATATCGCTTTGAAAAATTGGTTTCCCGCTTTTACACCCTCTACAGCCTCCGCTTATATTTCTATAACTATTTTTTCGTGACTGTCGAATTTAGGTGATGTCAATCGATTACTAGATATAAAGTAATGACGCACTGTGTTTTCAGTACGGTGGTCGCTACGTTTACCCCTAGTAGATCAATATATGGTCTACAGCTTAACGACGTTATTTATTTGTTAAAGGAGTTGCCTAAATGCTGGCATTGCTTGCTCATCCGTTTTCTTCTTATTGTTGGAAGGTTCAGATTGCTTTGTACGAAAATGGCACGCCATACGAGTACAAATTATTGGGGCCAGATCAGCCTGAGAATCAGGCTGTGTTAGCGGGGGTATCTCCCCATGGTAAGTTTCCTGTGTTGGTGGATGGTGAGCAGGCGGTTTTTGAATCTACGATTATCATTGAATATTTGCAGCAGTTTCATCCAGGCAAGGCGGTGTTCATTCCTACTGATCCTGTCGCGGCGCTGGAGGTGCGTAAGTTAGATCGCTTTTTTGACAACTATGTGATGACGCCGATGCAGCGGATTGTGGGTGATTTTATTCGAGAACCGGCGCAGCGTGATGCTTTAACCGTGACGGAGGCCAAGGCGATGTTGCTTCGCTCTTACACTTGGCTGGAGGCCTATTTGGTGGGGCGTGAGTTTGCGTGTGGTAAGACGTTTAGCTTGGTTGATTGCGCTGCCGCACCGTCGTTATTTTATGCTGATTGGGTATGTGAAATTGGCGAAGAATTTCCTTTGTTGAAAGGCTATCGGCAGCGATTATTGGCCCGTGATTCGGTAGTTGAATCTGTTGATAAGGCGCGGCCTTTCAGGTCGCATTTTCCGGCAGGGGCGCCGGATCGCGATTAGGGCCGAGTGAGTTGGACATTTTAACTGTGTAAATGAGGTGAAAAAAATGAGCAATGCATCGTATGAATTGTCAGTAAATTGCTATATCGAGGCACAACCTGCTCGGGTGTGGGCGGTGATGACCGAGCGCTTAGTGGAATGGTGGTGCCCTAAGCCGTGGTCGACAGAGATTATCGAACAGGATTGGCGTGCAGGTGGTCGCACTGCATTGCTTATGCGTGGGCCGGATGGAGAAGAAAGTCCGATGGAAGGGGTTTTTCTTGAAGTGCTAGCAGAGCAGCGGTTTGTTTTTACCGATGCGGTGGACGCTAACTGGAATCCACAAGGACCGTTTATGGTGGGTATTTTTGAGATTGCGGCTGAAGGAAGCGGCACCCGTTATACCGCGAGTGCAAGGCATTGGAACGACGAGGCTCGCAAGCAACATGAGGCAATGGGGTTTGACGAAGGCTGGAAGCAGGTTGCTGCTCAGTTAAAGGCGCTGGCAGAAATGAAGTAAGTGGTATGCCAAGATGACACCGTTACAAAACGGATGCCACCTAGGCATCCGAAGTAAGCGTGCTCAATGTTACGCCGCTTGTTTTTGCGCAGAGCTAATCGCGGTGCTGCTTTTGGGTTTAAAGGGCGCTTGCTTGCGACCTTTTAGCGCGTAGCAATTCAAGCCCGCCATATGAATTTTACGCAGATAGGTTTCCCAGTTGATGGCACTAGAATCTACGGGGAAAAGTTGCTGATCTGTTTTACCCATGCGCTTGGCAAGGTCTAATAATTTGTTGTTGTGAAAGACGTAATTTGGTTCGGTATAAAACGAAAAAATGGTTGAGAGTGCCATGGCCGCATCAAGGTTGCGCTGTGCTTTGAGACCGCGTTTAAATCCTAGCTTCATCATGGTTTGGCTTATTACGGTAAGTACAATACTTAGACATAGGGTTACCGCCGAGAATAAGCGTTTATTTACAGCAATAAAGGGTTTACGTGGTCTGCGTAAAAACAGTTTGTCGTAACTGGCGTGATTTTCTTTTGCTTCGGCCATTAGGTGGTCGATAAACGTACCCAAGGTCAGTGGGTTTGCAGAGCCGCTACAGCACTGATAAATGTGATGATGGCCGGGACTTTTAAATTGTTCCGCTAATGACAACAGGATGCTATTAGATACTAAGTCGGCGGGAATCACGTCGATGACGCCGCTGCGTTTACCGGGAAAGAAGGTTACTTTTTCTTTGGCGTAGGCCAGTAATATAGCGTCCGCAACTTTAACGCCTTCAATCCAGCCAGGGGATGGTTCACGCAGGGTGCTTTCTACAATGGACGGCCTTAGTAAGGTTAGGGAGTAGCCACGCAGAGACTTTAGTAATAGCTGTTCACCCAGCCATTTTGTAAAGGTGTAGGTGTCGTTCCAGCCACAGGTATTGGCTTCACGAATACCTAAATCAATAAGCTGTTGTTTTAATTCCTTGCCCTCAAACTTTTGCTGAACTTGGGCAATCTTGAGTTCCAGTTCTTCTATTAAGCTGCCAACTTCGAAGTAGCCTTCTTTATGACGGGGGATGTCGGCGTTAGTCGGGGCGACGATAGATTCATGTATATGACCCTGCTTAAAGCCGTTCACGTAGCAGGTAGATACCTGAATAACAGGGATATTTCCGGCTAGGTCAGACAATTCGACGATGTTGCGTAAGCTATGGGTATTGATGGCTAGAGCGCGATCTAGTTCTTCGCGGAAGTTAACGCTGGCCGCACAGTTTACAACGGCGTCGATTTTTTCGGCGAGGTCGCGAAATTCAATACGGGGTAGACCAAACTGCTGTTCCGTTATTTCTCCGCTGATGCAGTGAATTTTGTTGTGGCAGAAATCGTTGAAGTAGTCTGGCGCGTTTAATTTAAGAAATTCGAAAACTGAAGACGAGGCAATTTCGTTGGCAAAGCGACTTCCCGCATTGGCGTGTTTTCTGGTGCCTCGTATAAGCAGATACACACCGCCGATGTCTGGAACAGTACGCATAATCTTTTCGAGCATGACTTTGCCGACAAAACCGGTGGTACCGGTGATGAGTACATGCTTACCTTTGAGGAATTTTAGAGTTTGGGAAACGTCTTTGCTGGTGTCCATGAACGCTGACCTCGTTAATGCGATTCGGTAATGCCGAATAGATGTGCTAAATAGACTTGCTAGCATCCTAGCGAAATTGTTTGACCCTAATGTGACAGCGGGTTTTGCCACTTCGTTTCATCTTTTTTCAATGCATCAAGCGAGCCAAGTCATAAAGGCTAAAACGTAGGTGTATCGGCGTGTCAGACTATGTATTTGGAATAGGCATATATTTATTTGCGGTAACGTCATGAGGGCATTTATTTGGTGTTCGCTTTTAGTTTGCAATGGTGTGCGTAAGTACGCGGTATGCGCACTAATACTAAGCGGGGAGAGATGCTGTGCTTTATTGCTGTGCGCATTTGTAAGGCTTTATCGTTCAGCCTTGATTCAGTTAGTGGCACCCATAATGCGGCCATACCTAATACGGAGAGATACCATGAAGAAACTTTCTATTATTACCCTTGCCGCGGTTTCTTTGTTTCCTATGCTGGCTGAGGCGGATCATTTGCGTAGCAGCCATAGTTATCGCAGTGGACCGTCAATGTATTTGTTTGGTGGCGTGAGCGCATCATCGTTTGATTTTGATCGTTCGGATTATCGTTACAGCTTTGGTGACGGGTCTTTATCTAATATAACGCTGGATACTGAATCAAGTGGTGGGCGCATTGGCTTTGGTTTTGATTTCAGTCCTGAACTGGGTTTGGAATTTGGGTATGCGTCACTTGGCTCCTTAAGCGGCAGTGCCATTTCTAATGGTTCGCAAGTGCTGAATAATGGCTTTAGCGCGGGTCGCGTTGATATGGATGCCGACGTGGATGGGGTTTTTCTAGGGGTAAATGTACATACTCCGCAGAGTGAGCCTGTTGGCTTGTTCGCACGCTTCGGTGTGTATAGTTGGGAGTTAGACGGTACCTTGGAAGACAGTAGCCGCGGAGGGAAGTTTACGGTGGAAGGTACCGATCCTTATGCGGGTATTGGTCTGCGCTTGGCGGTAGCAGAAAACGCCAGTGTCACGCTAGCGTATGATCATTATCTGCTAGACGATGACGAGTCTGTCAAACTGTCTGCCAATACCTTGTCGGTAGACCTAGTGTTTAGTTTTTAGCTATAAACTGCGCGGCTTGAGCTGCGCTCGTTTTCCCAAGCCTTATTGTCTTCGGTGGCAGTAAGGCTTTTTTATGTCTGCTGCTTTTGTTCTATCTGCGGTCATTGTTCAATTGGCCACTTGCCAGTTCATGGACAAGATTTAATCAGATTCAGGCCAATCTTTGCTCATAATCCCTAGCCCTTGCCACAGTCTGGCAGGACATTGTTTTTCGGTGTCGGTATAGTGTGCGCATTGCGAGTGTTATCGGAGTCAACATGGCAGAGTTAAGTTTCACATTGAATGGTCGTGCGCAGGCATTGACCGTCGATTCAGGTACGCCCCTACTGTGGGTATTGCGTGAGCAGTTGGCCATGACCGGCACTAAATTCGGCTGTGGCATGGGTTTGTGCGGCGCATGTACGGTGCATTTAGAGGGTAGTCCCATTCGTAGCTGCAGTTATCCAGCCGAATTTGTGAATGGCAAAAACATTACCACCATAGAGGGGTTGGCTCCTTCAGAAGATACCCTGCATCCGGTCCAACAGGCGTGGCTAGAGATGAATGTGCCGCAATGCGGTTACTGTCAGTCTGGTCAAATTATGTCGGCGGTAGCGCTGTTAGAATCTAATCAAAGTCCTAGTGACGATGATATCGATAAAGCCATGTCTGGCAATATATGCCGCTGTGGTACGTACCCGCGTATTCGTAAGGCAATACATCGAGCGGCAGAATTAAGCGTGCAATATTATCAGCCTAATAATGCAGAGGCGGGGGCAAAATCATGAGTTTGTCCCGTCGTAATTTTATTAAAAGCACGGCTTTGTTGGGTGGCGGTATAGCCATTGGCTTTAACCTTAGCGGCTGCTCTAAATCTGCGCCGTATCCGAACATGAGTGCCACAGCGCTGCAGCCGAATGCCTATTTGCAAGTTACTGCGTCGGGCGAAGTTATTTTACAGCTGCATAAAGCTGAAATGGGGCAGGGTGTCTTTACCGGTATTACCACCTTGGCGGCGGAAGAGTTAAAAATGAATCCCGCGCTGATTACCGTCCAACACGCAGAGTTTCATCCTGATTTTCGTGATCCAGAATTTTACGTGATGATTACCGGCGGTAGCTCTTCTGCACGTTTGAGCTATGAGCCTGTAAGAGAGGCCGCCGCTACTGTTGCGGCTATTCTCAAATCAGCGGCCGCACAGCATTTGAATCTGCCTGAATCATCGCTGAGCTTACTCGACGGCAAGGTTGTGCACGCCAATGGCGAGACGGCCTTTGCCGATCTTATTAGCATTGCGCGGGGTATGCCTGCGCCGACGTCCGTTAGCTTAACGGCGCCCCAAGACTTTAAATACATTGGTCACTACAACCAGCGCCTAGACGCGAGGGATAAAGTTACTGGCAGCTCGCAGTTTGGGCTAGATGTACAGTACCCAGACGCCTTAACTGCCGTTTTGCTGCGCTCGCCAAGCTTTGGTGGCAAAGCCAGAAGCTTTGACGCGATTGCGGCCCTCGCTAAATCTGGGGTGCGGGCGGTATTAAATGTAGACGGTGCTATTGCGGTAGTGGCGGATACCTATTGGCAGGCAAAGCAGGCGGCGTCAGTTGTAAAGGTTGAGTGGGAGGCTGGGCCGCTAGCAGGCGTGAGCAGCGACGCGTTGCGTGCAGAGCGTCATAGCCTGCTTGATACCGAGTCAGGCAAGAATGTTGAAGAGAAGGGGGAGCAGAGCGACGCGCGGGGTGAAACCCTTAATGCGCTTTACGATGTACCATACCTTGCCCACGCGACGATGGAGCCAATGAACGCGGTGGCAGTGGTCGATGCTGATTCAATTCAAATTTGGGCGGGTAATCAGGCGCCGGATATCGCCTTATCGGCAATTGCCGATGCTACCGGTTTCAGTCGAGAGCAGATTCGTATCCATAATCAAATGTTGGGTGGCGGCTTTGGTCGTCGTATTTTACCAGATTATTTGGTTGAGGCGGCGCGAGTAGCACAGCTTAGTGGTCACCCTATAAAGCTGGTGTGGAGCCGTGAAGACGATATGCGCGGTGATTTTTATCGACCTAATTCGTCGGTAAAAATGTCCGCCACGGTAGACGGCAACGTAGTCACTAGTTTGCAGGCAAAGGTCGCTGCGCCGAGTATTATGGGCCAGTTTGTTGGCGCGGTAAGTAATACATTGCTGCCGCAGTGGCTTCCGAATGGCCTACACAATACGCTTGCTGGTTTAGCTGCAAGTTCTGATCCGGCGGCAACGGAAGGCCTTGTCGAAACGGGCTACGAGTTTCCGTATATGCGCACCGACTATGTGATGCAAGAAACCAGCATTCCGATTGGTTACTGGCGCTCGGTGGGTCACTCCCAAAATGCCTTTTTCATGGAAAGTTTTATTGATGAGCTTGCGGTGCGAACAGAGCAAGATCCACTGCAATTCCGCCTGAACCACCTGGCAACAGACTCGCGCGGTCGGAAGGTCTTAGAGGAAGTGGCGGCTAGGGCCGATTGGGGTAATCCCTTACCGGGCCAGTTTCAAGGTTTGGCGGTTCATGAATCCTTCAAAACCATGGTTGCCCAGGTGGTGTCGGTATCGATACAAGACAACAAAATCAAAGTGCATAAGGTCGTCTGTGTGGTCGAGTGCGGCATGGCCATCAATCCTGATATCGTGGTCGCGCAAATGGAAGGTGGCATTGTGTTTGCCTTAACGGCGGCGCTGAAAGGCGAAATAACCGTGGTGGACGGTGCAGTTCAGCAGAGCAATTTCCATAATTACGAAATGCTGCGCATGAACGAAACACCTGAAATTGAAGTGCACATTATGGAGAGCGCCGAAGCTCCAACTGGGGTCGGTGAGCCGGGGGTTCCGCCACTGGCGCCAGCCTTAGCTAATGCGGTGTTTGCCGCCACAGGTCAGCGCTTGCGGCAATTACCTTTAAAGCTGGCGTGATATTCTTTCTAAGCTCGTTGCGCGGTGACGAGCTTAATCTTTAAGCTTATTCTATGATTTGGCATATAATTAATTGATTTATATGTAAATAAACTCCAAAAGTTGGTTTGTTATGAGCAGTAACTCAGAGTCTGGTATTCGATATCCTTTTAACGACGTGCCGCAAAAAGGAGAGTGGCTGGAAGTCGCTAAAGGTGTTTTTTGGCTGCAAATGACACTGCCAATGGCCTTGGATCATATCAACCTTTATGTGTTGGAAGATGACGCCGGCTGGTGGATTGTCGACACGGGTATGAAAATTGGCGATACCCGTGAGCGTTGGGAATTACTGCTGGCTAATCAAATGTCTGCTAAGCCGGTGCTGGGCGTCATTTGTACCCATATGCATCCAGATCATTGTGGGCAGGCCGGTTGGCTATGCGATAGTTTGCGAGTGCCGTTGTATATGAGTGCGCTTGAATATCTGTCGGCGCGAACCTTTACCACTATTCCCAAAGGCGAGATGAGTTGGACCGCCGAACAACACTATCGTCGTGCGGGGATGGGCGACGATTATTTGGAGAGCGATAGTGCAAAAATGCGTGGTTTTGGTTCGGTTGTAGAGCCTTTGCCGACAGCGTTTAATCGTTTGGTAGATGGGCAAATACTGCAAATCGGTGGCCGTGCGTGGGAAGTAATGACTGGTGCTGGGCATTCGCCAGAGCACGTTTCACTATACTGTCGTGCCGACAAATTAATGCTGTCCGGTGATCAGATTATTCCTCGTATTACATCCAATGTTAGCGTGATGGCGTCTGAGCCAGACGCAAATCCATTACAGGAATGGTTCGACGCATTGCGGCGTTTTAGGCGTGATCTCGACCCTGAAACGTTGGTGATGCCTGCACATAATGCGCCGTTTTATGGCGTTCACGAGCGCTTAGATTACCTCATTGCCCATCACGAAGGACATCTTGCCGCTATTGAAAAAGCCTGTGTTAAACCGCAAATTGCTATTGATTTATTTAGCGTGTTATTTGCTCGAAAAATAGAAATGTCGCAGCTCGGTTTGGCCTTGGGCGAGTCAATCGCGCATCTACATTATTTATGTGCAGAGGGGCGTATGACACGTGAATTGGATGATAATGGGGTTTACCGTTACAGCACGGTTGATGTAGATAGTTGTCCTTATCAGGGTGTCCATGAGCCGGATGCTGGTCCAATGGAGGTGTAAGCGTGCAAGGCGGATTATTTGGTGATGAAACAGCGACGGAAAATTGTATTTTCTGCAAAATTATTGCCGGTAAAGCGCCGGGGCATATTCTTTATCGAAACGATGAGGTGATGTGCTTTTTAGATATTGCGCCGGTGTCTGCCGGTCATACTCTTATTATTCCCCTCAAACATCACGATAATATTTTTACCTTAAATGATACCGAGGCCACCGCCTTGGCGATCCAAGCCAGACGTCTTGCTCCCATTGTTAAGCGCGTTACCGGCGCCGATGGCTTGGGCGTTCATCAGCTAAATGGCCGCGCTGCCGGTCAAACAGTATTTCACTACCATACCCACCTGATTCCTTGCTTTCATGGCAAGCCGATGCAAATTCATGGGCGCAAACCTGCAAGTCAGGATTCCCTAGCCGACATGGCTGAGCGCTTGCGTACCGCACTGAAATAGCTGTTTTTACTTCGGTCGGCTGACCGAATTTGCTTATTGTGATGACGTCTAATGTTATTGTGACCGGGCTTCATATCGTCAAAAATGAAGGCTAGTTGATGCTGCGTGCGGCATCGCCATTGAATAATAAATTTCAGGAGCCGACGTATGGCAATGCCAACTGATATCAAGGTCATCGATCTGATGCTTAGCGTGCCAGGTGAAGACAATAGCCAGTGGTACGAGTTTATGAAACCGCTGTTGATGGACGAAGAAAGCCGCAATATGTTCAAAATGCCGGCACAGTATATGTTTAAAGACATACCTGATAGCGGCAAAAAAGAAGATTACATTGCCTACACCATCGAGCAAATGGACAAACACAATATTGAGCGCGCCATGCTCGGTATTGACGACCATAACGAGATCGCCAAGGAGGCCTTGAAGCGCCACCCCGATCGCTTTTTTGCCAGTCTAGAAGTGAACCCCAATAACGGTATGGACGAAGTCCGTAAAATGGTGCGTTTACACAAAGACTACGGTATTAAAGCGATTACCGGTTTTGCCTCTGGTCTATGCCCGCAAGTACCTTATGACGACAAAAAATGGTATCCCATATACGCCAAGTGCGTTGAGTTAGATATTCCGTTTTGTCCTTGTGTTGGTGTACCCGGTCCACGTTTACCAATGGCGCCACAGAAGGTCGAGTTGCTAGATGAGGTGTGCTGGTTCTTCCCTGAGTTAAAAGTAGTCATGCGCCATGGCGCAGAGCCTTGGGAAAAGTTGGCGTGGAAGCTAATGCTGAAATACCCAAACCTGTATTACATGACCAGCGCCTTTGCGCCTAAGTTTTACCCTGAAGAAATCGTTAACTTCGCAAACAGTCGTGGCGCCGACAAAGTGATGTACGCGGGCTATTTTCCCATGGGCTTATCGCTAGATCGCATATTTAAAGATATGCCCAATGTGCCATTTAAAGACGAAGTCTGGCCAAAATTCCTACGTGAAAATGCGCGCAAGGTATTTAAGCTAGATTAATCAATATTGGGCGTCATCTGCGTGGGCAAATGACGCCTTGGATTCACGATGAATTAAAATAATAATGGAGACAGGCAATGCCGTTAAGCTTGCAGGAAATGTCTGATCGTTTTGAAATTCAAGATATGTTGTATCGCTACGCGGATATTATTGATCGTAAAGCCGTGGATGAGCTAAACGATATTTTTACCCCCGATGCCCATATCGACTACAGCGCCTTTGGTGGCTCGGTGGGTGATCGGTCATCGACGCTGGAATTTTTAAAACAGGCTTTACCCGCGTTTAGCGCGTCGCAACACTTAAATGCCAATGTGCAGATTACGGTAGACGGTGATGAAGGTAGTGGCCGCGTGATGTGTTTTAACCCTATGGAAATGCCGCTTGGTGAAGAAAAGCAGGTGTTTATGTTAGGGCTTTGGTATGTGGATACCTATCGCCGTACACCTGCGGGCTGGCGCATTAGCAGCCGTAAAGAAGAAAAGAGTTGGGTGTTTAATGTGCCTGATTTTATGAGTTTGTAGTATATAACGCTGTGCGGAGTAGTTTCCGCACAGCGTTAATCGATACTAGTTCGTGGCTGTATCCGCAATAAATTTTAATATCACTTCGACTAATTTTTCACTTTGATCTTCTTGTAAAAAATGCCCACCTTCAACAATCGTGGTGTGGGCTTGCCCCTTGGTGCCCGGAATCATTTTTCGGAATACCGCTTCGCCAGCGGCGGTGATCGGGTCTTTGTCGCTAAAGGCCGTTAAGAAGGGCTTTTCCATTTTACTTAATATCTCCCACGCGGCGCGGTTGGCATTGGCGGCAGGATCGTCGGCGGTGACGGGAACTAACATGGGAAATTGACGAGCACCGGCTTTAAAGCTTTCGTCAGGGAAGGGCGCGTCATAAGCGTGTATTGTTTCAGCAGAGACCGGTTTCACGCAGGTACCGGCGATAATTTTACCCACCGTAAATACCGGTATATTTCGTGATAATTGCTGCCATTGCACAAAGGCTTCACCGGGGTGATGGTCGCCGGTAGGTAACATGGTGTTAGCGGCGACGGTGCGACTAAAGCGATGTTGTTCTTCTGCCAATAGCCGCAGGCCGATTAAACCGCCCCAGTCTTGGCAGAACAGTGTGATGTTGTGTAGATCTAATTGCAGGAGCAAAGCACGAACCCAGCCCACATGTCGTTGGTAGGTGTAGTCGCTGCGCTCGCTGGGTTTGTCTGAGCGACCAAAGCCGATTAGGTCGGGAGCAATTACCCGAAAGCCCGCATCCGCTAAGGGTGAAATCATGTGCCGGTAGAGGTAGCTCCATGTTGGCTCGCCGTGCATAAGTAATATGACAGGGGCGTCTTTTGGCCCTTCGTCGACAAAATGCATGCGCAACTCACCGCCCTCGTTGTCGTCTATCTGCAGGTAGTTAGGCGAGAAGGGGTAGTCCTGCAAATTATCGAAGCAGGCATCCGGTGTGCGCAGTGGGGTCATCGTATTCTCCGTATCTTATTATTACGCTGGCAACTTTGGGCTGATCTCACTTTCGGGTTCTTGCTCCAGCTCGTTCGCTTCCGGCGGTACAAAGCTGATCACGGTGTCACCGGTTTGGAGCTTGCGAGTTTTTTGGCTCAGCCATTCTAATTTGCCATTGTCGGGAATAATCGCTAGCCGCACTGCATCGTCGGGCAGTTTCGCTAGAAAATCTTTCTCGTTATAGGTGTCGGTAATCACGGTTTTCCGAATCACCCAGCCCTTTATCATTCGCGTCCATAGTTCTGCAAAGGAGATGTTGGCAGAAAATGCAGTGATGCCGCGTCGCGTTTCAGAAACCACTCGCTTATTACGCTCGTAGCCACTGTCGTAGGGCTGGAATACCCGGTGACGCCCTAAGTGCGGAGCAAAGTGGTTGCACACCATCGAGTTGTAATGGTTGTTGCCGGTGGCGGCTAATACGGTATAGATGTTGTCTAGCGCCATGGCTTCGTCTGCCATGTCAGACAGTACCTCGCCAAACCATGTATCTACACCCTGCTGGCGAGCGGACTGCAGGCGACCCCACTCGGTATCAGCAATAACCACTTCTTGGTTGATTTTTTTGAGAGCGGTGGCAAGTTCAACAGTCCACGGTGAGGCCCCTACAATTAATATGCGGCCTTTGCCGGGCGAGCCGAGTTTAAGCAATTTTGTGAGCGGCCCTAAGGAGAAACCGTGGGCAATGATGGTGGCGAATATCAGCATAAATACGGCGGGCACAAGATATTGCGCATCTTCAAATCCCGCGTCTATCAGTGCGGGTGCGAAGGCGCCAGCCGAGGCGGCGGCAACAACACCACGCGGGGCTATCCACGCAATAAGTATGCGGTCTTGCCAGCTGCAGTCGGTACGAATGGTTGCCAAAAACACGGCCAGCGGCCTAACCACAAATACAAAGGTTAAGACCATCGCCACCAACTGCCAGTGAATAGATTGCAGTGCGGTTTTGGTCAGTGATGCGGTGAGCACCACAAAGAGAAACGAGACTAGAATAAGGGTAATGTATTCCTTAAAACGGCGCATTTCATCTAGGCTGCGTAGGCCCATATTGCCCATCACTACACCCATTAATGTGGTAGCGAGTAAACCGGATTCATGCTGCACAAGATCAGACAGGGCGTAGACCGCGAGGACGCTCGCAATAATTGAGGGTGCTTTTAGGTATTCTGGAATCCAACCTTTGCGGAAGCAGTACCCCAAACCATAGGCAATACCGCCGCCTAAAACGATCGAGGTGCCGAGGGCCAAGCCCAAGCTGGTAAATATGGATTGTAGAGCGGGGCCTTCGCCAGAGTAGAGCAGGTACTGATAGACCAATACGGCTAATAAGACGCCGATAGGGTCGTTAATAATACCTTCCCACTTTAAATAAGAAGCTGTTCGCCGGTTGAGCTTGGCATGTTTGAGCAGTGGCATAATGACGGTTGGGCCGGTAACAACCAAGATTGCACCGAGTAAGGAGGCAACTCCCCAGCTTAAGCCGCCAACGTAATGGGCGACGGTAATGCCAATGCCCCACGCCAGTAACACCCCAATAGAAGTTAGTCGGCGGGTGACTTGGGCGGTTTCTCGTAATTCATGGAACTGAAGGTTAAGCCCGCCCTCGAAAAGAATAATCGCAACAAACAGGGAGGTGACGGCGGTGAGCCCATTGCCAAAGTCGACACTGGGTTGTATCCATCCGGTTATTGGGCCTAGTAACAGACCGCAGGCGGCGAGCAAAACGATGGCAGGCAGGCGAAAGCGCCAGGCCAGCCACTGGCAAAAAATACCGGAAACTAAAATACTTACTAACGCGAGTGTCATTGATGATGCTCAATTATGGTTTTATATCAGTCTGCTAAACAATGTCATGTCTTGTGCGTTTAAGTCAAAGCTGGGAACCAGATCAATTCAAATAAATGCGACTAGGGTATGATTAAGAGCGATAACCAAGACCAAATAGGGAGATGGGTAAGGATGATCAGGCGACCAAGCAACATAATAGGGCTATTGTCTAATGGTTGCTTTCTTAGTAAAGAGCGCTGCTTTGGTTCGTACAAAGGTCTAGTAACGTGGTGTTTATGCGTGCTTCTGCTAAGTGGGTGCGCGGGCCGCGTTGAAAATAAGCGCTTTGAACTTGATGGGCAAGCGGCGCCAATATTCAGCGGAGTGTACAAGCGCGATGTGTTTTTACAAGGTAATGTTGAATACGAAGATGCCGCAAAAACCCAGTTTGACGGCACCTTTGACAGCAAAGGCTACCCGCAGCAGGGCGAGTTAACACAGTCCTATCTTGATACTAATAATGAGTTATTGACCTTAAAATTAAGTGGTGATTTTAGCGTGAGTGCGGCTAAAAGCACGCTGTCGTTTAGTGGCACATTTACTATTTCTGACTCAGAACAGCGCGTATTAGCCCAGGCGGAGCAAAGTCGCTGGCAGGGGCATTACGCAAATTTGCATCCATTCCGAGCGCCGCCGTTAATGACGATGACGGGCGATAATCAGTACCTTCAATATCGTCGAGATATTAGTCTCAAAAATCACCCTGAATCCTACCCGATAGTGCGTCGCGGATTGGCTGGGCCGTTTCGGCTTGAGCTCGGCTTTCAAAATGGCTTACCACGTGGGGTTGTTAAAATTAGCGCGCAAAATGCGGAACAAGCATTTTTTGTTGTAGAGCGGCAGTACTTTAATTATCAAATTGAGCAGCAGGCAATACAGTATTTTTATTATGAGCCAGGTAGTTTTTCAAAAGTGGAGTTATTGGGTGATTGCGAGCGAGCACCTAATTTAACCGTGCCACAGCGTTTGTTGCAGGCCTTTGCCTACGACTGCGATAAAAGCCAGTTTTATGCGCTAAGTGAAGATTACCCTGCGTCGGTGCTAGAAATTTCGGCTAGAGATATTGATAACGGCGGCATATTTCATCGCCTGCGAATTTATCATCACGGCATAGTGACGCGCGCGGCAGTGAATGTAGATGCGCTGTACGAAGGTAAATGGCTGTATCACGGTCCTGTCACGGTGATGCATTACGGCCGCTTAAAAAGTTACACGCAATACGAGCTGGGTAAGCCAGTTGGCATTGGTATCGCCGTTGATGACAGCGGTGCAAAATATGTTAGTTTTGGGCAGACTGAAAATGCCTCTGAATTACCAAGCGACGATTTCCTCGACAAACTTGAAAGCCGCTATGAGTGGTATAAGCAACGCTTAAATACGCGGTTTGCAGAAGTGCTTAGCGAGACTGTTTTATCGTCAAATGAATTGGCCAAGCTAAAATCAGGTCTGCTAAAAGACATCGACGAAAATCAGCCAATAAGTAAAGACGGGCAGGTGGCCGGTTTGGCGGGATTGTGGGCCAGTTGGCAGCGCCAGAGTGCGGCACGACTTAGCACTTGGACTGATGAAAAAAGCGACACCGCCGCGGTAATGAAGGCACATATGCTAGACGATCTCGATAAATGGCTTGAGCAAAGCGAGGTACTATTATTAGATGAGTCGGCGCATCGCTGTGCGCGCAGCGGTAAAAGTCTAAATCAGGTAGATTGGCAGTGTGAGCGTCGACCTGATGATGCGCTGGTTAAAGTGTGTGAAAAGTATTTGGATTCGTCGCAGTGCACGGCTATGAGTACGGCGTTCGCCGATTCCGCGCAGGGAAAGCAATAAGCT
>JAGPVP010000079.1 GCA_018066965.1 Zhongshania sp. | reverse complement strand
TTGTTAATGGCATGGCGACGGCAGCGGACTGGATGAGTGCAGCGTCGTTTATATCAATGGCGGGCCTTATTTCCTTTATGGGTTACGACGGCGCTGTCTATTTAATGGGCTGGACTGGCGGCTATGTGTTGTTAGCGCTGTGTTTGGCGCCGTATCTGCGTAAATTTGGCAAATTTACGGTGCCGGACTTTATTGGCGACCGCTACTATTCGCAAACGGCGCGAACCGTTGCCGTTATCTGCGCGATCTTTGTGTCTTTCACTTATGTGGCAGGGCAGATGCGTGGGGTTGGCGTGGTATTCAGTCGCTTCCTTGAAGTAGACATTACCACTGGCGTGTTCCTAGGCATGGCAATTGTGTTCTTTTACGCCGTACTCGGCGGCATGAAGGGCATCACCTATACCCAGGTCGCGCAATACTGCGTGTTGATGATGGCCTATTTGGTGCCGGCAATCTTTATCTCGATCATGATTACGGGTCATGTTATTCCCCAGTTTGGCTTCGGCGCGACCTTGGCCGATGGTTCGGGGGTGCATCTGCTCGACAAGCTCGATGGCTTGTCGGCTGAACTCGGGTTTGCCGCCTACACCAGTGGGACGAAGTCGACGATTGATGTGCTGTTTATCACTGCAGCATTGATGGTGGGTACGGCGGGTTTGCCTCACGTGATTGTGCGCTTCTTTACCGTACCTAAGGTGAAAGACGCGCGTAAGTCTGCGGGCTGGGCGTTGATCTTTATTGCGGTGCTTTACACCACAGCACCCGCGGTTGCCGGTTTTGCACGGCTGAATATGATCAACACCATTAACGGTGCCGATAGTCAGGGTACTGAGTACAGTGAAGCGCCGACGTGGGTGACCAACTGGGAGAAAACCGGCTTAATCGGCTGGGAAGATAAAAACGAAGATGGCCGTATGTTCTACTCCGGCGACGAGCGCAACGAGATGCATATTGATCGGGATATTATGGTCTTGGCCAACCCCGAGATTGCCGATCTTCCTGCATGGGTGATTGCCCTAGTTGCCGCGGGTGGCGTTGCTGCAGCCTTGTCTACCTCGGCAGGTTTGCTACTGGTTATCTCAACATCGATCTCCCACGATTTGCTGAAGCGAAATCTGATGCCGAATATATCGGACAAAATGGAGCTTCGTTATGCACGTAGTGCGGCAGCGGTGGCGGTGTGTATCGCTGGCTATCTGGGGATAAATCCGCCGGGCTTTGTCGCCCAAGTGGTGGCCTTTGCCTTTGGCTTGGCGGCATCGAGCTTTTTCCCTGCCATCATCCTCGGTATCTTTTACAAACGCATGAATAAATACGGTGCGATAACGGGCATGGTTAGTGGTCTCTTGTTTACTGCTACCTATATTGTGTATTTCAAATTTATCAATCCTGCGGCCAGCGTGCCTGAGAATTGGTGGTTTGGGGTGTCGCCAGAAGGGATTGGTACCTTAGGCATGATTGTTAACTTTGCAGTGGCCGCTGTGGTGTGCCATTTAACACCGCCGCCACCGCAAGATGTACAGGATATGGTAGAGAGTATTCGCTACCCACAGGGAGCGGGTGAAGCCCAAGTTCACTAAGCTCACATAGCGCGAGGCGCCAAGCCGCTACCGATTTTCGGTGGCGGCTTTTTTTGTCTTATGGTGTTTTCACCCTTTTAGACGTTAACTTGGTAAAATGCTGGGCTGCGGCCGTTTATACTCGGTCGAATAGCTATTTCGGGATAAATAATGGCATTGGATTTTGAAGAGCTACTTCGTTTCGTTGATACCGTTTTAACGGCCAATGAAGGCGATCATTTTACGACCTTAGGCATTCGCCCAGAATATGTTGAGCGTCATCGGGTTGGTATGTCTATGTCCTACAGCGACACATTGATTGGTGACCCGGATACGGGCGTTATTCATGGCGGCGCAATCACCGCCTTATTGGATACTTGCTGTGGCTTTGCCGCCGCGACGGTATTAGTAGATTTGGCGATGACGCCAACCATCGATTTACGTATCGATTATATGCGCGCGGCGACCCCTGGCCAAACGGTGTATGCCGACGCGGAGGTTTATCGCGTCACTGAGAGTGTGATTTTTGCGCGAGCTCTTGCCCATCATGGTGATCGCGAGAAGCCAATTGCATCCGCTGTTGGTAATTTCTTCCGAATGGAGCTCGCGTTGTTTACCGATATGCGTCGTGAGTTTCGTGCAGCGCAAAAATTGAAACAATCAGGGCAGAAGTCCCGTGGTAGCGACAATGAATGATTTGGAATTGCATCAACTTATTAACCGAGTTCCTTATGCGCAAACGCTTGGTATACAAGTGGGAGGGGAGAACGATTGCTTTTTGTTACCGACCAAAAAGAGCAATATCGGCAACCCGACACTGCCAGCGTTACATGGTGGGGCAATTGCTGGTTTTATGGAGTTGTCGGCAATGATGTATGTCTTGCGGCATAGCAACAGTGAAAAATTTCCCAAGGTGGTCGATTTCGCGGTGGACTATGTGCGTGCAGGCAAGTATGTGGCTACACATTCGCGCTGCAAGTTGGTCTATCTCGGTAGGCGAATGATTAACGTGAGTATAAGTGCGTGGCAGGAAGATGAAGCTGCGCCTATAGCAATGGCTAGGGCGCAGTTTTTGGTTAAAGAGTGAAACTTTAATTTAGCCTAAGGTTTGCTTTGCAAATATTGTTTTGGCGTCATATTAAACCAGCGTTTAAACGCTCTATTAAATGAGCTTTGTTCGTTGTACCCCAATAAACCCGCTATTTGTGACATGGGTATGGCGTCGTGCGCAAGAAGTTTTTTAGCTTCAGTAATCCTAACTTCGTCAACAAGTGCTTCAAAGGTATACCCTTCAGATTGCAATTTTCGGTGCAGGGCACGTTCATGAAGTTTCATGTTTTCTGCAATTACGGGGCGTGACAGTTGGCCGGTCGGTAGCAGTTTTTGAATTAAATGACGA
>JAGPVP010000078.1 GCA_018066965.1 Zhongshania sp. | reverse complement strand
AGCGCGATGCGTAAAACTGTCGATACCCGTCGTTTCAGATGTGCTCGCCTCAACGCTAAACTCAAAGGCGTCGTCTTGAATCGAAAACTCATCCAGCCCCACATCAAATGACGAGAATTCCAGCCACGATACCGGCGCATCTCCACCGTCGGTAAACCATGTGATTGTTCGAGAGCTGTGGCTATCTCCCATAAAACTGCTGTGCAAACCACGCGGCATCATTGGACCAAGCACCTCAGTGTCGGGCATCGGTTCCGGCTGCGGAATAGGTTCCGGCATTGGCTCTGGCGTAATAAGCGCACCGTCAGTACTACGACTGCTCCCGCCCCCACAGGCAGTTAAGGCTAAACCCGCAACGCTTCCCGCCACAAAGCGTCGGCGTGTTAATGGCCGTAAAGGAGACGGGCGTGAAGTTGGATCGCGAGGTAAAGACATAGAGAACTCCGGAATTTATGCTCGCCAGAGTCTATGCCCACCCTATTAAGAAATGATGACACAACTGAAAACCTAAAAATACTGCGTAGATGACCCCATAAGATTCCGCGCTTGTTTATATCGGCACTGGAACAGCCACTTAAGAATGATAACGCAATGTATTGCGGAGTTAAGACTTAGAAAACCAAAGCTACCGGAGGAAACTATTTTTCATAATGGTAACGACAAGAAATAACAGTAAGCTGATTATCGTCCACCGCATAAACTAAGCGATTGCTATCATCAATACGCCGCGACCAAAAACCGACTAAATTTTCCTTTAGAGGCTCAGGCTTGCCAATACCTTCAAACGGAGATCGCTGCGTATCCTGAATAAGCCTATTGATACGCTTTAATGTTTTCTTGTCTTGAGTTTGCCAGTACAAGTAATCCGACCATGCCGCTCTAGTCCATGAAAGTACTTCAATCACTAGTCAGCTCATGCTGGCTTATTTTACCAGCCCGATATTGTTTAATGGATTTTGAAAGATGGGATGCATTAGCGGGACTCTTCAGTAAATGAACCGTTTCCATAAGACCATTAAACTGATCCAAAGACATTACAACCGCATCCTCAGAGTCCCGGCGAGTAATAATAGTGTAGTCAGCATCACTAACCACCTGATCTAAAACACTTTTTAACTTACTCCGAGCATCTGAAAAGCTAATAACTCTCATGGATCATCACCTTACTTGTACAGCAAATAGGTCAAGTATAACTTGTACGGTAATTTGTGCAAGTAGCGCACTAATTCGGAATGACGGCCTGCAACTGTTGATGGCTATTGCGCTGCCGCAATCGGGCGGCCGAGTTTTGGGTAAAACGATCATATGAAACGACGCTGCCGAGCCAAAGTCGCCCCCGCTGATCACAAGCTAATTCAGTTACGTAGCCAACTTTAGAGTGAAGCTACAATTAACACTATTGCCTAACGAGCTACAATTCCACGCAGTCGCATCAACATTTTTATTATATAAACTGAGGCTGTGGGTAACAGCCTTGCCAATATGTCTTGCGCACGGCCGTCACTGATAAATATGCGGGCGACATTTTTTTGTACGCCACGTAAAATGATCTTTGCTGCATCGGCAGGGTGGGTTCCACGTTGTAATTCTTCGTGAAATTGTTGGGTGCCGCTATTGTGATGATCTGCATTGAGGGTGATGTTGGTTGCTACCGCGCCGGGATGTACTGTGTGTAGTGTTACATTGCGGATGCCGCGAATGTGATGTTCTGCGCGCAGGCTGTCGGTAAAGCCCCGTACGGCAAATTTGGTGGTGCAATACGGCACGAGATACGGCAGCGCAAGAATACCTTGTGAGCTTGAAAGATTTACAATGGCGGCCTCTGGCCGAGTCCGTAAATGCGGATAACAACGCTGGGTGGTGTGAATGACGCCCCAGTAATTGATGTTGGTAATTTTTTCAAAGTCTTGCTCACTCGCTTCGCCAAAAGTGAGGTCGCCAAGGGCAATACCGGCGTTATTAATCAGCAGGTCGATGCAGCTAAAGCGAGCAAGCACATTGTCGATAAAGGCGTTAATAGCCAGTTTGTTGCCCATATCAACCGTTTCGCTGTAAAACTCTGCGCCCAGCGCCGTTAATTTTTCTTCTGTGGTATTTAACTTAGTGATATCGCAAAAGGCGATTTTGGCACCTTGACGCGCAAGCTCCATGACCAAGTGATGACCAATACCGTCGCCACCCCCGCCCGTCACGATGGCGACTTTATCTTTAAATGTTTTCATGCCCGATCTCTTATTTGATAGAAGCTGGATTTAATGATGTTTATTCAAAAACGCGAGCACATCGTCTGCGCTCTTACTCGGCGCTTCTAACATGGGCATGTGACCAAGCTCTGGATAGGTAATGAGTTCGGCATTCGGTATACCGCTCTGCCACACCGCTGCGGAGCTAATATGCAGCAGACGATCACGTTCGCCCCATAATATGAGTATGGGCACGTGGATTTCACTCAGATGCTCATCCAAAAAATCGGTATTGTGGAAGTCATTGAATATGCGGGTAAGTGACTCGCGACGAACAATATAGTCATCCGCCATATAGTCTAAAATCATTCTTGGCAGCCACGGTGGCTGGGCCATGGTCATGCCATAAAATTCAATAAATTCTTCACGACTACGAATTTCAAAAGGGTTGCGGCCCGAGGCCAGCATTTTGGCCATGTCACTTTCTTGCGGCGCAACAACACCGGCGGCATCAATCAGTACGGCGCTCTGCACGCGGTCTGGATTATGCAAAGCCAATTGCGCACTGATGAAACCGCCCATGGAATTACCCACAATATGAGCGCGCTGAATACCCAATACGTCCATCGCTTCTACCACCCGCTGCGCCTGACTCACGGTGTCGTATTTTATTGCAGGATCAAAGGCAGTTTCGCCGTGGCCAGGCAGATCAAGAATCAAGACCCGATACTTATCAGTGAAATGGCTGGCAAAGCGCATCCACACGGTTTTTTCTGAGCTATAGCCGTGAATCATAAGCACGGTTTCGTCGGCCGTTTGCGGGCCACCCTGCCAGCTCATCATGCGGCTATCGCTAATCTCGACTTCAGCGCGGTGTAAGCCATAAATACGTGTTTCAATACCGCTAACCAAGTGCAGCACGTCACCACCAATACGCGGGTAAGTAACCCCAGCCCAAATGGCGAAACTAGCAGCCAACGCGATAGCAACAATTAGGTACTTCTTCATCCTGCATTCCTTTCTTTAATCGGTGTAGTAAGAGGTTTACTAATAGACGGCTGCAGCGGATAGTCGCTGCGGTCAATCACGTCGCGCATATCCCACCAGATAATTTTATTTAGCAGGCGCAGGGGTACAAAGTTCGCGCCGAACCACGTTTTAAATGAGTCTTTGCCGTATACAATTTTCGGCGTGCCACGGCGTATACCACGAATCACGCGGCGCACAACTGCCTCCGGCGGGGTTGACAGATATTTGTCCGAGAAGGCTTGGTGCTGAGGCACATTGGCAATATTGGTCGCAATGCCACCCGGATGCACAAGGTGCACACTGATTGGGCTATCGAGTAACTCAACCATTAACGCTTCGGTAAAGCCGCGCACGGCAAATTTCGCTGCGCTGTAATCACTGTTATTTGGTGGGCCGATCAAACCAAAAACACTAGACACATTCACCACCGCGCCCTCGCCGTTCTCGATCAGCTGTGGCAAGAACACCTGGGTGCCGTGCACCACGCCATAAAAATTGATGCCAATAACTCGTTCGATTGACGAGAGTGGCGTCGCCCACACCGGTTTGCCATCACCCGACACGCCGGCATTATTTATAATGACATGGGCATTGCCGAGCGCGTTTTTTACATCGGCAGCAAATGTTTCCATTGCCGAGCGGTCTGCAACATCGAAGGCAGCACTGTATATTTCCGTTGAACCGTTCTTCCGCACCATCTCAACGGTTTCAGAAAGCCCCCTGCTGTCGTAGTCATTCAGCGCCAGCCTTGCACCTAGCTTTGCAAATTCCAGGGCATAAGCACGCCCCATACCCGATCCAGCGCCCGTTATAACGATGAGCTTATTATTAAAATTCCTCATGTTAATGGCCTTAGCTAAACAAATGGTGCCTTGTCTTAAAGCGGCTGGCTAGTCTGCGAAACGTAAAGCTGAAGCCGGGAAACATGGCGATAACGTGGCCACTTTTGCTTTGATACCAACTGGTGCATCCGCCCGACTTCCACACGGTTTTCTCCATTTCAGAGTGGACCATTTGGGTGTATTCATCTTCGGCGTCGGCACGGACTTCGATGGCTTGCTTACCGGATTTTTCAAGCTGCTGAATGCTGTTGGTGATGTATTTAATTTGCGACTCAATAACAAAAATCGCCGAGGTGTGACCAATGCCGGTATTTGGCCCGGTGACGATAAAGAGGTTGGGAAAACCGGGAATCGTCGTACCGAGGTAAGCCCGTGGAAACTCCTCCCAAACATTGGCTAGGCGCTTATTGTCTTTGCCAGTCACGGGATAGGAGATCACGCCATCGGTGGCGTCATAGCCGGTAGACCAGATGATGAGATCAACATCAACTTGCTGCCCCTGCGCGGTGAGAATACCAGTCTCGTTTATCGCAGCTATACCGTCTTGCTTGTCATGCAAACTGACATTTGACCGAGACAAGGCAGGATACAAAGTGCTTGATAAAATGACGCGCTTACAGCCAATGGTGAAATCTGCGGTAAGCTTTTCACGCAGTACTGGGTCTGGCACCTGCTTTTTAAGGTGCTTCAAGGCCACCCGTCCGGCAGCGAGATTTAGCATCAGCTTAGAATACTTAAAACCGATCACACGAGTTTCAAGGCCCCAATAAATCGACCAACGCAGCGCTTTATAAAACGGCTTAATACCAAGCAACTTACGCTGGAAAGATGAAAACTTACGGTCTGGCCGTGGTAACACCCAGTGCGGATTGCGCTGAAAAACGTGCAGCTCGGCGACATCCCCCGCAATAGCGGGAATAACCTGCGCGGCACTTGCTCCACTGCCAATAATCGCGACGCGTTTACCGTGATAGTCGTATGAATGATCCCAGCCGTTGGTGTGAAAGCTTTTTCCTTTGAAGGTATCCCGGCCGGGAAAGTGAGGAATAACTGGCGTGCTCAGCGGGCCGGAGGCATTGATCAAGATTTGCGCCTCAAACGTCCCCGCAGCGTCGGTCTCTACAATCCAACGCTTGTCAGCCTCATTCCAGATCACCTGCTTCACATTGGCATTTAGCGTGGTTTTTTCACGCAAGCCATGTTTATCAATCACGTCGTTGGTGTATTGCTGTAGCTCTTCCTGTTCTACAAACATCTGCGACCACGCGCGGGGCTCGGACGAAATTGAATACAGCGGTGACTGCACATCTACCGCTGCACCGGGGTAGCTATTTTGACACCACGTGCCGCCCATAAAATCACGCCGTTCGAGAAGTCGGATGTCCGTAACGCGCTGCTCCTGCAGGCGGATTGCCGCGCACTGACCGCCAAATCCGCTGCCAATAATGACAACCCGATAACACTGCTTAGTTTGCATGTATTAACTCCCCGTGAGGGCTTTAGAATATTTTTATGTGATGACAAACGACATCACTTTACTTCTGATGACACTTGTCGTCAAATACTGGTATGCAAAAAAATGAACAGAACATCAAATCAGGGCGAACCTACGGGGGCGAAAGCGCAGCCGAACGGCTATCGCGCCAGCGCCAGACCTTTATGGATGCCGGTCTAGAGCTCTTTGGCACTGTTGGCTACCGCGCCACCACAGTAAGAACGCTATGCAAACAAGCGGGACTGACTGACCGCTACTTTTACAAAACTTTCAGCGACACCGAGGATTTATTAGCGGCGGTCTATACCGAGTCGCTAGACCAAATCCAAGCCGAGGTAGTGGCCGCCATCAATATCGGAGCCAGCCAACAATTAGCGCTTAGCCAAATTGACGCCGGGCTTGAGGCATTCTTTAGTGCATTTGAAAATTCGCGGATGGCGCGTGTGTGCTGGCTGGAAGTACTAGGCGTTAGCCCGCGTATCGACGCGCTATACACCGATCGTATTCAGCAGTTTGCCGAATTATTACTCGTTCTTGGTAGAGCTATACAACCCAACTGGTCAATAGCCGAAGAGGAAACCCGTATCACCGGCATTGCTTTGGTCGGCGCCATCAGTCAGTCGGCGCTGCAATGGCTATTGGATGACTACCGCTCACCGAGAGCAATGCTGGTGAGCGCCAATGCTCGCTTAATTAGAGGGCTTATCAACACGCTCCCGCATTAGGCGCTGTATAGGACTGCGGTTTTGTCGCTACAGCCCTAAGAAACATACCGAAGAAAGCGGCTTAAAAAATAACTTTAAAATCCACACCATAGGTTAATGGGTCAACAATACCAACATGGTAGGTGCCAATATCAGTCCCCGTTAAACCACCAGGCTGAGACACCCGATCATTGCCCAGTAAATTTTTGCCCCACAATGCCATTTCATAGCCGCCACCTGGGGTATTCCACGCCACCCGTGCATTCAGCAATTGAGTATCGTCGCCGTAACCGTTAACGGTATTAAAGAATGCTTGATGGTCTTCATTACCCGGCTCGGTGTTTTCCTCATAAATATAATCAACATGAAATAACAACAAGCCGTAATTAATCTCTGGAGACCAATCCATCGTCAGGGTGTATTCCTGTGGCGACGATACGTTCAATTGATCCGCAACTACAAAATCCCCCTGCGCGTTGTAATACGCTTCGCGGCTAGACTCCTGCTCGCGGTAGGTATATATAAGGCCGAAGCGCAGATTATCAGTTAACAACCAATCGGCAGTTAGCTCTATACCTTGAATATCTTCATCAGTATTGATAACTGTCGGCACCGCGCCATTACTCTCTGGCGTGCGCGACTCGATGGCTTCTTGGCGATCGTCAATAATCATTTTAAATAAGGCGACTTGGGTGCGAACGCGGGTGTCGAAAAAATCGCCTTTAACACCGAATTCAATATTGCTCACCACTTCTGGGTCTAGCGGCGCTTCGCGGGTGCCGGTATTTAATGAGTCGTAGCCGCCAGATTTATAACCGGTGGAATAACTCAAGAATGTCATCGCACCGTCAGTCACTTGGAAATTGGCGACCACGCGACCCGTAATTTTGTCCCAGCTTTCAGAAGCTGTTTCTAACCCCTCGGAGTTAAAAAAGAAGTTCTCACCCAATGCCTGTGAGACTACAAAATCAGCTAGCGGCGCATCCCAGCTAAAAGACTTTTTGTCGTTGCTATAACGTAAACCGGTAATCACATTCAGGCGGTCAGTAATGGGAAAATCAAGGTCTGTAAAAAAGCCGTAGCTTTCAAAATCACCTTCGTTGGTCATGGTTTCGGTTACGTAATTGCCTGCCACCACACCGCCCAACAAGGTATTCAATAAACCTTGCGGAATGCTCGCCATACCCGAGGCCAGCTCTATCACCGTGCCATAACCAAAGGTTAAAGCGGTTTGCTGGTAGGTGTCTTCCTTGCTGTAATTCGCGCCGAATACCGCGTCTACCCAATCTAGCGCAACATTAAATTGCATCTCGAAATAGGCGATATCGGAATCTTCAATATTATTGGTATCAACGTAGACCGACTCATCGGAGGTCGCATCTTCGTCCTGTAAATTATAAGTTTCGAAAGCGCGATAACTGCCGATCAAGGTCATGCTAGTTGCGTCGCTTAACTCATACCATAGCTTGCCGGTAAATCCCTGCATGTCTCTGGTTTCGCCGCCGCCAATCGCATCGGTCTCTAATTTGCGATCTGTCGGGTCGGGGTAATTTGAGAAGTTCTCGCTAATACTAAGACGCGCCTGCGGGCCATTATCAACGCGATCAATATCGTAGGCGAACTGCATGCTCAATCTATCGCTGGCTTCCCAGCGTAGGGCCAAGCGCGCAAATTGATTATCTTGCTCGCCGGGGTCAGGGCTAGCTGTGCCCTTATTATCGATAACTGCATCGCGCTGGTTGTGCAGCAAATTCACTCGCAGCGCTAGAGTGTCACTAAGCGGGACATTCCCCATGCCTTCGACACGGAATAAGTTGTAACTTCCCAGCTTTGCCATCACAAAGCCTTCGGTCTCTTCAAGGCTTGGCGCATTAGGAATAAAACTCACCACCCCCGCCGCCGCGTTGCGACCAAACAAGGTGCCCTGCGGGCCTTTTAAAACTTCGACACGTTCCATGTCAGAAAACGGCACGGTAATCGCAGCACGCGGTAGATAAACACCATCTAAAAAAGTTGCAACCGAAGGGTCGCCTCCGGTACTGATATTTGAGCTATCGATACCACGAATCACAAACGAAGATTGGGTAGTACCGCCGCCCCGCACACCATCACCTACCTTCAAGCCCGGGATATACGCTTGAATATCTTCCATATTCAGGGCGCCGGTATTTTCCAAATCCTGATTGGTAAAGGTGTCCACCGTAACCGGCACCGTCATGGCACTTTGTTCACGCTTTTGCGCGGTGACCACCACTTCCTCTAGCGCCAGATTTTTGGCCGCGTACGCCGACGACGTGCCCAGCAATGCAAGGCCGACGGCACAGGCCATGTGACTTCTATTCATGGGTTTCATATAAGGCCCTCTCTCGCAAACAATCAGCGCAATACCCGAAGCGGCGTATCACAAATAGTATTGGCACCAAGCTAATTACTTGGTGACGCTCAACATATATTCAGCCACTTCACGACGTAGTTCTGGGGATAAATGGCCTTGGGGCGGCATCGCTGGGTAGTCGGTTCGTACCTTATGCGGCGCGGCAATATAGTCGGCAATACCCTGGGGATCATTGCGATACAAGGCTTGTACCGTTAGCGTTGGTGGCCCAATCATCCGCAGGTTATAAGCATGACAGCCCGCACAAATGCCGTGATACAACAATTTGGTACGATTTTCCGTTGTCACGACTTCGCTAGGTGCGCCACCGGGAATGCGCATACTCAAAATATCTGAGGTATCTTTGCGCTCGCACTCGCTCCACTTTTTTACACCGAAGCTGGTGTAACGTTCACGATTAATAATGCAGTTATCTGGCTCTTGGGCAGAACCTAAATTCGCAAGAATATCTGGGCCGCTGCGACTAAATTGGGTCAGCATCAACGCCTTAACATCCGCCACCGGGTCGGCGCCGTTATCAAACATTAAGTTATCTAGGAACACCATGCGATCAGGGTTGGGCTCTGAATCTGGGTCACTAGAAATATCCGTAATAAACGCCAAATCAGTCACGACGATACCGGCGGTTTTATTACCTGACACAATATTGCCTTCCACCACCACGTCATCAGCAGCCATGACTACAATGCCAATCCCGGCGGGCACTTTAGACACAATCGAACCCGGCGCGCCAAAGTTAGCGGTATTATTATTGACCACAAAATTATTACGTAGAATAACGTCGTAGGTAGTTTTAATCGGTAGGCCCGGTGTAATAAACACCAACAATCCGGCTGTGTTGTCGTGGGCGTAGTTATTTTCTACTAGAGCGTGACGGGTGTTTTCAATTTCGATACCGGCGACGTTATCGAAGACTTCGTTATGACGAACATCGACGTTGTCGCACATGCCAACATAAATCGCTGCGTCTTCTATGCCGCTTAATACGTTGTATTCAATGAGGCCATTTTTACCAAACTGGGGGAAGATTCCGTACACGCCGGTGTCGATGACTCGGTTGTAGCGAATCACAAAATTATTGCCGGCCTGCCCCATAATGGCATTGCCTTTATAGTGGGTAATCGTTAACCACTCAACGGTAAAATCATTGCCGGAATACAAAATGGCGTCATTGCGAACCCCTTCGCCCTCCATCACAGGCCACTCGCCGTCTATTACAACACCGCGAATAGTGATGCCGTCTTTGTCGACATAAACGCTTTCTTTATACGTACCAGGATGAACCAAAATAACGTCACCGGTGTTCGCCTTATTCACCGCACCCTGAATAGACTCGCCGTCTTTGACCAAAATATCAGCCGCCATCAAGGTGGGTGCCGCCAGTATTAGACTAAGCCACAACAGCCCCTGTGGAATTATTTTCTTCATTGTTGTGCTCCTCTATTTCCAGAGTCTGGATAATTAATGCGTCAGAATTTGGGTCGCCACCGGCGCCAAGCCCGAAGGTACTTTTTGCGGTAATACCGGCATGAAACTTTGATCGGTTAAGGTCTTTAAAAATGCCACCAACAAATCAAGTTCGTGGTCAGCAAGATTGGGCTCCCAAATATGCCAGTGCAAACTCAGGTGCTCGCCTTTCGGGACGGCATGTCCACGCCCACCGGTATAAAATGCCACCGCGTCGCGAAGGGTGTTAAAACGACCCGAATGCATATACGGTGCAGTTAATTCAATATTGCGCAATGTCGGCACTCGAAAACCACCGCGCTGCGACTCATCACCCGTAATCGCCGCAACGCCAATATCCAATGCCACACCGTCAGGCTCCGGCGAGCCAATCACCGCGATCTGCTGATTGGTAAACAATGGCGGCGTATGGCATTCCGCACAACGCGCCACAAAAGATCGAAACACATTCATGCCGTCTATTTCTGGCTGTGTTAACACCTCATGAAAGCCGTTAGCATATAAATCATAGCGGCTACTCAAGGACACCAGCGAGGACTGGAATGCGGTCAACGCGGTGTAAACCTGCTCTAATCTCAACGACTCGCCATTAAAAGCTTGCTTGAATAATTCGCGATAATTGGCATTGTCTTGCAAACTCTTTAGCAGCTGCGCCGGCGTATTCGCCATTTCTTCTTGGGCAAATAACGGCCCCTGCATTTGCTCTTCTAGCGAGCTCGCCCGCGCATCCCAAAACAATTCCCGCAAAAATCCCACATTCCAAAGCGTCGGTGCAGAACGGGTCATCGCTTGGCCGTGTCGCCCCGCACTGCCAGCCAATCCATCTGAAAAACCTCTCGCCGGCTGATGGCAGGAGGAACACGCCATGTCACCATCCACCGACAATAAGGGATCGAAAAACAATAACCGGCCAAGATCTATCTGCTGGGCGCTAAAGCCTTCTCGCAGCGGCGGCAGCCCCGTCTTTAAGCCGCCCACTCCCGACTCTTGCAGCGACCCGTAGTCGTTGTAAAAGCTTTGCAAATAACAGGCATCATTGCGCTGATGAAAGCCAGCGGGGCATACATCGCTTAAGGTCCACTCGCTCGCCGCCAGTGTCACCGACGCAGAAGCGCCACATAGCCATATAATCAGCAGGCGCATCCGTCCCCGCATTATTAATCCGCCAGCGACTGAATATAGGCAATGACGTCGTTTGCTATCTCAGCGTTGGGCAGGGTTTTACCCATCATGCCCATTTGATAACCGTAGCGATCGGTCTGATCCGCGCCGCGAATTCCGTCGCGAAAATGATTGAACTGCTTCAACAAATACCAATCATCAACACCCGCCAGCGCCGGCGATTGGAGTTTTTCATTCCCTTCCGCCGCAGGACCGTGACAGGAGCCGCACAGATTAGAATAGTAATCCGCGCCGCGCTTAATATTGCCCTCTAGGGTTTTCGCAGCGGGTTTAGCCTTGAAGTCTGCAATGTAGGCGACGACCGCTTTAACTGCCGCGTCATCTGCTAGGGTTTTAGCGATCGCCTGCATTTGCGCACCGTAACCATCTTCCGGATGACTGCCACGCACGCCGCTCCTAAAACCCAGAAGCTGCCGTTCGAGATACCAATCCTGCTGATTCGCCAACGATGGCGCATGTAAACCTGGATTCCCCTCACCCTGCGCGCCATGACAGGCAGCGCACGCGGCATATAGCGCTTTGCCATCGACGGAGCCAGATTGCTGCAAAGCCTGCACTGCTTCAGCCGCAGCCTTATCGCTACTAACGTCAGGAGTATTGTCATTACTACAAGCCACTAAGAACACACTTAGCAATAACACCAATCGTTTCATTCTGACGATCCTTTTCTGTTCTGGTTAATCAAGCTCACTAAAGAAAATCACGAGATCATATCGCCGACAACACCCAGTATAGATGCCAAAAAGCGCCTTTGCTCGAAAGTTATTTATCCGTAACTTACCGAACAAACCAAGCCAAAGCAATACACTGGAACCAACACGTTATCTACATTTAGCGAATTTTGTCTTCATTTTTATTGTTGTTTGACTCAATTGACACAGACACACAAACTGCACCAAAAGTGACATTGGGCGATTGAATAGTGAATTTAGTATGTTGTCAATGACAACACCAATCAAACCAAGTTTGTGCAATTTTTTCACCACCCAGAGCGGCTACTCCCCCGCAAAACCCATTGCCACTCACCGAGCTTGTACTAAACAAAATAGTGCACGCCTGAGTCATCTAGGCCTAACCCCAAAACTCAGGCAAAAAAAACGGCACTACAAATGTGCCGTTTTCCTTAAGCTAAATGACTAACTAACAACAAATTTAGGGATTATCGGTGTATAAAATATAATCACCACCGCCATTAAACGATTTTACACGCCAGCGATAAGTACCCGCATTGCCATTGTAAGTTACCGCTTCATCAGAGCTATTTGTCTCGCCTGCAGCCACCACTGACCAGCTTTGGAAAATAAAGCCGCCCAGCCTCTCTAGATATAAATCGAAATCAGCATTCGCAGGGCCCTCTAAGAACCCGCGGAACTGACCACCACCGCTGCTGAACCCACTACTACTCGGGCTATAAGCCTGGGCATTAGTGCCACTAAGGGTGCCGCTGGTTTGCGCGCACTCTGGGCAGGGACCGCTGCCCGGCAAGCTCACCACCACACTTTGCACACCTGTGTTTTGCTGATTAGCGGTATCGCTAACCGTCAATGCCACCGTGTAGTTTCCCGCAGCAGAAAAGTCATGCGATGGCGCCACACCACTCGCCGAACCACCATCGCCGAAATTCCACTGATAACTGTTAATACCGTTATCGTCGCTAGAGCTCGCGCCATTAAAGGTACAGCTCAGGTCAGCACAACTATAAGTAAACGAGGCGCTTGGTGGAAAATCCGTTGGCGTACCATTGCCGGCCGCCGAGACTTGCAGCAAGAGATTGGGGGAACCCGTACCGATACTGCTGAGCTTACCCGCCACACCTTCGCCAACAATCTGGGCAAACACTGCCGCTGGACTAGCAGAAGGCTGCTGCCCCAAAATCACGGCTGCCACACCCGCCACATGGGGTGATGCCATTGAGGTACCGCTTATCGTATTGGTGTCGGTATTGCCTTGATACCACGCCGAGGTAATAGACGAACCCGGCGCAAAGATATCGACACACGCACCTTTGTTTGAAAACGATGAGCGCGCATCATTTGAACTGGTGGAGCCGACGGTAATGGCCTCATCAACACGGTTTGGCGAGCCGTTACAGGCATCAATATTGTCATTGCCCGCTGCAACCACAAAGGTAACGCCTGCAGCAATCGCCGCGCGAACAGCCTGATCAAGAGCCTCACTGCTGCCACCACCCAAACTCATATTGGCAACCGCAGGTTTGGCATGGTTACCCGCCAACCAATCGATACCGGCGATAACACCGGCATTACTACCCGAGCCATTACAACCCAAGACGCGCACCGGATGCACCGTCGCGCCCTTAGCTACACCCCATGTCGTACCCGCCGCAGTACCTGCAACATGGGTACCGTGGCCGTTACAATCGTCGATATTTGCGGGATCAGTACTACCAAAAAGAAAACCACTAGAAACAAAATTACGACCGACACCCACTCGACCGGTAAATTCTTGATGGCTAGTGCGCAAGCCGGTATCGACGATATAAATATGCACGCCATTGCCACTGCTGTTATAGGTATAGACACCGTCTAAAGGCAAATTGGGCTGATCAATTCGGTCTAAGCCCCACGTCGCATTGGTTTGGCTCGCCGCAATTGTCACGGTGCGATCCTGCTCAACCAATTTAACCAGTGGGTTTTGGGCCAATAACTCGGCCGCCTCTGGGCTAAGTTGCGCGACAAACCCGCGAACAACATTTTCAAAACTTCCCAGCAATACGCCGTTAACACCGCCCAACAAGTCACTGATCAAATCCCCGAGGGGCAGAGCGGATAAAATCGGCTGGTCTAATTTATTCAATAAGACTATATATTGGCCATCGATCGGCTCACCCGCGCTAAGTGCATCGGACACCGACGCTTCAAAAACGGTCGCCTGCTCTTCTACCGAATTGCTAAGCTCTGCAACATCGACACCGCCACCGCTGCCGCCGCCACACGCCGACAAAAACGCTAAAACAACGCCGCTAAGTAGCACTCGCCCACGTATTATTATCCTCATATATCTACCACCCCTTGTTATTTTATTTTTCGTCAGCTCAAGTAAATTCGTAAATCCCATTCCAACTTGTTATTAGAACCTCATGCGAGATTTGCCAATAGAAAGGAAACTGCTCGGCCCAGTAGCTATCTAACCGGACTTCCTCCTTTGGAAACGCAGCGATTCAACTACCACCGCGCGTAGTGGTCCTCGGCAAAACCCAAACAATCCTTAATGCTTATTACTTCATTGCCTATGTGCAGCTCTCCCTCAAACACACCAAAATGCTGTGTAAAGTTAGACGCAATAAAAACCGCATTAATTTTTTCTTTGCGCCGCCCCAATGGCGTAAATACTAAGTCGACTATGCCGTCCGCTGAGCGCATGCGCCACGGACTATTGGGAAGGTAGCGGTCAAATTGAAAATCCACCGCATCTACCTTTATCAGCTTGCCGTCCAGCCATACTGCATTTTCTGTAAATCCGGTTTCATTCACCCCCGCAGCGAGATTCATCCCCAGCCTACGACCATCACTCAAGGTTGCCGACATACTCCCCCAATTCCAGAAAGTTTCACCCCGCATATAGCCAGCGGTCCAATCGACCGAAGCCAAGGCCTTCGCCTCAGCTAAATTGATATGTTTACCACCCCAGACAACGCTGCCATCACAAACCAAGGCCGCATTCTTACGAGTAAACACCCAGCCCTGATAACCGGCGCGACTGCACATAGCCAGCGATGCCGCGTCGGTCTCATCAATATCTGCGCTAATAGTGACACCGCTTTTGAGGGTGGCGCGAAGCTGCCGCCGCCCGTCTTTAACCTCGATTGAAATTTTATTCTTACCGCTGCGAAAAGACGCCGAACCGCTCTCTGGCTGCGTATCAATATGGGTATATCGAGCCAGTGGCTGAACAAAACTAAACTCGTCAAATGCCTGGGTCTGCGGATCGTATAAGTATACAAAGGCATTGCTGAGCAATTTTAAGTCCACGATTGCCACACCGACGATCAACTGCGGGCTCACCAAGGCAATAAATTGAAATTGATTAAATTTGAAATGCTTGGCACAGCGCCCCAATTTGCGGTCCATAGGCGAACGCAAATCATAATCTTGAAAGTTAATGCGCTCTACGCCCTGCTCAAATACGCCAAATGCCGGCTGTCCATTTTCGCCAATCAGCGCCGCTTTGCGATTCACTTTGCTATTCTCATTATTATTTTCATTGTTTGGTATACAAGTGTTCGCATTCTGTTGCAGTAAAAAGTGACGGTCAAACACATGAAGTCCAAAGTGTGAACAAGGCCATACATTGCGCAGGGTATTACCATCAGGCACACTTAGCGCCAACAAGGCAGGCCATACCACCCAGCGGACAAAACATGGACAACTCCAGTGCAGCGAACAAGACCTTTATTCAGCCTGTCCACGACACCGAAACTTACCCGCCCGCCATACTCGTTAGCAGCCACTTCGACCAAAATAGCTTTGAACTGGCAAAATACCAGCAGTCGTCGATTTATTGCCCACCCACGCTGATCCGCGCTAGCCGCAAACGCCAAGCTGAGTATTTTGCCGGGCGGTTTTTAGCCAACGAGGCTATGACCAGTTTAGGAATAAGCGAATTTAAACTCATCGCCGACGCCAAGCGATGCCCGCAGTGGCCTAGCAGCTTAGTGGGAAGCATTACCCATACCGACGATTACGCCGCCTGCATTGTCGCTGAAAAATCCGAGGTTTCAGCGATAGGCATCGACGCCCAAGATATTCTCGATGACGAGCGTGCCGAGCGCCTGCAGTCGCGAATTATCGACAGCGCCGAATCACGAATTATCGCCCAAAGTAGCCTGTCAGCCGGGCTTGGACTGAGCCTGTGCTTTTCGGCAAAAGAAGCCATCTACAAAGCCCTTTATCCGCGGATTCAGCAGTATTTTGGCTTCAATGCCGCAAAACTGCACAGCATTGACGCCGATAGTTGCAGCCTCGCATTTCGCTTTGATCCAGCCTTATGGATTTTGCACAATGAGCGCAACCTTTTGCATCTTCGCTACCAAATCACCAAGCAAAGGATATTGACCTGTTTAATGCTGCGCACCGTGCAAAAGTAGTCCGCAAAGACACGACCCGAGGAAGAAATAACGAACAAATCGCAGATATAGCCAAACTAAAGGCCAACAAAGTGAAAAACAGTTGAACAATCGCGGCGATGCCTTACTCTAAGCCCCAATAATTTTGCTACCTTGTCGCGCAGGACGAAACACCACCACGCACGGCTTCATCAGTACAAAAATTCAGGAAAGTAGATTGCCACTTTTAAAATCATTAACAGGTAAAAATACGGCATCATCCACCGCCTTTCGTCTGAAAGGGGGCTTATTCCCCCTGACCCTGCTAGAAATATCTCACTACGACCGCACTGAGTTTGAGCAACAGCTACAAGACAAAGCCGCAGAAGCCCCCATCTTCTTTAAACAAACGCCGGTTGTACTCAGCTTTGAAGAATTTGACGGCGAATTAAGCACCTTGCCACTGAGCGAGCTAGTTGAAATTTGTAAGACACACGGGCTCCTGCCGGTGGCATTGCGCAACAGCAATGCAGCACTACAGGACGAAGCAAAACAAATCTCGCTGGCGATTATGCCTGTCGGACGCGTCAAACCCAATGCGGACAAGACCGCAAGCGACACCGCGCCAACAGCCACCGAAGAAGCCAGCGCCGCACCAGCAGCGGAGCATATTGGCGAGATCAACCCCAATTCAAGCCCCAGCAAAATAGTCACCACGCCTATTCGCTCCGGCCAACAGGTTTACGCGCCCGGCGGCGACCTCATTATCATGGCATCGGTATCTGCTGGCGCTGAAGTCTTAGCCGACGGCAATATTCATATATATGGTGCCTTGCGCGGCCGCGCACTAGCCGGTGTGCGCGGCGACACCTCGGCACGTATTTTTTGCCAAAGTTTAGAAGCCGAACTGGTCTCTATCGCCGGCAACTTTAAAGTAGATGAAGATCTTCGCAAAGATCATTGGAAAAGCGCGGTTCACGCCAGCCTGGACGAGCAGACACTTTGTATTACCCCACTCGTATAGCCTTGCCTGAACTTCACCTATTTTTACCACGCAACACCAGCACAGAAGGATTAAAGCCTTGGCCAAAATTATTGTAGTTACCTCAGGAAAAGGCGGTGTGGGTAAAACCACCACCAGCGCCGCGATAAGTAGTGGTATCGCCATGCGCGGCCATAAAACCGTGGTTATCGATTTTGATATCGGTTTGCGCAACCTTGACATCATCATGAACTGCGAACGCCGCGTCGTGTACGACTTCGTCAATGTCATCAATGGTGAAGCCAATCTTCGCCAAGCTTTGATTAAAGACAAGCGGGCGGAAAACCTCTATATATTGCCCGCCTCGCAAACCCGTGACAAAGACGCGCTGACCGTCGAAGGCGTAGAGCGCATTCTGAACGAATTGGCCGCCGACGGCTTTGAGTACATTATTTGCGATTCACCTGCCGGCATTGAACACGGCGCGTTTATGGCGATGTATTTCGCTGATATGGCCATTGTCGTTGCCAACCCAGAAGTATCGTCGGTGCGCGACTCAGACCGCATTTTAGGCATACTGCAAAGCAAATCGCGGCGCGCAGAAAATGGCGAACGCGTTGAGGAGTGCCTATTGCTAACCCGCTACAACCCCGAGCGCGTTGCCAAAGGTGAAATGCTCGGCGTACAGGATGTAGAAGAAATTCTCGCCACCAAACTACTCGGCGTTATCCCTGAATCCGAGACCGTTCTCAAAGCCTCAAACCAAGGTATTCCCGTCATCCATGACATAGAAAGCCCAGCGGGCCAAGCGTACTCAGACGCGGTAAGCCGCCTACTCGGCGAAGAAGTTGAACACCGCTTCATGAGTGTAGAGCAGAAGGGACTCTTCAAACGTTTGTTTCGGAGGAGCGCATGAGCATATTTGATTATTTCCGCAGCGCGAAGAAAGATACGGCATCTATTGCCAAAGAGCGCCTGCAAATCATTGTCGCCCACGAACGCAATCAGCGAAATAAGCCCGACTATCTGCCTAAGCTACAACAAGAGTTGCTAGAGGTGATTCGGAAATACGTCGATGTCGATCAAGATCAGGTGGAAGTACAGTTGGATAACAACGGCAATTGCTCGGTGCTAGAACTCAACATCACCCTACCTGATCGGGTTTAGTCTCTCTGACCGAGCCCAGTAAATTAGGCTTAGCCATAAAGCTCGCAGTGATGATTAACTCATCTTCTGCAAAGCAGCGACGGTAGCTTATGGCTTACGTCGCTGCTATTTATTTCAATCTTCAGGCGCACGGAAAGACGCTGGGTAACGCCCTTATCATTAGCGACTCTTTTATTTCCAATAGCGGTTGGGGGCAGCTACTTAATATTGATAATATTGCTACTTACTAGACGGCACGGCCAATCTGCCATCTAGCGCGCAACACAATTGCGTGACACTTCAATCACCGAAAAGGCACGAAAAAGAGTCATCTATGCTACTTCGTATCTGTTTTGCTCTTCTCCTCTCCTCACCAACTATCAGCTTCGCGGCGGACTGCGAGGACAGAGACATCTTTACCGGGGAGTTACTCACTCGCGCCATCACTCAACTCGTTCAGAACTACGGCGAGTCAGCTAGCAAGCAGGCTATCTCACATTGTGAAAGCGGGCCGGGATCAAAGCGCCAGATCAAATTGGCGGCCCACGAGCAAGACGACAACTTCACCTACTACCGCATGGTCAGCTGTGAACAGGGCCGAGCCGTAGACGACGTTAGCTGCAAGGCCAGTGAAGGCAGGCGCATCAAATATCAGGGTACCACCATCAATACGGACCCTGCCGCAGGTGATAGCGATAAAAATGCGAAGTTTACCGAAAACTACCTGCGCGCACTTGATTGCTTCAGCGCCGGGCTGCAAGCCGGCACCGTAAAGGCGCGCAAATACAATCGGCTGCTCGATACCACTTTAGATATCCCGCTGCCCGTAGATAGCGTGATTAACTCAATTCATTTACTACCCGGCTTTCAGCGCTACATTATCAACGCTGGCGCAGAGCACTTTCGTTTCAGCGTCGAACTCGATAAAGAATACGGCTGCTTTATTGAAGTGTTGAAATAGCATATTACGCTTGCCGCGCCAGATAGCGATCGAGCTGGTTGGCGAAGGCTTGCTTGTCTGCCGAACTGTAGGAGGACGCACCGCCGCTGTGTACCCCTGAGGATCGCATGGTGTCCATAAAGTCACGCATGTTTAAGCGACTTCGGACATTGTCTGCCGTTAACAATTCGCCTCGTGGGCTCAGCGCCAAAGCGCCCTTCTCTATTACCTCGGCTGCCAAGGGAATATCACTGGTAATCACCAAGTCGCCCGCCTGCGCGCGGCGCACTATTTCATTGTCCGCCACATCAAAGCCACTACTTACCTGCACAGCTGAAATATAGGGTGATGGCGGCACCCGCACCGATTGATTCGCGATCAAGGTCAACATAAGTTTGGTGCGCACCGCCGCCTTAAACATGATCTCTCTTACCACCACTGGACATGCGTCCGCGTCCACCCAAATCGTCACGACCACCTCATTTTTCAGTTAACAAAACACCTGTACTCGACAATTTCAGCATCGGAATCAAACACAGGCCGATCAGCAGCCCTAGGGAAAGTACGAATACCGACCTTGTTATGGCTACCGTAGCATGACGAGGTCGCGGAAAACCAAGAGAGCCGAACGATGCAGAGCTCTATTGCATGAAAGACCTATTTACAGGCTTAAAAATAAATCACCACACTGAAACGGGAAAAACACAGCCCAATGCCCGTTATCGCCTGTACTACGACAAAATGAAATGCCTGCATTTACTAGTATGGATAGTCAGCGTCATCTCAATTATTACCATTGGTGCTTACATCGACAAAGTCAATAATCACACCTATAAAATAAGCTCTCGCGACCAAGCAGACAAAGAGCTCCAAATTATCGCCGCGAGACTAGAAGGCAATATACTAGGCAATCTACAAACCTCTAAAGCCATGCTGTCAGCAATTTATTCTAACCCAAATATCGATCAAGAAGGCTTCGCTAAATTTGCAAAACCCTTATTCGATGGCAGCGCGCAGCTCCGCAATATTAGCGCCACACGCAACCTAACGCTGCAGTATATGTACCCGGTAGAGGGCAACGAGAGCGCGATCGGTTTCGACTACAATAAACGCCCAGATCAACTCAAAGACTTGCTTCGCGCACGCGACACGCAACAAACCATCATCTCTGGCCCGTTTGAACTTATCCAGGGTGGACAGGGACTTATCGCCCGAATACCAGTCGTTATAACGAATGCGGAAGATCAGTCGGCAAGCGTATGGGGCACCGTGTCCGCTGTCATCGACCTACAGCGCTTGTATGAGGCCAGCGGCCTGCTGGCAATAAATTCAGAGTTGAATATCGCAATACGCAAGCTAGGGTCGGATTCCTCAGCAGTGTTTTTCGGCAAAACCAGCTCCTTTGTCGAAGATGCTCGTCCCGTTACCGCCGAAATATCCATGCCCTCAGGAGAGAAATGGCAGCTCGCTGCCATACCCAAAAGCGGCTGGCCGACACTAGCTAATAATGCCAGTGCACTGAGGACTTATCTCGTTATTGCAGGTCTAGCCATCTTTTCAATGATCGCGGCCATTCTGCAATTGGTTGTACGCCGTCAGCGGCACAATTTCTTACTGCATAGTCTTTTTGATTTATCGCCCAACGGCATTGCACTTAGCGACTTTGAAAGCGGCGAATTTTTGCAAGTTAACGATACCCTGCTCGCCAGCACAGGGTATAGCCGCGAAGAGTTTATTGCCCTAAACGATTGGCAGCTAAGTGCAAAAAATGCCGAAGAAGCCGAGCAATATCAAATACGCGCACTGCAAAAAACAGGTCGCTACGGTCCCTATGAGCGCAATTACATTCACAAAGATGGCAGTGAATTCCCGGTGCGGCTGAGCGGCTTATTAATTCATGACGACTCCGGAAAAGCCTTTGTCTGGTCGATAATCGAAGATATTTCTGCACAAAAGAAAACCGCCGAGATCATGCAACGCCAGCAATCGCTAATGCGCTCAATGGGCGCACAGGCCCGCGTTGGCGCCTGGGAATATATCGTCAAAGCCGACAAAATGTACTGGTCTGAAATGACCAGAAAAATATTCAAGGTGGCCGACGATTTCACCCCGAGCTATGAAAACAACAATGACTTCTATCACACCAGAGATTCACGTCTACGAATTAACAAAGCAATAAAAGAAGCAATGGAAGACGGCGTACCCTTTAGCGAAGAGATAAAAATACGCGCGGCGAACGGGCGCGAAACCTGGGTTCACATTACCGGTCAAGCCGAATTCCACGACCAGAGCTGTATTCGTGTCTACGGTTCAGTGCAAGACATCGATAGTCGCCGAAAGGTGCGCGATGAGCTTATCGACGCCAAAGAAAAGGCAGAAGCAGCAGTTCACGCCAAAAGTGAATTCTTAGCCGTTATGAGCCATGAAATACGCACACCAATGAATGGCGTGCTAGGTATGTTAAATCTATTAGAAAACTCTCCGCTAAATAAAGACCAGGAACGAAAAATCAATGTCGCGAAAACAAGCGCGCAATCCTTATTAAACTTGATAAACGATATTCTCGATTTTTCTAAAGTCGACGCCGGCAAGCTGCAATTGGAAAACATTGTTTTCAATATCAGAAAACTGTTTGACGATATCGGCGCGAGTCAAGCCTTAAACGCCCATGAAAAAGGGCTAGAATTAATCATTGATCAAAGTGCGATTAATCAGAGTTGGGTGTCTGGCGACCCCGCTCGCCTACGTCAAATTGTTACTAATTTATTAGCCAATGCCATTAAATTCACCGCCCAGGGAAATATTATTCTACGCGCCGGATTGCGCTCCAAAAATGACAAGCTGATTCTAAGCTGCGCCATTACCGACACCGGCATTGGCATCCCCAATAGCGAAATAAAACGACTTTTCTCACCGTTTACTCAGATCGATGCCAGCACAACCCGCAAATTTGGTGGATCTGGACTAGGCTTATCGATCTGTAAAAATTTATGCGAGCTAATGGGTGGTAGCATTTCCGTCGCCAGCACCTATCACGAGGGCAGCACCTTTACATTTACAGCTTGCCTACAAGATTGCAGCGACCGCGACACCGTAGATCAATCCCATCTGGATACACGTAATCGTGCCGTATTTATCCTTGACGACAATAAGGCGTTCTCAAGCTCTATTTGCAATCAACTTAAAAAATGGAAAGTCGCCGTTAGCGCTCCAGAAAGTGCCAATGATTTAATCTTACAGGTGGAGACCGAGACCAAAGATGACGCAGAGAAACTCGTTATCATCGGCATGACTGACGAAAACCAGAGCGATACGGTCGCCCTGTGCACCAAACTTCGCCAGAACCCTCACTTTGACTGCGCAACGATTGTGATAGTCGCGTATACCGATATTGCTGACGGCGAACAACTTTCACGCGCCGGTGCCAATGGTTTTTATCTCAAGCCGATGTCACACGGTGATCTCACATCAATCCTTAAACTCAGGTCGCATGAAAAGGCATTCCCTACAACGGCGACGAAAAGAAAATTAAGCAACTTCGACGCAAGCGATACCAATGCCATTTCGCGCACTCATCCAAAACAAGAGGCATTCAGCCAACACAAGGTGCTATTGGTTGAGGACAATCCTGTTAATCAGGAAGTAGGACGCTGCACCTTGTCAGAAATGGGATTTAACACCGATGTCGCGGCCAACGGCCAAGTGGCACTGGAAATGTTAAATGCCGCTCCGAATGACATGCCTTACGCACTGATATTGCTAGACTGCCAAATGCCAGAAATGGACGGCTACCAAGTTTGCAAGCATATACGCAGCGGTAGCGCAGGCGATGATTATCGCTCTATCCCCATCATCGCACTCACTGCAAATGCGATGTCAGGTGACAAAGAGAAATGCATTAGTGCGGGAATGAATGACTACCTCCCCAAGCCCTTTACACCAAGTATTCTGATTGAAAAGCTACAACGCTGGCTACCAGCAGACGCCTTGGCACCAAGTCTGGCCTTACCGACTTCGCTGCCACAAGTAGACACCGCTAATGGCAGTTGCGAAGAAGGGGCAATTTGGATTAAAGAGAGGGCGCTAGACACTGCCATGGGGCGTCAAGACGTTCTTAAGAAATTACTGACTTTATTCTGTGAACAAATTAGTGCCCAACTCAAAGAATTGGACTCCGCCTATGCTGAGTCAAACTACAACGAGATGGTGTCCATCGCCCATGCCGTCAAAGGTAGTGCAGCACAATTGCACGGCATAAAATTGCAAGAGTGCGCCGCTAAACTTGAGCGCGCCGCGAAAGATCAAAACAGCACAGCCGTCGACCAGCTCTACAATGACTTCAAACAACAAAGTGAAAGCCTCAAGCGCTGTTTCCTAAACTATTTAGCGCCAAAACACACAGCAGCGACTAGCACGGAATTAAGCTGATCAAAGTTGAAATTTGCCAAGACCAGGCTTAGGGCTTACCTAGCTTAGCGCTTATACTGCGGTCAACTCGGCGGCATTTATCAATTATGAATTTCGAACTTTGGGCTCAGCGATTAAATACGGTATTGATCCAGCACCAATCTGTATGGCGTCACAACGCCTATAGCAACTTCACCGCGTCCCCAATCGACGACAATGCCGTTCTTCGAAATTTTTTACTTGCGCTTAATGACGATGAATTTGCGCAACTACAACGCAATGACCAGCAACTGCTCACACGCTTAATTCCCTACTTTCCGCCCGCCGTCGAACTGCTTGAGCTAATCACCATCACATCAGCACCGGCAACGTGCCACCGCGAACCACCCGTCGGTATGCCCGGCAATAAATGGCAGCAAATCCAGGCGTTTATCGATGCCCACCCAACTGAAATAAGCGAAACCCAGGCAAACCAGAACCCAGCGTTGCTCAGCAATACACCCGCCATTGAATGGTGCAGTGGTAAGGGCTATTTAAGTGAAGCGTTATTCTCTCGCTATGCCCTGGACTCTGTTGGCCTTGAAATTGACGCAAGCCTAGTGGACTCGGGAAATACGCGAGTTGGCAAAAGCGCGGGGCGAACTTACCAAATTGTGAAATGCGACGTGCTCAGTGAGCATGTATTTAACTACGTCAATTCCTCAACACAGGTTCTGGCGCTACATGCCTGCGGTGGACTCCATCAACGCCTTTTAAGCGTTAGCGCGACAGCAAACAGCCCGCGCATCAGTTTTTCACCGTGCTGCTACCACCGCTTTAATCACGGCGAATATCAACCGCTTTCCAGTTCAATGAAGGCTAGCGCGCTGTCATTATCCAATAGCGATCTGCGCACCGCGGTACGGCAAACCTGCACCGCACGGGCGGGCGAAACCGCCGCGAGGCGACGGCTCCAAGCCCGCTATATCGGACTGAGACTTTTGCTTGCTGAACAGGGTTTCGCCACTGACACCGCTCTCCCCTCAAGCCCTCAGCACTGGAGCAAGTTAAGCTTTCGGGATTGGCTGCATGAAACGCTCAGCCGCAAACCGCTCGCCATCACCATTCCACCTAACATCGACCAGTATGAAGTCGCGGGCGCGCAGGAGCTTCACAAGGCGGAACGACTTGACCTTATTCGCATGGCATTTCGGCGGGCCATCGAGCTGCGCTGTGTGCTCGACAGCATTTTATATCTACAAGAACAGCATTATGACTGCACTCTCAGTGAGTTCTGCCCCAGCTCACTCACGCCACGAAACCTGCTTGTTCAAGCCGTAAAACGCGTAGCAATATAACGGTAACGAACGTAATCCACAGCCGCTCATCGCTGCGGTGTTTCACACCAGGCAGCAATCGGGGATAATGCCCGCTTTTGCCGCGACCATCCTCAGGAATCCAGTAATGACACTTCAACGCCTCCGCCTCGCCAAGAACGAAGACAAACGTCTGCGCAGCGGTCATTTATGGATTTATAGCAATGAGATAGACGCCAGCGCGACACCACTGCGCAATTTCTCGGCGGGCGAGCACGTCGTGGTAGAAAACCAGCAGGGCAAAAGCTTGGGAGTCGCTTATGTTAACCCCCAGTCGCTAATCTGCGCTCGACTCATGAGTCACGATGAGCGGCCTATCGATGTGAACTTCCTTAAAAAGCGGATCAAATCGGCCCTCGCGCTGCGCGAAACCCTGTATGAACACCCCTGCTATCGACTTATCTATGGTGAGAGTGATTTACTGCCGGGCCTCGTTGTCGACCGTTTCGGCGACCACCTCTCAGTACAGCTCAACACCGCCGGCATGGACGCCATGCGCGACATTATCATTGAAGCCCTTGTACGCATGCTGCAGCCGCAGTCGATTCTGTTACGCAACGATGCCGCGGTTCGCAAGCTTGAAGGGCTGGAGCTAGAGGTTGTCACCGCCTATGGCGAGGTTCCAGATGAAGTCGAACTGATTGAAAATGGTGTGCGCTTTCTCGCGCCACTAGCAGCGGGTCAAAAAACCGGTTGGTTCTATGATCAGCGCCCCAACCGCGAGTGGTTGCGCACCTTAGCCCCCGGCAAGCGTGTGCTAGATGTGTTTAGCTATGTCGGCAGCTTTGGCGTACAAGCTGCGGTCTTTGGCGCAAGCGATGTTTGGTGCGCTGACATCTCCGAATCCGCACTTGATATGGTGCACAAAAACGCCGAGCTCAACGGTGTTGCCGACAAACTTAGCACCGTACAGGGCGACGCCTTCACAACCCTGAAATCATTGAAAGAAGCTGACGAGCGCTTCGATGTCATCATCGTAGACCCACCGGCGTTCATAAAACGTAAAAAAGATCAGAAGGAAGGTATTCTGGCCTATCGCCGTATCAACGAGATGGCCATGCGCTTGCTTAATCACGACGGCTTTCTTATCTCAGGCTCTTGCTCGATGCACATGCCCAGAGAGGAAATGCTGGATTTAGTCCGCGCCTCGGCGCGACATATCGATCGTCACGCCCAAATTCTAGCGGAGGGTATGCAGGGAGCCGATCATCCAGTTCACTCGGCAATACCTGAAACTCGCTATTTAAAAGCTGTATTGAGCCGAATTTCTCGTGTGTAACGTTTGTTAATAACTCGCTTGGCAAACTCTGATCGATAAAGGTAATTCAACAATTAAGGCAGCGTAAAACCTCAGGTCACTTATTTTCGCGCTGCCTTCTTTAAACGCTTGACCTCATACATGTGCTGATCAGCGTATTTAAGCAAGGCCTCATAATCTGTGGCGTGCTGCGGGTAGATAGACCAGCCGATACTCGCCTTCAGCGTGTATTTCCCTTCCTTGAGTGAAAGCGGTTCCTGCAGGATCTCCTCAATCCGTCGCTCGCCCCGCTTCGCATCCTCTTCATTTCCCATATCGCGGCTAATAATGCAGAACTCATCACCGCCAATGCGCGCCACCGTATCAATTTCCCGCACTCGATGCCGTAAACGACGACTAAACACTTCTAGTATCTCATCACCAAAGTGATGACCATATTGGTCATTCGCTTTTTTAAAATCATTTAAATCAATGAAGAATAAGCAGAATGTACTTCCGCTCTGTTCACAGCGAGAAATCTCCATTTTTAATAATTCCAGAAAATGACGCCGGTTGATGGCCCCGGTGTGTGCATCGTGATTTGCCAAGTAGTGATATTCACGCCGCTCTTTCAATAACTTTTCGCGCAAGCTTTTAGAGGTTTTATTGTAATAAAGCGCAACAAAGGCAATGAAAAAGTGGGTTGTAAAAATGCTAACAAAAAAGGCAAGGCCATCATCGACGTCAGGCATGGCATTTTGTATCGGAATACCTAAGTAAGGCGCTGCGAACAGCAGCGACCACGATAGCGCCGCCAGAAGACCCCAAATTATGCCCGCCTCAAAATCGATACTGAGCGCAGCAACGGCAGGAAAAATAATCAGACAAATCGCTGCCGGAGATTCTATTCCGCCAGTCATCATGGCGAGATAGATTAAGGCCAAGCCAAGAAAGGAAATAAGAGTATTCACTGCGAAAACACGCTGATTCAATGTTCGCAAAATATAGATCGACAGCAGTGCGCCAACACCAATGAAGATGAAGAACACCCTTATAATATATAAGCTACGCTCCCCCAAAGGGAGAAAATACGTGGCAACAAAAATGATAAGCGAGACATAAAACAAGACGCTGATGATTAAACTGGCGACAAAGCGATGACGATACAACCTTGCATTGCTGCCACCCGTTTTAGAGTGAAATGAGTCTACCAATGAAAGTATGTTAAAACTCTTAAACTTAAACATCCTAAGCTAAATATCCCTTATTAGCGCACTTCACCTGTAATCACCGCGCCACAAGCTAAAGCAAAACTACAACCACCGGCCCATTTCTGTAAATTATGGCGGCAAGCCAGTGGCTAAGCAACTCGCAAGCGTCATTTCTATATGCACATCGCCCTCCTGCGCTGAGCAACACTATCTAAAATCAGCTGCACTGTGCCGCTCAACTACCTGGGTTTTCTCATCGCCCCAGGGACGATTCACACGAAGCCCACGCCGCACCGCTGGTCGCCCAGCAATCAATTCTGCCCACCGCACAACGTGACGGTACGAGGCAACATCAAGAAATTCAGCGGCATCGTATAGTCGACCTTGCGCCAGCGCACCGTACCAAGGGAAGGTCGCCATATCTGCAATAGTATAGTTGTCACCACATAAATAGGTGTTTTGCGACAGGTGCTTATCCAATACATCTAGCTGTCGTTTTACCTCCATCGTGTAGCGATCAATGGGGTATTGATACTTTTCCGGCGCGTAGGCGTAAAAATGTCCAAATCCACCGCCGAGAAAGGGAGCACTGCCCTGCTGCCACATTAACCACGACTGGCAAGCAGCTCGCTCAGCAGGATCTTTGGGGTAATAGGCATCAAATTTTTCAGCCAGATAGAGCAGAATGGCCGCCGACTCGAAGACTCTTATCGGCGGGCTTACACCTCGATCAAGCAAGGCGGGGATTTTGGAGTTGGGATTTATTTCCACAAAGCCGCTGCCAAACTGATCCCCCTCGCCGATATTGATCGTGTAAGCGTCGTACTCTGCCGCATTAATACCGAGCTCTAACAACTCCTCTAACATCACCGTCACTTTCACCCCATTCGGGGTAGCCAGTGAATGCAGTTGCAGATCGTGCTCACCTACCGGCAATGCTTTATCGTGGATAGCGCCAGATATTGGCCGGTTGATATTGCTGAATTTGCCGCCGCTTTGATTGTCCCATTTCCACACCGCCGGTGGCGTGTAGGTATTAAAGTCTGCCATTGGAAAATTCTCCCGCTATATATCAAAAATCAGTCTTGTTGCTTAAATCGATCGCCATGTTCGTTCACTCTATCAATAGATTACCGCACGTGCGAAACCTAGGGCGACGCCACTGACGCCTCCTGCGCCACTTTGACTCGACGCCAAAAGCCCTGATGAATTGCCAGCGCGAGAAAAATCAAACTCGCCCCCAGCAAAATCGCCACAGACACGGTCTCGTTTGCCAATACCACACCTAGTATTATTGCCAGGATTGGCGTAATCAATGGAATCAGAGACACTGTCTCAACAGCCATGTGTTTCAGTATTGAATAGTAGGCGACAAAGCCCACCAATGAGCCAAACAGCGACAAATACAATAACGACCCCAGGGACTGAGAGCTAATATAAATAGGTTCAACACCAAACAAAAACACCCAGCTCAGCGCCATTCCTGGCAAGGCAAATGCCATTGCGCCAAGCGCTTGTTCAATGGGCTCAACCGCCATTTCCGCGTTTAGCCTTTTCACCCACAATGCACTTGCCGAAAACAGCACATTCGACAGTAGCATTAGCCCAATGCCGATATAGCTATCTCCCGTCACGCTCACGTCGTCAAATACAATGCACAGCAGGCCCAAACCGGCCAAAACAATCGCAAATACCTTGCGCGGCTGCAATAGATTTTCACCCAAAATAGGCCCCGCAAGTACGGCGGTAAAAAATGGCGTCAAACCGAATAGCAAGGCAATAAGACCAGAGGGTAGATACTCGGCAGCGAAATACACCAATGCCATATTCGGAAAAAGACTGATTGACGCCGCAAAATACAACTTCCAGTGCCGACGAATCGCTAGCCCCGCAAAGCCGCCAATGGTGCAAATAATGCTGCCCACGCCAAAGGCCAATGCAATTCGCATGGTTAGACCCGCAATTGGCTGCAGGGAATCACCGCCTAGCTTTATTGCTAGCGGCGTTGTGGCCCAAATAAATATGACCAATACATAGGTCAATCTTACAAGCATGATCGTCTACCTGAATACTTGCCGAGTCATTTATCTGCGCTGTAACGAAAAAGGCCGCAGAGAGTGTCTGCGGCCTTTGAGAAATTTTGCGTTTTTAAATCAATGCATCATTTTTCTGCCGCACGCCACACCACCCAGCGCAATACGAGATTGCGTTTGGCTGCGGCTAACATGACAGGGCAAAGTGAATACATAACTTTTAGCTTTTCGTTTTAAATAAGTGAAAACCCCTCGACTATAGGAGAAGAGCATATATCTACGCAAGCTTTTCTTAATCGTAATATTGGCACAAATAGACAAGGTCAGAGTCAACATCATGATTAGCAATCTAGGCCCTACTACTCAAAACGCTTACAGAACAGTCTTTCAAAAGCGGTTATAGATCCTCTAAGCGATTCGCCGAATGCGTCATCAACATCAGCTGATGTTCTTCCACATCAAGTAACTGTTCCAGCATGTCGGCAGCGGGCGTCGTCCCACAGCGGCTAAGTAAGTGACTATAAAGCGCTATCAACTGCTCGTGGATATCCCTAACCCGATCCATAAGTTGATTAGCCGAGAGTGTCGCCCACTCTTCGTCTTTGGTCGACGTATCTGGCAAAGGCTGTTTATTCAAAAACTCAGTGCACCACGTCCCTAGGGCATTATCACTTTCAATACGGTCAAAAGTAGACACCGTTTTAGCAAGCTGGCGCTCATGATCGGCTATATAGCCGCTAAGCATTTTTGTGCGCTCATCGTCAGACGCCGCAACACTAGACTCGATAAAAGTAGCGAAATTACGGTGGAACTCACCTGACCACGCAACCACATTGCCAATTGTTTCAATTTGCATTTTCGCCTTCCTCCTGTTCGTCATTCACTCGCAGCTCAACGAGCATCCATGTTAGCTGTGACAGGATAATTTGCGCAGATACTCACGAGAATTAATTGAGTACCGCGATGATTCACTAATAGTCAGCGAAAATGGGGGCTTCAGGAGGGGTAGTTTTTTTGATAGGTCTCGGCTCCCATCGCCTCGATCTGTAGATCAATCATTTTATAAAACGCCGGTAAAATGGCGGAGTAATCTGATTCTGGCACCAGGCCGTTAAGCGCTGTGACCGCCGCCTCAATAGTTGACAGGCCGTCTTGTCGTGGCGATTTTCTGATTTTATATTGCGATGTCATCGTCGCTTGAATCGCTACACAAGGCAATTCAGCCAGCCAAGAATTTAAATACATTAGCCGCGCAACCTTTCGCCACGTACCATCTAATAGAATAATATTTTTAAAATTTTTGCGCTCTAGCTGATCGGCAGTAACGGCATTTTCTGCGGGAAACACCAGCACAGTCTCAGCTCGCCAATCAGGCCCGAGTATCGACAGTGGATCAAAATACTCACCAACCAGTCGCACCGCGCCGACGATAGACTTCTCTAGAATTGGTGCAGAAGAAAGAGCATGTCTAGCTTCCTTTTCATCTTGCAAAATGACGACACGATAAGGACAAGCCATGCTGACAAGTACATCGCAGAGGCAGGTTTTTAGAGGTCGTTCACAATCTGCACACGCAGCGCGCTTTGTCATACGATTACCAACAAAATAGTAAGTAAAACATAGCAGAGCACTTTCGTAACCGCTTTGTTTTAATCTAGTGCCGCCTAAGTCGCCTATCGGTACACGGCGGATGCTCAAAATTCAGCATCGGCCGAACCTTGCTAGACTGCTAAATAGAATTAACGCTGCAATTAACTTGTCCCAGGAGGCGGACATGGCACCAGACTATTCGTTATAGAAATACTTGTGCACCGCAACACCATTTTTCGTGTAGCTATCGGGTTTCAACGTGCAATAACTCTGTTCACAAAATCCAGCTGTAGCTTAATATTCCCCTCAAACCAAGGCTCGAGATAAGGGTCAAAGTGGTTGGCATCGATGGTGCGAATTTCAATAGTCTCTGAAGACATTCGCTTTACTTTATCTTCATCAAATGGCGCGACGGTATCCCGTGTCGCGCCAATGACCAGAGTCTGAATTTGGATCGACTGAAGGTATTTGAATGGGCGATAAAATGGCATCGTTGCCAAGGATCGGGCCGCGACACGGTTATCATGAAGTTGCGTCAGGTTGGCCCTTGTCCACTCTTCTACCCGCCAGGCTCCGTCGCGATCCATCGATGAATAGCCACCGGCCTCAGAGATAATTGGGACATAACGGGTGCCAAAGGGGTTGAGCAGATCAAGCAGGATGTCGAAGCCAAATCGTAACTTACGCGCCAAAGGTACGGACTTGACGGCGAGCAAGCCATCGAGCATGGGCACCTGTGCAATGGCACCTCGCAATTCCGGGTGTTCTGCGGCGATCTTTACGACATGCCCGCCGCCAAATGAACTGCCCCACAGAATGATATTCGTCTCATCAACCTCAGGCAGTGACTTGGTATATGCCAGCGCGCTCTCGACGACTTTTTCGCGCCGCCACGGGCTGATGACATTGCGAGGAAGGCCCTCGCTGTCTCCCCAGCCTGGATAGTCAAACGTGACGACACCAAACCCAGCGTCGTTAAACGCGGCGATGTAGTTTGTGATTAGCGTTAGTTGGGTAGCGCCCCATCCGTGAACGATCAGGATCGTCGGAAAGGCTGATGCGTTTACATTCTGGGGCTTATGCAACGTTGCCGCGCACCGTGCTTGCTGGTGGGTAAATGAGCCTTTTTGGCGGTTCGACTGAGTCATGTGTAAGCCCCTTTATGTCAGCAAGCCCTACGCCTGCCCGTCTCTTGAATGACATTCAAGAATATATCATGTATCTTGAATGCCAATCAACAACTAGACGCACACGGCCATCAGTCGGCCTCGCAGGAGCTTACCTTGGCACGCAACAAACGCCACTTGGAACCGAAGCTTAAAAAGGAAGAGATCGAGCTTGTCGCCATGGAGCTACTCAAGACAAAGGGCTACGACAATACTTCTATGGCTGAAATCGCCAGAAGCGCCGGTGTGGCCGCCAATACTATTTATTGGTACTTCGAAAACAAAGACGACGTCCTGATTGCGGTGCTAAACCGGGTGGTGTCCCAAGCCATAGCTGAGATGGCCACGCTGAGCGAGCAAACCTTCAGAACACGGGTGCTGACGCTGATTAGCCAAATTGAGAGCTCAGGCTCATTGATGACTGACGTCCACTCCCGCGTAAACCATTCCCCCAAAGTGCAGGCCTGGCACGAACAGTTTCATACGATGGTAGAGCAACTATCGGTGTCAGAGCTGGTTAACGCCGAGGTGCGCCCTGACGAGGCGCACCTCGATGCCAAATTGCTGATTTACGTGATTGAAGGGCTGCTTGCTCATCCGCACAAGTTGCACGAAAGGGAGCAGATTATCGATCAAACGCTTAAGCGCATTTTGGCTAAATAAGGCGGGCGCTCTTACCTAATGCCATTCTGGCAAAGACTAGAATCTCGCTAAGCAATTACGCAGAACAATACCTTACGTCTACATTCGAACTCGGACTTAAGGCTTGGGTTTCGATGTAGAGGTGCTTCATGTCCGCGTTTGTGACGCTGGAGGTTTTCACATTACCCATCTAAAGCCGTATTTCCTGATCTGGCACAGACTGTGTGAAAACTACTGAGCACTAGATAAGAAAAACATCACCGTTATCGCCGACAAAGGCTATTTTAGGCAGGGAAGTCCACTGTGTCAGGCCCAACACCAAGTGCAGGACAATAAAGCGGTTTAGCAGAAACTGAAATAGCTAGTGCTTTATCGCCATAGCATGCAGCAGTATTGTAAGTACACTCACCCTAAATAATTTAGAACAGATAAAAAATCGACACTATTGGAGTAAGCGCCAAAAACTCCACCTTCACGCTCAATACTTTCCAGTACACCAATATGCAATTGCTCTGTCGCTGCACCACAACAATCCTGCAATAACAAGCAATCAAATCCTCGATCATTTGCGTCACGCATCGTCGATGAAACGCAAACATCGGTGGTAACCCCTAAAAGCACTATTTGCTTTATGCGCTTTACACGCAGGATATGTTCCAAATCGGTAGCATAGAAGGCGCTATTACCCGGCTTATCCACCACGATTTCACCCTCTACAGGTTCGAAGCCCGAATAAAAGTCACAACCTAATTCTCCTCTTACTAAAAGCCTTCCTAATGGCCCAAGGGAACCGACAGCAGCCCCCTGCCGTTCAGCTTTTAAACGCTTGTTCTCATTTAAATCGACCAACTCAGGGCGATGACTCTCACGAGTGTGAATAACTATTAGGTCATGCTGTCTTATCTCTTGGAGGAATTTTTTCGCTGGTTCAATTGCAGTTTGCGTATGCGTTGTATTTTCACCAAGAGAGCCAAAATATCCAGTGGGGTCAAGAAAATCTCGCTGCATATCAATCACTATAATCGCCGTACTCGCCAAATCCCAATTACCATTCAATGGCCATGCATAGGGTTTGGAATTTATTACTAATGCAAGTGAGTTCATTGCGCGACTCCATTGAGCCATTCGCTTGGGAAGCGCAATTTTACATTGTCTTTATTTCCGATTACCTTACGATCACCCGCAACAATACCTATGTGGTCAGCGCTTGGAGCACGTTCACCCAACAATCCATGAGCAAAAGCAAATTCGCTGATTTGTTGCATTTTGGTTTTAAACGATGCGGACGTTATGTATTCAATGCCAGACTGGGGAGTAAAAAACTCGATAGTCGATAGCTGTGACTTAATATCCGCTTCCGTGGTATTTAACTGCTCAGCCATATATTTGATAAGTTGTTGGTGCTCCGGATGAGATTCCGACAGCAGCGCTACGGCTTCAAACCAAGCTCCAGCAATGGCTTTGCCAAGATTCGGCTCTTGCTTCAAAGTTTCAGTGTGAACAATTAACCCATCAACAATTTCACCGGGTATATCCGACGTATCAAATACGAGACTGGTGTCTGGATATTGCTTGAGAATTTCACTCAATTGTGGCTTCCACGTTGCAACAACCTGTGCTGATTTATCGCTAAAAATTGCACCTATATCACTATCAGATGTATTAACAATATTTACGTCTTTTTCTGTTAATCCAACTGATTCTAACGCCCTAACCAACATGTAATGAGACCCGGAAAGCTCAACCAAATTAATCGATTTATTTTTTAAATCGACAAGGCCTTTTTCTTTACCGCGAATAATAATGCCATCGCTTCCCACTGATGTACTCAGTGGTACAACAACACTGGTATCGACACCAGAACTCGCAGGTATCGTGAGTGCATCCAACGTAATAGCGACAGTACCCGCAAATTGCCCTGCGGTGAATTGTGTCTGAGCCTCCATGTAGTCATTCAACTGCATGGCCTCCAGATCAAACCCGTATTTATCACCCCATTTTTTTAGTATCCCATGATCCTGGGCATAACCCAATGGCATAGTTCCCGCGTAAATAGTCCATGCGATTTTGTACGTTTCTTTGGCTGCAGCCTGCCCGGAACAAACAAGGCAGACAAGAAATAAGGACGCCAGACGGGCACCAGATGAGAACTTCAGCATACAGACACCTTTGAGTTAGGTTTTACATGAAGTTTCAGAGTAAACAGATGGCAGCACGGGGAAAATGATTATTTCAGCAAGTTTGCATGCAAAAAATGCACGTTTAATTATTTTTAAAGATTCTCAGAGAGTTAGCCATAATTTTGCGTGTTTTCTCTTCCCCTTTTCGATGCGCGAGCTCAATGTTTGAAGTTCGACTAATCGCACTGGGCAGTATCGGCTGCAACCTACCAGCATCTATATGGCGTTGCGCATAATGACTGGGAAGAAAGCCAATAAATTGACCAGAGAGGAGCATAAAGGCAATCGCCTCAAGATTAGAGGTAAAACTAATTTCACCTGATACTTGAAAGCCTGCATCTTGCACATCCGTTTTATTGAGAAATGTACGAGCAGCAAACTTCTGAGCTTTGAGGCAGGTCACCACATTCGCTTCAGCAGCGTTATCGCGCAACAACTGAGCAACAGCGCTGTCCGTAGCACAGTAAAGATAGTCCGTCTCCTGATACAAGGGGATATAACAGATAGAATCGTGTCGACTTTCAAATATTCCTAAGGCAATATCGATACGTTTATCTAATAAATGCGTCTCTAAATCATAGGGATTCTTTACAATCAAATCTATGTGTACACGACCCTGAAAGTAGTTGGATATTTCGCCAATCGCTTTGTCCAATGTACATTGGCTATCGGTAATAAGATTATCAATAATACCGATTCCCAACCGCCCGGTTCCTTTGCCATTCATCGTTTCAATACGATGCTCAAATGTTCGGAAAGATGAAAATAGCTTCAGGGTTTCATCTACTAATACCTCACCTTCCTGCGTCAAACAAAAGCCTTGCCGACCTCGTTCACAAAGCTTCAAACCAAGCCGGATTTCAAGTGAGCTAATCGCCCTACTGATAGTGGACGCATCTTTATTTAAAATAGCCCGCGCATTGGCGATGCCGTTTGCCTCAACAACAGCAAGCAATATTTGAAGATCTTTAATATGAGTAGCATCGATATTCATGGGTCGCCTATAAAAACTGACTCAGAAGCAATTCAGAACAGAGGATAAGTTTGGCGAGAATGAATTATTTTTAACTCTTCGCGTGCAAGTTCTATCCCCGCTTGAGCAGCTGCTTCCATTAATGTTATACCGCTGACTTTACCTTGCTTAATATCACCCACACCGCAACATGTTAGAGTGAGTTTTCTTCTACTACATTTTTGTGAAAAAATGAAGCGAAGCGGTATGACCAAAATGAGCGTATTAAAATGTTTCCGCGTGCAGCTTTTTCTTATGCATTACCGTATGTACTCCAACTGAGCGTTTGATTTTGCTAGCAATCTTGATAAGCGCCAAAAAACGAATAGCGCTAATCCCCACCAAATGCTACCTAATCGTTTGATAGAAGCTATCGCAAGAACGAAAACAAGCATTTCCAGCGCGACACTCAATAATAAGTTGTCGTTACTCTTTATACTTACCACTGCGTGACATTTTTTACACTCACTCACGATACCCGGAATACAAAGAGCTTGAAGCTCGAGTTTTTTACGAGATGTCGTTTCTTCCTGACAGTAAGGGCAATTCCTATTTTTCATAAATCTCGGAAATGCTTCATTGTGCATAACGCCAGCCATCATGCGCTTGTCGCATGAATGGCATTGTTAAATGCATTCACCGGGCCAACCAAATTAGCAGCCCAAGAAACTTCAGATATATTCCCACCAATGTCGGATAGTCATGTCTTGAGCCGTAATCATCGGCACGAAGAAGGCCCAGAAATGTAATCGTGATGATGAAAGCCAAAATACCTAAACCGATCAACAATGCCAAGCTTACTTCAAGCGACATGCCAAAATAGAAGGACGGCAACATATACAAAGCTGGGATCACACCAAAATCGATTTTCTGACGTGCTAGGTAGTTCATACATTTAACAATAAATTCAAATGCATTGCGCTTTATAACTCGTGTACATAACGAGTCTAAGCTCTGAGGTGATTAAACAGGATAATTCTATTTGAATCAGGGTGATAGTAAGTCTGAAATGATTTTTTCATTTGTGTGCATCCTGCATTCGATGTGGAATCCCTTAGCCATGAGCATAATCGCTTATCAAGAAAAATCAATTACTTAAGTGAATTCCGCCAGTATTAGTGAGCGCCGTGCTGTCGAATATGAGTTTGGCAGCTTCAGCAGCTGACCACTATTGCGACTACTCCCTCAAACACGCAAATTTTCTCAGACACTTTCCCAGCTTATAAAAAATCGTACTCTATTTTTTCGAGTGGTTTTTCGCGTTTTTTTAGCGAGTTTTGCCGGTTTTGATCGCTCGGTAACGTGATCGATCCAGAACAGCGCATCTAGGTAATTCGCATAGCGATTTAAATGTTGTGGCGATAATCTTTACTGCCACTTCATCGTAAGTTCTTTATGCGACTGCGCACAATCACGCAGATAAAGATTTATTAGGCTTTGGTAGGGTACACCTTTGTCCTCCGCCAAGCCTTTAAAATACTCGATGGTATCTTCATCAAGTCGGATGGTTACCTGCTTTTTTAGCTTTTTGGCATAGGGGTTTGGCTTGGACTTCGAGAAATCATAACGATCACGCATTTTTAACACCCTCATAAACTTTCCGTTCTGTTTTGTCTGCCTTTCGAGCGGAGATAATACGAATAAATTCGCCCGTTCTTACGCAGTGGCAGACGACCAATAGACGAGAATGAATACTTGTTCCAAGTAAAATAAATCGATCTTCGGCGTCTGAATGGTCTGGATTCGCGATAAGACGGGCGAACTCGTCAGTAAAGACGGTTTTAGCCTCATCGAATGGGATACCGTGCTTTTTGACATTAGCGGCATCCTTGCGAGGATCCCATTCAAATCGTAGATGAGACGTGTCTAAAGTGTAACTACATTGTATTTACAGTCAAGGGGGCCTGCACGATACCGTTCAAATGCCTTAACCTGTTAAAACGGTGCCTATCTACTATTGCGACTACTCCCTCAAACACACAAATTTTCTCAGACACTTTCCCAGCTTATAAAGAATCTTACTCTATTTTTTTCGAGTGGTTTTTCGCGTTTTTTTAGCGGGCTTTGCCGGTTCTGGTCGCTCGGTAACGTGATCAATCCAGAACAGCGCATCCAGATAATTCACATAGCGATGTAAATATTGTGGCGACAAATCGCGCATGGCCGTTAAGGCTTTCAGCGCGAGCATCTGTGGGTTCAGTGGCCCTGGGCTTTCAGGCCCTTGCTGTATTGCGATTTCGACCCGCTTGGCGATTGCACTGCGCTGCTGAAAAACCTGCATTTTCTGGCTGGCCTGCAAGGGCCGCTGATCCGGCATCGGCTCGGCATCACCTTGGCTAAGCGCTATATCGGCGGTGTAGGCCGCACCGCTCAAGCTTTGACTTTCTTGTTCCCGCAATTGCCGCTCTAAGGCAGACGCCGACGCATCACTGGTCACGGGTTTCTCATCCAGCAATTCCCGCAGGGCCATTACTTGGGCAATAGCCTTATCGCTTGGGCGCGTATTGTTTTGATGAGTGAGAAGTAATTTTTTAAAAACGAACTCATCGCCATTGTTTAACAGCGCCTCGGCCAATGCGCGATCACGCTCACCAAGTTCGGCCAGTGACGTCGCTATGCGCTGCGCCTTAGCCTCTTGATCAATTCGATAGCGCGCTAAGGCATCGGCAATTTTTGTTTGCAGAATCTCTTGTGCAGGTGCGCGCAAACCAGCCGCCCGCTCAGACATAGATTCAATAAAGCGGAAACGCGCGGGATCGTAGAGATGGCCCTTCTCTTCACGCAAGAGCGCTATATCCCGCTGTAAATCTGCCAGCATAGCTTATGGTGCCTTTTCTGCTGCCGCTTGCGCCCGTGGCACTGGCGCCATTTCTACGCGACGATTTTGCGAGCGGCTATCAGCATCATTATTTTCCACCACCGGCTGCTGCGCGCCAAAGGCGGCGGCAAACACCATATCTGCGGGCATGCCCTCTTCGATAAGTGCGCGGGTGACGGTAAGCGCCCGCTGAGCAGACAACTCCCAATTATCGCGAAAATGTAAATTGCCTTTTTGAATGGGGAGATCATCGGTGAAACCGCTGACCATAAGCAATTGCTCATTGTCACCAAGATACACTTGCAGGGGCGCTCGCAGGGTATGCAAAAGTTCTCGGCCTTCGTCCTGCAATTCGGCGGAATTTAAAGAAAACAAAACGTTGCCACTGATACCAATTTTGCCATCCCGCAGGGTGACTCGGCCGGCAGCAAGAGGGTCAGCCAAAGCCTGCTCCAGGGCCAAACGGCGTTGCTCAGCGACTTCTCGTTTTTGAATTTCTTTCTCTAGGGTCTGCGATAACTCAAGTTGAAAACCCAGCGCCCACACCAGTAGCAAAACAAACACGCCGACCAGCCCGGTCATTAGGTCGCCGAAAATCGCCCAAATTGGCGGTTCTTGATCTAAGCCATTATCCAGTTCCGACACACTCATGCCGACGCTTCCTCACGAGAATCCACAACGCCTTTAGCCAGACTCTGCAGTTGGTTCATGATTTCCTGATGAGACAACATATTGTGGTCAATAATTTCCCGCGCCTGCGCAACGTAGTACGCCATTTGCTCGTCGCTGCGCTCACCACTGCCCTGCAAGTCCGAATCCACTTTGAGCAAGGTCTCGATCAAACTGCCGTTTGCCTCGCTGAACTGACTAACGGCTGTAGCAAAGGCATCACCCAAACTCGCCAGCTCTGCACTACTTCCCTCGAAATGGGCAACGATATCAGACAGCTTGCTAGATTCAGTATTGACGCTGTCAGCAAACCCTTGGCTGATAGTCGCAAGCAATTCTGAGGAATTGCCGAGGATACTTTCTACCGCCTCGCGTTGCCCTGCCGCCGACACCTGCAAAGACTCCGACAAGGCATTTAACTGGCTCATCAACTCGCGACGCTCGTCGAGCAGGCTATTGTCACGCTCGATATTTTCATTCATTTCGGCGCGTAATTTGGTCATGATTTCAGCGGCAATGCGCGGAGTTTCAGAGGCCGACTCGATAAGGCGCCCCATCGGCTCTTCAATCGCATGTGCCAAACTGGCCAGGTGTTCGGCAACAGCAGCCTGTAATTCATTCAACCGGTTTACCGCCGCGTCGCCGCGCTGTTCTTCCAAGGTATATAGGCTTTGCAATTCTGATTTTATGGCCGCCGTCATCTCGCTCATGCGCGCCTGATAACTATCTAGCCAACTACTTTCGCTTTGCGCGCGGGCCGCAACCAACTCCTCAGAGGCCGCCACTAATTTGCTGAACTCTGCTATCAGCTCTTGGCTACCGGCGCGAGCATTACTCGTTAAGGCCTCGGCATTGCTTTGCAGCAAATCCGCACTTTGTTCAAACACGGTAGACCAATTAGCAAGACGCGCCTGCTCGGCGGACTGCTGTTTCTCTAACCAGTCGTCGCTGAGGGAATTAAAACTGCCGACCATAGCCTGTGAACTGTTGGCGAATTGCGCAAGTAGCTCGCTGAAGCGCTGATCCATTGTTGATAGTAATGACTCACTGCCCGCCTGTTGCGCAGTCACTGCGCCTTGCCAAGCGCGGGTAAAATCGTCTGATGTGCTGGCGTAGCGCTCGTCTAAACTCTGCAAATGCGCCGCTGCCGCGCTGTGTAATTGTTGCTGACTGGCTTTCATATCATCGCGTATATCGCTGACAAAACGGGAAATGACCGGCGCTATATTCTCGCCGGCAATACGGCCGCTGTCGGCCAAGCTTTGCTTTAAGGACGCGTCCACGGATTCAGCCAGCGCTTGAAATTGACCTTGCGCCGCAGCGTGAAACTGCTCCTGGTTACGCATAAGAGTCGCCGCCATGTCGTCGCCCATACGCCCTAAACGATCAGCCAGTAATGTGAGCTGTTGCGCAACAACAGGCAGTGCCTCGGCCTGCGACTGCATAGCCTGATAACTTTGACGACGCTGCTGGCTCAAAGAAAAAGGTTTGAGTACCGTGCTCATACTGGTGTCGAGCTGACGAGACACCAATAGCCGCTCGCGGCGACTTAGGGTTGAAATCAAGCCTAGCATCGCCGAGGCACACACCCCCGCCACCGAGGTCGCAAAGGCCAAGCCCAAACCCTTAATTGGTTCGGCCAAGCCCGCTCGCACCGCCTCTAATTCATTCGTACCCTCTAGCGCTACCACCGCGCCTTTTAGCGTGGCGACCATGCCGATGAAGGTGCCGAGCAGGCCCAGCATCACTAGCAAACCAATGATATAGGGGCTCAACACCGGCGCGGGTAAACCGATATATTCGCCCTGTACACGCTGGCGCACGGCATTGCGCAGGCTGCTAGGCAGCTCAGCCAACCAGCTCTCTATATCCTGCAGAGAGTTGTCCACGTTTGCGATCGCCGCACTCAACGCTGTGCTCGCCTGCTGATAACGCAGAAGCTCAACAAACCCCACTGTATAGGCCACGGCGATCAATACCGTGACGCCCAGCGCGAGCATATTGCCAGCAACAAAAGCCGCCCCCATCCAGAGCACTACCGTTGCGCCTATGGCAAACGCGGCCACCGAAATCATTCTTGTCATTGTGTCGTCTCTACTTCAAGTTCTAACGCTTCTATCAAGCCGAGAAGCGGCATGAGCCGCAGTTCTAACTCTGCTAGCAGTACCGCCTGCATCTCTCGAATAAAGCGATCTAACCACCCGCCTTTTTGCAACCAACGTGCGGTTTCGTCTTGGACTGAGCTCGAAAGCCCATCATCTAATTTGGTATTTTCCGCCCGCGCTTGGCGATACTGCTGATTTAAAAAATAAAAGCGCTTTGCCAATAAGTGCGGAACACCCGCAAAAGCTCGCCGACTAAAATCGGCCATGGTGTCAGCCATGCTGCCATCTAAGCTCGCTAACTGGGCGAGCTCTGGCGACTTACCCTGCATTATCTGCTGCAACTGCCGTCGCAGCGTCGCCACGCGATGGTCCATTTCACTTTGGTGCAGTGAATAAAACCGCTGATAGGCGACAAACCCTGCGTCCGGATCATCTAATGTGTCGCGGTTGGGGCGCGGAAGTATAAACGCCGACGCGCTTTCACCCGGCGCTTCGTCGCCTTCCAACACAAAACTATTGATTATAAATGCCAGCATCCCCGCGCGCGCCTGCATAAATAGTTCGCTGGGCTGCTCCGTGCTCGATGCCGCCACAAAGGGCTTTTTTTTCAAACCGCGCAGTGATTCAGCCAATACAATCGCATCGGACAAGCTAATTAACTCGCCGAGCTTATCTGCAAACTGCTTGCTGCTGAGCTCAACATTGACCACGGCCAAATCAATGAAGACGCGCTGAAGCCGGGAGCTTGTTACCGGAATTGGGTTCATAACATCCTTAATGAGTGCACAACCGTGCGGCTAGCGCAGCGCTAGAGTAGATCGACGCGACCCCTTGCACTGCCAGACGAGATATTCTGATTAGCGGGAATGGTGACCGCCAAAAAAGTTTCGCCAAAACTGCGGTGACGGAGCTAATTTTGCGGTCAATTATCGCTATTTTGCCAGTAACTTCAAGGATTAGCGGCCACGGAACGAAAACCCTGCTTATGTGGCAGGGCCAAAGCATCTAGCGTCCGTATTGCGTGTTTAGATAGGTCATGATGTCTTTGGACTCAAACATCGCCTCCCCCGTGTTGGGGTCAATTAAATAAGGCACTTGAGAGCGGCCAGTTAGCTCGCGTAACCGAAGGCGATTGGCACTGGTAATGGGCGCATCCGGAAACCAGCGCGAACGCACCAGCGGCGGCCCCATTTCCTGCCAGCGGGATTTAGCAAAATTGCGCAATATATAGGGTATTTCTAATTCGGTGAGCAGCTCGCGTACCGGCCGCGAATAGGGACTGGATTCAAAACTGTACAGCTCTAACACTTGCTCAGGCGCAACTGAGGGCTTGGCATTCATACCCCGAGCACGACCAATAGAGCGCACTGCGGTGGCCGCCATCGAGCTCGAAATCGATAATTGCCTGCGCAACCCTCGCGGCGATACACGCCTCGCATTGCCGTAATTTTTATAGAGGTGATCAATGATCTCCGCCGACTCTAGAATCTCATCGCCGGTATTGGGGTCGAGCAACAGCGGAAACTGACTTACACCGCTAATATCCAGGGCATCTGGCCGAAAGCGCATACCGCCCACCGGGCAGGGATAAATCAGCACATCAATATCTAACTCACTCAGTACTTCTCTCACCACGCGACAGTAGGGACAGGCCTCAATATCGTAGAGCACCAGCATTTTCTCTGGTTGGCGGGTTTTATCACCATTAAACGCCGCCGAACCGCGCCAACCGCGCGCCGAACTCGCCACTACTGAACTGAGTAAATCAAACATCGCCTGTATTTCTCCTGAGTCAAAATGGGGTATATATCGGCAGCATACGCAAATTATGGCGCAGTAGGGCAAGAATAAGTTGGCGATACTCGTTAATGTGCATAAATACCCTGCCTCTTAAATTACGGCAAAGACAATAACAATTTCCAGGACAAGCCCACGCCATGCCAAGCCTAAACGAGCCACTAAAACTACCCTGTGGCGTGACGCTGCCCAATCGCCTTTTAAAATCAGCCATGACCGAAGGCCTCGCCAACCTCAATGACCAAGCGACACCGCGCTTATCGGCGCTATACGCGCGCTGGGCTGAAGGCGGCACAGGAACATTGGTCACCGGCAACGTCATGGTAGACCGTCGCTTTCTTGAGCGCCCCGGCAATGTGGTGATTGATGGCAACGGTGGCGAAGCCGCCCTACAGGACTGGGCGAAAGCCGGCACCTCGGCAAATAATCAATTGTGGATGCAGATAAATCATCCGGGGCGACAGTGCCAGCGCCAAGTATCTGCCCAACCACTTGCCCCCTCAGATGTCGGCATCGATCTTATTGGCATGTTCGGTCGCCCCAAACCCATGACCGAGATTGACATCAAGCAGACCATAAATCGCTACGCCAAAGTCGCCGCCAGCGCCAAAGCGGCAGGATTTACCGGTGTGCAAATACACGCCGCCCACGGTTATTTGATCAGCCAGTTTTTATCGCCACTGGCAAATACCCGCGGCGACCAATGGGGTGGCTCACTGGAAAATCGAGCGCGCTTTCTATTAGACACCGTGGCCGCTGTGCGCGATGCCGTCGGTCCGAGTTTTGCGATCTCAGTAAAATTAAATTCCGCCGACTTCTCCAAAGGTGGATTTAGTCACGAAGACAGCTTGCAAGTTGCCGAGTGGCTGTCTGATGCGGGCATCGATTTATTAGAAATTTCCGGCGGCACCTACGAAAAACTTGCCTTGATGGGCGACGCTGACGACACTGCCGCGAGTTCAAGCCAACACCGCGAAGCCTATTTTCTCAAGTACGCCGAAGGTATTCGCAAGGTCACCCATATACCGCTAGCCATCACTGGCGGTTTTCGCAGCCACGCCGCCATGCAGCAAGCACTCGACAGCGGCTCCTTGGACGTCGTTGGTATTGGTCGCCCGCTGTGCAGCCAGCCTGACATCAAGCCGCTGCTCGACGGCCAAATCCCCAGCCTCCCAAATTGGGAGAAGGAACTGCGACTTGGGGCCGGCTGGCTCGGCCCCAAAAGCAGCAATCAAACAATCCGCACCCTCAATTTTGGCGCCGCCACCCAATGGTATTACCGTCAGATAATTGATTTAGCCGAAGGTCGTGAACCTAATACCCACACGGGGTTATTACGGGTCATGCTTAAACACATGCTGGCAGAGCGACGCATGGCCACAAAACGCGCGAAATCATTGCGAACAGTGTAAACAGCAGGTGAGTAAATCTTCTGAGAAGGGTGAGCTATGCCCCTGCGGAGAAAGCGCGCGCCTCGTTTGCAATCGCCAAGGGGTCAGAAATAACACTGCCGTGACCGGGATAAATATGCTCAATGTCGAGTGCCGCCAAACGCCCTAGCGTCCCCTGCATTTGTTTACGATTAGCATAAATAGCGGGCACAACCACTCGCTGCTGCGGCCCGCTACCAAGCAAGGTGTCGCCGGTGATAATGCTTTTACTAGAAGGATGGTAGAAACAGCAGGAATCCCAAGAATGACCGGGGGTATGTAACAGTGTCCAATCAGCAAAGCCTGGCACGCTGTCATTATTTTTTAATCTACGTATCTCAGCAACGTTATCGATACCGCTAGAGGAGCCGCCAATAAATTTAGGTGCTGCACGAGCGGCCTTATCTCGCGAGCGATTTAAATACATCGCCCGCGAGCGCGCTCTAAAGAGTTCACGAGTGCTGGTGCCGATACGCGTTAGCACACCAGCGGGATCGTTAAAGAATTTGTGCATGCTGCGACGCGAGGCATACGGCGAAAAAACAGCGGCACCACAGAGCGCAGACAGAGCCAATATGCCGCCAAAGTGATCTGGATCATCGTGGGTGAAGGCAACTGCTTTTACGCTATTGATCGGATAATTTAAGTCTGATTCGATAAATCCAAGGACATAGCGATGACAGGCGACTGCCACATCAACAACGAACAATGCCGGCTCACCACGATGCATTTCTTCAATGACATAGCTATTTGATAAACGCGTTTTGACTTGGTGAATCTTCATATAAGAAACCTAATTGTTCTTATCAAAATGTGTTAAAAACTATTTTTATTCTGCACACAATTCCGCTACTCAGAAAAATCCGGCGTCAATGTATAGGGCTTGTATTCAGGCTCTTGATCATTAACTGTGCTTGGCGGTGCCTCTGCGGCGGGCGCCGGTGCAGGCGCAGCGACGGCTGAAGAACTTGTCGCCAATGCCTGCTCCCGATCAGCATTAATAGCGGTGGTAACCGATCTCATCACTAACTGGAAGACTTCCTCTCTATCGCCTTTATCGAACACATCGCCTTTTTCCGACGAGCCCATACTGGCAACTGTGCGGCCAGTAATATAGTCCTGAAACGCGACGCCCATCACTATACGGTCACTATCACCATTCACCGAAACTCGCGCGCCCAATACACGTTTCTTTTGCGCATATTGCAAATTCTCGTATTCCTTAGAACCCACCACGGCTAAATGGTAATCGGAAATGATATTGCCAAACGCGACGTCCAAGCCATAGGCCGCACTATTATCATCGCCTTCAATCACCACGTATTCATATTTCGAGAAACTGAATCCATTGGAATAGACCACCGTCTCATTGCCCGCACAGGCAAATAAAAATGCAGTTACCACGAATAGAAATACCGACTTCATCACCCACTCCATAGAATTTATACAATACACATTGGCATATAGCTGCACATTGCAGGCCAATTAGTTGATTGCGACTCACTATCCTGTTTACCGACCAGAGAGTCAACGGCCCTGCACAACCGCGCATTCATTAACAGCTATCACCAACAGCCATCACTATTCGGTCTCTACCACTGGCGCGATACACTTTTATTCACTCGTTGGCTACTTGCGCTGCGCAGAAGGATGCAGTGGCGCAGATGGCTTAATGGTGATTTCAGGCGCTAATATCAATGTTGATGGCGAGGGTGATTTTATCAACACTAGAGATGCTGAATGGCTTCAATAAAGATTGAAGGCAAGCTGCGCCACCCAGGGCGTAGCAACACCCCGCCATATAAAACCCAAACAGAGTGCGGGACATTCCCGCGAATACGTGCATTATAGACAAGAGCGCCGACAGGCCTTTGCATTCGAGCGCGCCGCCCACAGTGCGACGCTGCAGTGAAATAATACAATGCTAAACAAAATAATAAGGAACTTGGGAGCGAGCTATGACGACACACACCAGCACCACACGTTTTGATGTGAAATTTGATAGCGAGGGAACACGCTGCAGCGCGTGGCACTACCCTAGCCAATCAGACCAGGAAAACAGCGCCTGCATCGTAATGGCCCACGGCTTAGGTGGCACCCGCGAATGTGGCCTCGCCCCCTACGCCGAGCGCTTTTCCGCCGAGGGTTATCACGTCCTTGTTTTTGATTATCGCTACTTTGGCGATAGCGACGGCGAACCCCGCCAACTGCTAAAAGTCAGCGATCAACTCAAGGACTGGCGTGCCGCCATCGACTTTGCCCGCCAGCTGAAAGGCGTGAATTCCGAGCAGATCATATTGTGGGGAACGTCATTCTCAGGCGGTCATGTGCTCAGTATTGCGGCAGAAGATCAGCGCTTATTAGCTGTCTCGGCCCAGGGACCAATGGTCGACGGCCGCGCCGCCAGCTTAGAAATTTTAAAATACGCCGGCCCAGTTCACTTAAGCAAGCTAAGCAGCTGCGGCTTAATTGATCAGGCCCGCGCAACACTCGGTATGAGCCCTCTTTATATCCCCCTCATTGCCGAGCCCGGCGCACTCGCCGCCATGACTAGCCACGACGCGCTCAGCGGCTATCACGCCATCACCAACCCCGGCTGGCGCAACGAAATGAGCGCCCGCACCGTATTAGTGTTGTCCTTGTATCGCCCGATTAGCAAAGCGAAAAAAATTCGCTGCCCTGCACTGATTCAAGTCTGTAATAAAGACACCGTCGCGCCCGCTAAAGCGGCGATCAAAATGGCCAAACTCATGCCTAACACTGCCACGCTTAAACAATATGATATCGGTCACTTTGACATTTATACCGGCAAAGACTTCGATATTGGCATTGCTGACCAACTGGCCTTCTACCACGACGCCCTGCACAACGCGCGGGGAATGAAACTGTGAGCAAGAATGCCCTGCACGACAAAGTCATCGCCACTAGCGGCGGGTTTGGGGCAGCGCGATGCAACGCTCTGTAAGAACGCGGAGCGACGCTCGCCCCGTTCGACATACATAACGCAATAACGGCGACGAAATACCATATGACTCATTATAATTTTAATAATAAAGTTATTTTTATTACCGGCGCCGCAGGCGGCATTGGCGCGGCCAGCGCGAGGGAATTTTATCGTCAGGGAGCCAGCCTGGTGCTGACCGACCTTGGCGCCGATGCACTTGAAAAGCTCGCCGCCGAATTCGACACCAGTCGCGTCATGTGGCACACCCTAGATGTAACTGACCTAGAAGCAAGCAAAGCGCTGGTCGCCAAGGCAGTTGAAAAGTTTAATCGCCTCGATATCGTTTTTGCCAATGCCGGTGTAGCTTGGCAAACCCCCAAAACCATTGCCAGCGCAGATGAAATCGAATTTGAACGCATTATCGAAATTGACCTGCTAGGTGTTTGGCGAACAGTCCGCGCGGCACTGCCAGAAATCATGAAGGCCAAGGGACAAGTGCTAGTCACATCATCCGTTTATGCCTTTGGCAATGGCGTCATCAATGCGCCCTATGCCATGTCTAAAGCCGGAGTGGAAAGCTTTGGTCGCGCCCTGCGCGCAGAGCTGGCTGGCACAGGCGCCACCGCCACCGTGCTTTACCCAGGGTGGATACAAACGCCGATGACCCGTGTTGCCTTCGGCGCCAACCCCCACGCGTCTGAATTAATTGAAAAGGTATTTCCCGCCCCGTTCCGGCAGTTGATCACGCCCGAGGTGGTTGCATTGGCAGTTACGCAAGGATTAGCTAAACGTGCGCCACGCATTATTGTGCCAAAACGCTGGGCACCCTTCGCGGCCTTACGCGGTCTGCTCAATATGTATACAGACCGCATGTTTGATCGCCGCAGCGACTTGCAAGCCATTATCCGACGGACAGAAAACGACACGCAAGACCGCTAAGGAAGACTTATTTCGCCGACCTTAATTCCCGATCAAACAAGTACACCGCCAATGCCTCTCGCTGCTCCGCGCTCAAGGGAAAAGCGGGCATGGGCGGGGTTGGCGCGCTAAAGAAATCCGTCAAACTCGCCGCATTGTAACGCTCATGCAGTGCGGTCAGCGCATTTGCCGTCTGCGGAACATGACAGCCCGCACAATTAAATTGCTGATAAAGCGCCTCCCCCTGCGAGACTAAGGCTGCTCGTTGTGTTGCGTCGTAAGCGTCCAGTACGCCGATATTCGTGTCTGGCGTTTTCACCGTTGAGGTCAGACTAAATGACGACTCAGCGCCATCGGCGGGAACCACACGATAAATAGAGCCAGAGTAATCATCAGAAATAAAAATACTGCCATCGCGGGCCTCAGCAACGTCTACCGGGCGCCCCAGCAATTTTCCGCCTTGCAAAAATCCAGTGACAAAATCGCTTTCGACAATCGTGCCATCGGGCTGCCATTGCAGGGAAACAACTTTATAACCATCGGGTATACTGCGATTCCACGAGCCATGCAAGGCGACTAGTGCGCTGCGCTCAAATCCCGCTAGCTTGCTATGCCGTATAAAACGAATGCCCAAAGGCGCGTTGTGAGCTCTAAATTCATGGGCTGGCGGCCGGTTCGCCGGCAAATCACTGGGTAGCTTGTCACCCAAATCGGGATCAGGGGTAGATGCGTTGAAATAGGGCCAGCCGTAAAACCCACCCGCCACAATATTATTTAACTCACACGGTGGAAAATCATCCCCGAGCAAATCTCGACCGTTGTCCGTTGCAAACAACTCATTACTCCATGGCGACCAGTCCATACCAACACTGTTGCGCAAACCACTTGCATACACCTCAAGCTCACTTCCATCTGGTTTAAACCGCATAATCGTTGCGCGCTGAGGATCCGTCTCCTCGCAAACATTACAGGTTGAGCCCGAGCTCAAATACAACCAGCCAGCAGTACCGATGCGCAATGTCTTAGTCCAATGACCGCCCTTATCGCCGAGCCCCGTCACCACCCTCGAAATGTCACCAATGATGTCGCCAGACTCAACATCAAACGCGACTTTAGCAACGCCATTGGATTCCGCGATATATAACCAGCCATCGGCATAATCCAGGCCGTGGGGACGAGTCAGACCGCTTAGCAATACTCGGATGTCATCTGGCGATCCATCGCCACTGGTATCGGCTTTTAAAATCAGCACCTCGCCGCTACGTGGGCGACTGAGCAAAATATCCCCCGCATCAGTGACATGCATAAAGCGAATTTTACCAAGACCCGTCGCATACAAATCTAAGCGATAGCCTTCAGCAACACTCAATTGACGACGAACAATATTGCCATCCGGCTCATCACCGCCGTAGCCCACCAAGGCGTGCAAAGCGACCTTTGACGTCGTCGCCACACCGGGCGGGCCGTAATGCACCAGCAAGAAAGGCGTCGCCATCAATACGATCACAACATAGATAATGAAACGCAGGACTTTCATTGTTGTTTACTCTCATCAGCTAAGTCGAAAGACACAGACTAGCTTGATAAGCTCTAAATATATAGCAATGGCGAAGAGCAACGAACTACGGAGAAACACCGCGCTTCGCTAGCTACATAATCAATAATTGCTATAATCCTCCGTCTAACAACTATTGCCACCCACCAGAAAGAGGCCACACACCATGATGAATATGGGTAGCTCAAGCGACGAAAAATGCCCGCTTGACCTGAATTTTGAACCCGACACCTTTAAAGCTGGCGATCTTGTTAGCTACCGCGTTGAAGGCAGCATGATGGACATGCCCTTTGTCGGCGTATTAGTGGAAGTACACAATGACCACGTGATGCTGGCCCACTGGGATGGCAACACACCGCCAGAAGGCAACATCATGCGCGGCACCAAAACCGACCGCCCCGTGGTCAGCGAAGCTGACGCACTCAAATAAGCAACACCTCAAGTGAGCGCATTTTAGGAATCCCCAAACCGAGCAGCAAGCGGGACGGGACGTTGAAAGAGAATCTAAAGCTGTTGTTTTTCAAAGCAAAACAATAAATGTCGGCTTTTTTAGTTTTATCTACGAGAAGCGGTTGCAATAGCGAATTCCCCTCCCTATAATGCGCGCCCTGTCTTAGAGAAAAAGACAAAAGATCAGTTGCGGGGTGGAGCAGTCTGGTAGCTCGTCGGGCTCATAACCCGAAGGTCGTAGGTTCGAATCCTGCCCCCGCTACCAAATAAAAGAACGGCAAATCAGTTACTTACTGGCTTGCCGTTTTTTTTCGTCTGTCATTTTTTATAGCCTGTGACGCTCTGTGACGGTTTCTGTGACGGTTTTGAAAATCGAGAGGCTGGAGGCGGGCTCATATATGACCTTCGGGCAACCTAGGCTCGAAATGTCGCGAGCTTAAAATCCAAAGAATTATCTAGCAGTCGCAGCATACAAAACCATCCTTCTTGCTATTGGCCGGAACTAAGAATTCTAAGTATCTTGAATATTAGTGGCCGGCTATCGTAATTTGGATTAGCTGCCAACATTAACGCCGCTTCTGTAAAACAGCCCATCAACATTCTTTGCAATAGCACGACATCATTTTCTGAGAGAAGAGGTACTGAGTCACTTTGCTCGAAATACAGAGATAGTTGGTCACGAAATATTTTCGTAACGGCTCTAACAACACTAGTATCTTCCCAGCGCTCGCGCCCCAAAATAATTGGCGCATCGCTTAGCACTATGCGCGCAAAATAAGGTTGCTGAGTCTTCTCGATAAGCATGTCCCAAATTTCTATAAGACTCACTTTCTCGGCTCTTAAACCAATCCCCTCAATCTGTTGAGAAAATTCCAGCTCCATTGCCTCGGTAACAGCCAAAAACAACGACTGCTTGTTTCCAAAATAATGGTAGATCGGCGTAATCGTTAACCCGAGGTCTGCGGCAATGTCCTTTAACGATGTATCTGCATAGCCTTTGGAGCCGAAAATACGGCAAGCACTTTCCAACACCTTTATTTGAGTGGTTTCACGGCGCTCCGCTTGAGTTTGTCGCTTCGGCTTCGCTTCAGCGGCGCTGACAGTTGCCTTTTTTTTACTTGATAACTCAGTACTCAAGGGCGCTCTCACTTCATTTGGTCAATCTCAGATTATACCTGAGGTTCAGAGGCATTATATAAAATTGACTTATATAATATAGTTATATAACATCAATATTGCGTTACGGCCCCTGTCTTTTATCTAGATAAGCCTTTATCACCGACAGAACTAGGCTTAATAATCACAGAGGGCTTATGCAGAGCATTAGCAACCCAGCACTCACCGCATGCAACCTGAATAGCCTTCAACTGAAAAACAGGCTCATCAAGGCAGGGACTTTTGAAAACTTGAGTCCAAATGGGAGGCCAGGTCGGGACTTGCTGAATTTCCATAGGGAGATTGCGCGCGGTGGTGCTGCAATGACGACTATTGGTTATTGCGCGGTCGAAAATGCCGGGCGATTGAATGCCGATATGCTTTGTATGCACGAGGACTACCGTGAGGACATTCGCGATCTTGTTCAGGGAATTCAGGAGCTTGGCTGCAAAGTGTCTGGTCAGATGGGTCACTGTGGCGCCTTCTCTAAAAACCATACCTTGGATGGTCGCCCCAAGGGGCCCCGCGGTGGTTTGAATCTCTTAGGGTTCGCGGAGGGGATGTGGTTTTGCGACGCGATGAAGCTAAGTGATATCGATAGTCTAGTAAACGCGTATGGCGAAGCGGCGAAATTCATGAAGTCTGTAGGCTTCGACGCCTTAGAAATTCATTTTGGTCATGGCTATGGGCTATGCCAATTTCTCAGCCCACTTACCAATAACCGCAAAGACAACTATGGTGGCTCCGTCGAAAACCGCCTTCGACTTCCACTTAGAGTCCTTGCAGCGGTTAGAGAAGCAGTCGGAGATGATTTCCCAATTATCGGCAAAATTAGCATGTCAGAGGGGCGCCGCGGCGGCATCCGTCTTGAAGATTCAATCGATATTTGCAGAGCGCTCGATAAGGCTGGTATCGACGCGATCATTACTAGCAGCGGAACCAGCACGATGAACCCAATGCTGATGTTCCGCGGTGACAGCATTCTGCCGTCGCTATTGCGATACGAAAAAAATCGATTCATGCGTTTGATATTGCGTCTCATGGGTCGCAAAATGTTTCCTGCCATGCCTTTCCATGACATGTATCTTCTTGAGCAAGCAAAGCGCCTTCGAAAAGCGGTTAAATGCAAGATGATCTATATAGGTGGCGCTGTTAGTGGCGAGAATTTTAAGCACATATTAGATGCCGGATTTGATTTTATCCAGTTAGGCCGCGGTCTTTTAGCTGACCCTGACCTTCCGACCAAGCTTGCAGAAAAGCCAGGTTATACAAGCCGGTGTAACCACTGCAACCAATGTGTCGGCACAATTGCAAGCCCACTAGGCATTCACTGTCCTCAGTTTTTTGACGGTGCCAGGTCATGAATATTTTGATTACTGGCGCGTTTGGAAATCTTGGGCAGATGTGTATAGAGAGTGCGCTAGAGCAAGGCTATAAAGTGCGCTGCTTCGATCTCGATAGCCGACTAAATCAAAGACTAAAGAGCCGATATACCAATCGCTGCGAAGTGATCCTTGGTGATATTCGCAATACCAAACTACATTCCAAATTACTGACGGACGTTGATGCAGTTATTCATAATGCATCCCTACTACCGCCGTCATCAGAAACCCAGGCAAAACTAGCAGAAGAAATAAACGTTAACGCAACGAAGGCCCTGATCCGAAGTATGGAGGCCTGCCCGCAACCGCCGAGGTTGGTGTTCCCATCTTCTGTCACAGTGTTTGGAAAATCCTGTCTAGGTGAAAAGGCTAAAACACTTTCAGATAGTGTATTTCCTAGTGACAATTACACCCGTCATAAAATCGAAATCGAACAAGAATTAAGTGCCTCCAGCTTGCCATGGGTGATTTTGCGGGTAGGCGTTGCTGTAGATACCCGCACTCTAAAAGCTGACCGAGAAACAATTCGTCAGCTGCTTAAAATACATCCGGAGTCGCCAGTAGAGTTTGTTCATCCTAAAGACGTTGCGCTAGCAATGTGTAACGCCGTGAACTCAGCTTCTGCAGAGCGTAAAACACTACTCATTGGCGGTGGCAAGGACTGCCAGATTAGTCATTACCGATTTATAAAAACAGTATTTAGCGCGCTTTCTCTGACATTGCCGTACAACACTACTAGCCAAGAAAGCTATTACACCCACTGGATGGATTCGACTGAAGCACAAAAAATACTTAATTTTCAGCGTCACACCTTTGACGACTACGAGCAGGAAATGGCAGATCGAATGCGTTTTATTCGGATTGGGATCTGGCCGCTACGCCCACTTTTAAACCGCCTACTGCCTTACGCGTTGGCAAAAATATAATAAATTGTAAAATAGACTGGTGCATAATGAATATTTATAAAAAACTGCTACTCCCACTATCACTTACTGCAATCGTAACCCCTAGCCACGCGCAGGACAGCAGCGATAACCATAAAGAAAGAGCACGAGGTCAGATAGAAGAGGTTATCGTGACAGCTCGGAAACGAGCTGAAAACATTCAAGAGACGCCAGTAGCTGTCACAGCTATTACCGGTGATTCTTTGCGTGAACAGGGAATTTTAAGTGCGCAAGAGTTGAGTAAATCGGTACCGAGCCTACAGATAAATAATAGCACTTCACCGCAAATTTTTATCCGTGGAATTGGCCAACGCGCCCCGTTTGCGCGCTTTGATCCCTCCGTAAGTGTGTACTTGGACGGGATATTTATTCCCCGCCCAGACGGACAGCTGCTCGACACTATTGATGTTGACAGCGTACAGGTATTGCGTGGCCCCCAGGGCACCTTGTTCGGAAAAAACAATACGGGTGGCGCATTAGTATTCAGTCTAACCAAGCCTAATGAAGAGTTTGGCGGCTATATAGAAAGCAGTCTTGGCAACTACAATGAGCAACGTTTACAAGCAGCCGTTGACTTACCAGTTAATGATGAGTTGTTTACGCGGATTTCAGTTAACACTCGTCGTCGCGACGGCTTTTTACAAGACGCGACTGGCCGGGAGAATCAATCGATCGATCGACTCTCCGCAATATTCCAAACTCGCTGGCTCGCTAGCGATGCTCTAACCATAGATAGCTTTACTTTTGCTGGCCGTACCCGCGAAAACTTTCCTTCGTATCACTGCCGCATTGTTAGTGATGATGCGCTATTTGTTAATGGCCTAGGTATACTTTGGCCAGGTGATACCGACCCAAATAATCCTAGCGCCTATCGCGATAACTGCGAAGCGAACTCACGTGAATCACAAGGCGATCTTCATACCAATCAAGGCGACAGTCAGCGCCAAAACAAAGATCAAGACGAACTTATGTTTGGTCTGACTTTTGATTATCAGCTCAATGAGAATCACAGTGTCAAGTCGATAATCGGTTACCGTGACGCGACCAAATACAATCCCCAAACAACCGCAGATGATGGCGGGCCTGCAGAATTTTTACGCGCAGACCTTCTGGACGATAGCAGCCAAGAATCACTGACTGTAGAACTCCAGTTCAACGGCGTGTTATTCGACAATATTGATTATGCGGCGGGAATCTTTTGGCAAGATGAATATAAGTCGGAACGCTTTAATACCAGCAACCCTTTAGTCGGCGCAGAGCCTATAGCCTTCCTGGGTTTAGCCTCTGGTCAAGCGGGCTTTGATCTTACCGCCGTCACCGATTTACTGAGCAGTCTAACCAGTCTAGTTCCGGGAGGAACGATACCCCTTGTTGCAGGTGCGGCGCCGTTGGCCACTGTTCAGGATTTTGAAATCGACGGCGAAACCTTTGCCGCCTTTTCACAAGCGACTTGGCATATCACTGATAATTTTGAATTGACTATGGGTGGGCGTTACACCGAGGAGACACGTACTTCATACCTAGAAACCCGCGGCGCAGACCTTGCCGAGGTAACCTCGATTATTAGCAGCGCCGACCCTCGCTTTGTACCCATACTGCCTGATATGGCAGCGCTCGCGTTCTTGGGTAGATGGTCACAAGACCCGCTGACAATTGCGAATAATATATTGAAAGAGCGGTTTCCTGGCGATATTCGCGCGCCCCTTGGTGAGGCCAGAATAGACCGTCGAAGCGATACTTTTCGGCAGTTTACTCCTATGGCGTCTGCTGCATACATTCTCCCTGAAGATTTGTTGTTTGACAGCCTAATCGATTCAGCAATGGTCTACGCGACGTGGAGTAATGGGTTTAAGTCTGGCTTTCAAGAACCATTTGGTCTTGATGGCCTTACCGTGGTTGAACCCGAAGAGCTTGAAAATAGGGAGATCGGCTTAAAAATCGACGCTCTACAACGCTCACTGAGAGTGAATATCGCCGCCTATTCGATGACATTTAAAAATATGCACCTGATTACCGTGAATGTTGATTCTAATAACGCATTGGTTGTCGGCTCACAAAACGCAGGGGCGTCAGCCATTGAAGGCGTCGAACTCGAAGTAATGTGGTTTCCGTCGATGAACACGATGATCAATTTCACTTACAGCAATAATAACTATCGCTACGAAGAGTTCATGGACAATGACCTCAAGTCGCTAGCGCTGCGGGGAGAGTTTGTTCCGATTGATCGATCGGATGAGGAATTTGCTGTTTCTCCTGAAGTGACTGCAGCCTTAGGCATTCAGCACACACTGGAAACTGAATTTGGTCGATTCGTTCCACGCCTGGACGCTAGTTACAAAAGCGATATTTACCTCGGTCTAGATCGCGGCGCTTGGGACGCCTCTAAAAAGGACAAGTCACTTGCTTATGCAGATGCTTACGTTCTATTTGATGCACGTGTTAGCTGGACCGGTGATGATGAAAGCCTGAGTATTGCTGCTTATGTTAAAAACCTCACCGATGAGCGCTACGACATTGGTGCAGTATCAGCTGGCGATAGCATTGGCACCTTCACTAGCGTACTTGGCGATCCACGAACCTACGGTGTCGAGTTACGCAAGACCTTCTAACCCCGTCGCCACACCTTAAAGGCAGCTTCGAACTAAGAGTGAGGAGCTGCTTTTATTCTATTTGGATTTTTTATGAAGCAACTACGGGGAAAAACCGTCGTTATTACGGGTGCAGCGGGTGGATTGGGCAGCGCATTGGCTAAGGCTTTAGCTGAAGAGGGTTGCCACCTTGCCCTGATAGATGTTAATCAGCAAGCGTTGACTGAATTAGCCGCAAGACTACAAAGGCCGAGTCTTCGAATTAGCTCTCATGTTGTCAATTTGTGTAAGAAAACCGAAATAGACAACTTACCCAGTGAGTTAATCCGTGCTCATCCGTCGATCGATGTCATTATTAATAACGCCGGAATGACCTTACAGAAGAGCATAGAAAGTCATAGCATGGACGACTGGCAGCGGGTATTTAACCTGAATTTTTGGGCTGCGGTATCGATGTGCCAAATACTGCTCCCACTTCTACGCCAACAAAATACCGCCCATATCGTCAACCTCTCCAGCATGGCTGCGTTTCACGGTTTACCAAGTCAATGTTCTTATAGTAGTAGTAAAGCGGCACTGCAAGCCTATAGCGAATCACTGCGCGCCGAGCTCAGCCGCGATGGCATTGGCGTTAGCTGCATTCATCCAGGAGCCATACAGACCAATATGATTATGGCTACACTGAATGAATCCGATGATCTGGAGCAGGCACATCAAAATATGATGCTGGCGCAACGTTTTGGCATTTCACCGGAGGCTGCGGCCAAAAAAATTGTAAGAGGAATTAAAGGAAACTCACGCAGCATCACAATCGGTGCAGACGCTAAAATTTTGAAACTCGTTAGTACTGTACTACCCGGATTAACCGCAAATCTACTAGCACGCACTTACTCCAAGTTTATTGGTGCCTAACGCAGAACCAATCCTATTCACATTACTCTTGGCGACACGTAAATAGCAAATATTCGGGATGATATGGAATCAATGCCTTTTGTGGCGCGATTGACGGTTCTGTCTCATAAAACAGAAGTCCTGTCTAATTTGGACTTCCCCGAGTAACCTATACAACTCAGCGCTATTCTGTGTCGGTAATAGCGATTTGATTCAATAAGCGAACGACATAAATGTGTAATTAAAGAGACAGGGGCGTGCTAGGTTTTACTCTATACAGTATTGTCTATTCAAAACAATATACTATTCTGGCTACAAGCCATTGCAGGCCTCTATGCCCACCTTAACCATTGATCAACTACTCTACTCATTTTCTATCATCGGCACTATCGTCTTTGCTGTGTCAGGCGCATTATTCGCCGCTGAAAAGCGAATGGATATCCTAGGTTTTATTTTGGTAGGCACGGTCACCGGCATAGGCGGTGGTACGTTGCGGGATCTGTTGCTGGGTATTTCCCCCGTCAGCTGGGTACAGAACCCGTTGACTGTTTACATTTGCATTGTTGCGTCTGCCCTAACGTATTTCACAGTTGAGTTATACCGTAATCGGGATGCGTGGATTTTATGGACTGACGCCATCGGTCTTGCTGTGTTTGCAGTAATGGGCGCACAAACGGCGTTGGCTCACCAAGTACCCTCGGTGATTGCAGTTGTGATGGGAGTAATGACTGCTACATTTGGTGGCTTGATGCGGGATGTACTTTGTGCTGAGGTATTAACCTTAATGCGTCCTGAAATTTATATTAGTTGTGCATTATCTAGTGCGGTGATGTATGTCGCTTTGTATCAGTGGGAGGTGGGTGACAGCGTTGCAGCAGGGTCCGCTTTTTTGGCGGGGTTCGGTCTTAGGGCCGCGGCGATTCGTTTTAAATTAACCTTGCCTCGTTTTGGTGCCTAGCCAATATTTTAGTCGCACAAAAAGTGAAGGTACATTGATGGCAGAGATTCTTCCGCTAGTGCGTTGACTTAAGCGCGGGTTTTATTGATTCCAAAAATGAGAAGCGTTTTATTATGAATTCGGTCACTATTTCGGTTGTGTCGCAAATTTAGTATTCGTCGTCGAAAATCGACTATCAGTTTTCGGCTTACGCAGCTAAAGCGTAAAATTGGGCGGTGGGAGTCAATGCGCCCGCCAAATTTTTCTTCATTTGTCCTTTCTTCAACATAGCAACTAGCTCAATTCCAGCCAAAGTACTTTGGGCGCAGTGAAAGCTTTTAAAGCCTAGCATCGATCGTGTTATTCGCTTTACACGACGATGATCCTGCTCTACAACATTGTTAAGATATTTGCATTGACGGATTTTTACTCGTCGATTGTTTTCTTGATTAAACCTATTGATTCCAGCTTTATTAGCTCCACTGTTATCTATATTGATCATGCTAGGCTGACCATTACGACTGATGGATTTGTTAAGGAAACGCGCTGCTGCTTTGGTATCACGCTTTGCGGTGAGGAGAAAATCAACCGTATTCCCCTGCCTATCAACCGCGCGATAATAATATCTCCACTCACCCTTTACCTTGATGTATGTTTCGTCAAGTCGCCAGCGGCTGCCTGGTCGCCTCTTCTTTTGATGAAAGGTTTTTTCCAACTTTGATGCATAGTAAACAACCCATCGATTCAATGTACTATGGTCAACTTTAATGCCGCGCTCAGCCATCACCTCCTCAATGTTCCGGTAACTTAGTGAATAGGCCCAGTACCATCGGACGCACTGGAGGATAATGGATTTGGGAGTGTGCCGACCTTTGAAAGTGATCATACATGGCTCATATGGATAATTTGGAAATTCAATTCTAGCAAATAAGATGCGGCTTCTGTTTTATGCGACAGAACCGTTTTTCGTTAATGTATTGAATTGTGCCCGGTCAGAACTTACGAGGCATCCTAGCCCTGAACGCTATAAGAGGCCCCGTACGCCATCAACCGGGACAGCAATAAAATCAGGCCAGTAATAGCAGTGAGAGCGCCAAGGAAAAAAGCAACCGACAAATAGCGATCTAATTTCGCAGGAGGCGGCGCAACCCCCACAGGCTACTGGCTCCGGACCAGATTACCAAGATTGCGAGTAAACGCCACGGGCGGTCCGGCGGATTCAGCGGCTCCAGGCGGGTAAATAACATGGCGTACAGATTGGCGAAGACAAACACCCAGCAGGCCAGCAAAAGTGCGTCTGACTTCGAATGATTTCGCAACCCAAGTGTCACCCAAAGCATACAGGCGGCAATAAAGTAATCATCCAGAAACAACGGTGCAAACTTATCGGTCGCAATGACAAAATAGGTTTCACCAAAAAGCATACCTATCGCAGCAATAAAGCTATATCGATAAAAACTATCCATTATTATTCCGTCTTACTGAGATCGCGACGATGAAACGGGGCACGCAACTGGCTTAAAAATGTCTGAGGGTAATCGTCGCTCAACAAACCAAGATGCCCTACTTCGCGCCCTTTGGGTAAATACCAGGTTCCAAATACCCAGTCCCACACCGACAAGTTATTGCCGAAATTATGGTCGGACTCGGCCACAATTTTAGAATGGTGCCAGCGGTGTAACTCTGCCATCGAAAAGAAATAGTTCAGAGGCCCAAGCCGTACATTCACATTGCTGTGCTGAAACGAGCCTTGGATACTGTTAAACGTCACGTACAATGCCAAACACTCAACATTGGTTCCGAGCAGCACAAACGGCACCACTTCGGGAATTAAGTAGAGGACTTTTTCCAGCGTGTGAACACGCCCGGCATTAAATACATAAAGTCGATCGGGGCTGTGATGCACAGCGTGCAAACGCCACAGCCAGGGACTGCGATGAGAGAATCTGTGCAGCCAATAGCGACCGAACTCGGCTATTAGCAACATGAGTAGCAACTGCAACAGCAGCGGCCAATGGTGTGGCCAGACTGAACTACCGTATCGCTCTGCTAGCCAGGCTGCGGCTCCCGCAAGAATAAGCGTATAAAGAATATTGAGTCCGCGCGACAACAGTATTTGATGCAGCAAAGTGTGACAAAGGTCTGTTGGCAAATCACCACGAGAGCGATTCCAATCGCGTCGATAGGGCAGCAGACGCTCCAACAAGGCGACAAACAATATGCTGGAAATAGAAATAAAGCCGGCAGCGACAATGGGATTGACGAAACGCGCGGTATAGGTCGTAAGCAACAGGCCTACCGCCAACGTTAGTGGAAAAACCCAATACGACCAGGCACTCAATGGCTCGCTGCCAAGTGCCTCTGCCGAGAGAGATTGATTCATAGCGCTTACCCCTTACAACATTTATTACACAAACAAGTGATTAGTGATTGATCGGTTGAAGTTTTGCAATCATACGGTCAGCTATTCGCGCATAACCCCATTCATTCGGGTGCAGACCATCGGGCGAAAAACAGGCCCAATCGTGTTCGCCGAGCAGCTGCAATCCGTCAATCACGGTGACTCCTGAAATCAAAGCGCTTTGCTCTGAAAACTTTGTCCGCAAAACATGACTAAATTCGCGGAACTGCGTGTCATAGCGCTCTCGCAAACAGTAGATAGGTGTAACACAAACAAGCCGCGCGTCGGGCTGTGTATCTCGAGCCTGTTGCAGCATTTTTCTGTAAATCTCCGCAGACTGATTGCCAAACGACTTACCAAGGTCAAACACGATGGTTTGCGCCGGCACCTTCAAGATTTCTGAGACCACCTCTAACTCACCCCGCCCGGCACCATAAAAACCAAAATTGATACTGGGCGTACCAAGTTTTCTCGCGATAATAGAAGGATAATTCATACAGGACAGTTTGGAGCCGGCACCCTGTACAATCGACGACCCATAAAACACATTGGAAGGGACTTCCTCCGATGCGGTAGCTGGTTCAATCGAACAGGCAACGTCAACACCAATTTCAACTAGTGAAATTGCCTGATCGCCTGGCAAGTAAAGTTCGAATAAGCGATATTCTCGCTCAATATTTTTAAAGAACTCAATCTCGTTCTTATCTGTCGATAGCCTAACCGTTCGCCATAAATCGCCATCTACCACCAAGTCAACTCCAGACTCCTTAGCTGGACTAAGGGCTGAGATTTTTAGGCGCAGACTGCCAGTATCACTATAGAAGCGAATCATCGCGCCCGCTGGAAACCGAGATTGCTTACGCACTTCCTCAATAAGAGCTGCTGTCTGAAGATCCGAGAATCGGTGCCACTGCACACCGTGCGTGAAGGGCAGTCCGCCAATATAGAAGTGTTTGCTGGGCACTTTCAGCCACTGTTGTTTCGCACTCATGCTGTTTAAACCTGTTTCTCGTGGCTACTCGGACTTACCACTGAAAGCTCACCGAGCCATAGAGACTCCGCCCAGGGTTTTGGCTAGGATTATATGTTCCGGGGAACAGGGCGGTATCAATGACCTGATTCAGGGTTCGCTCATCTGTGAGATTTTTCCCTCCTAAAGTGAGCGCCCAACCCTGAAGTTCATGACGTAACGACACGCTTGCACCTAAGGTTGTGGTGGCCTCAATTTTGGTATTGGGGTCGAGGTCTGTGTCAGTGTAATGCTCGCCACGATGCTGGATTGTCAAATTTGATCTGACACTGAAATTGCCCAGTATGTATTCGAGCGAGGGTATTAGTGTTGCCGTAATTTTCGGCGCAAAAGCCAATGATTTGCCACTTAGGTCTTGCAATGCCCCAGAGCCTTCGGAAATTGGCGCCGGAGCTCCTTCGTAATTCTTGTAACGGGCCCGTAAATAACCGACGGAAGCGTCAATCGTCAACGGCGTGTAGGGTGTTAACCACTGAATATCCGATTCAATGCCCTCGGAGTACGCCGCTGCCGCATTGGTAACATCGAAAAACAGCCCGTTAAATGCAAGCACCTGCAACTCGTCGAAGTCCATACGATAGATCGTCGCGTTAAACTTAAGGGTGTTCTCCAATAACCGGCTACGTAGCCCTAACTCAAACGAGGTAGCCTCCTCCGGCTCGTACTCAAGATCTTCGCCGGTAAAAGAGATCGCATTAACCCCTCCACTTTTAAAACCTTTGGAAGTAGATAGATAGAAATTGACTGCGTCATTCAAGTAATAACTTACTGACAACTTAGGAGACAGTTTTCGCTCTCTTCGCTTTATGGTGCCCGGTGCATAGTCGTTGGCGCCTATAACCGTCGGCGTTATACAGGGCGCTATGGCCTTGTTGGTGCATACCGAGGTACCCGTGGGCATTGAGCGCTTGGTTTCCTGGTTGTACCGCAGTCCCGGTGTTACCACCCAGCGATCAGTCACATTCCAAGACATTTGCCCGAAAAGAGCTACGGCACCGGTGTCCTGCAAATAATCGAAGCGATAAAAATCGGTTTCGTTAATCGTACTTGTCAGCGGAGGAATAAAGCCTCCGACTAAACCGCCCAAAGGCGTACTCGGCACACTGGAATTGCCGCTAAGCAATTGCTGCCCGTCGGTAGTTAAGACATAAGACGCGATATCCTGCCCAATGATGACTTCAGCGATACTGTGAAAGTCCGACTGGAAATAATAAATACCGCTTATCACTTCAACGTCACCGCCTAGACCGAAAAAGCTGTTCGAGCTTGCGTTAAAACGCCACTCTACACTGACCTGCTCGTAATCATCCGGGTTAAACAGGTTGAGCAAATTTGCCGGTGAAACGTCAAGATCCTGCGTTTGAGACACTTCCTGCCGTGAAAAACCCATCACCAGCGTTGTATCAAGCGACCGTAGGCCCATGGCTTCACCGATATCATACTGCGCCTTCAGGCTGACCGTTTCTGTTTTCTGAAAAAGTGTTCCGTTCTCATCAAAGCTTGTCTTGAAATTATAAGGATCATCTTCAACTTCGGGATCAAAGTTCATTAAATAACTACGCGTATCGTCGTCCAGCTTCATTAGTTGACGGGGCCAGTAGTTGACATTCATTTCCGACTGATCGGCGATCAGCGTCGTCAGTAAGCGGTCTATAGGTGCCCATTCAAGTTTAATCCTGAAGGCTGTTTGATCTCGGTCATCCTCTTTCCTGTCAAGCAAGGTATTGTTCAGGCGACCGCCACGCTGCCAGTCCATCACCGAAAAACGCAGCGCTAGGTTAGAGTTGAGCCGATAACCAATGCCACCTTCAATTCTTGACTCATCAAAGCTTGAGGATTTGAAGTTTAGCTTTCCTTCCGCACCGTTCTCCGTCGGGACGGATCGACTGGACACGTTAAAAACACCGGCTATGGTATTTTTCCCGAACAGAGTTCCCTGCGGACCACGTAATACCTCTACGCGATCCAGATCGTACATCGACGTTGAGAAGTAGCCCGGCCTTCCCAAAAAGATTTCGTCAACGACCAAGCCGACGGCGGGCTCAAAACTGGGGTTAAAGCTGTTCGTGCCAAAACCACGGATAAAAACCTGTGGTGACGAAGGGCTGGTAAACTCTACTCGTACATTGGGCACGTAGGCAGACACCTCAACAAGATCGCCAATATTGTTCTCTTGCATAAAATCACCGCCAAGAGCACTGATGGAGATCGGCACATCCTGAAGTGATTGCTGAGTTTTTTGCGCCGTGACCATGACTTCCTCAATCACTCTGCCTTTTTGTTGCGCTACGACAGGAAAGCTTAGCGTAACTGCATACATAGCGACGGCCAGCGTGCTCGCTATCTTGTTGATTTTAACCATAGTCTCTTCCTACTCGTCGTCGCTATTTATAGTTATTTATTTCACGAATTTATAGCAATGTGCTTATTATCAGTAAAACTCCGGTTAGCAGTAACATGCTGTACACCAACCGTCTAAACCGTTTCTCGTTAACCCTGTGGTGTAAATATTCGCCTGTCACAACACCGGCTATTAAAACCGGCAGCAAAATAATCACCCTGTCCAAAGATGGCAGCAGGCTACCATCAAAGGCGTAGGCAATAGCCAGAAAGCTATTTAAGCTGAACCAAACCGTTGTTAGCGTGGCGCGAAACTGTGCTTTTTGCAGTTGCACACCGGCAATGGCATACACCAGTAACGGCCCACCTGAGGCAAAAAGTCCGTGCGTTATACCCGCTAGACCAGTCCAGATTCGCGTCCACCAGACACCGTGTTTTGCGAGCTTGTTACCACGCATATCACGCCAAAGTTCTTTAGCCGCAGACCAAATCACGAGCAGGCCAAACAGCAACTGCAAGGTTTGGGCGCCGAGCCAGGGTTGCAAAAAGTAGCCCAAAAACGTACCTGCAGCCATCAACGGCAATATGATATAGATCACCGTTGGCCAATGAATATGTTGCCTGTATTTAATGGCTAAATAGCCGTTCATACACACATTCAGAGGCACCAGTACGGGTAGCATGCTATCAATAGGAAGCAATAGTGCTCCCATGGATAGCGCAATCACCACGCTTCCAAACCCAGTGATTGCGGCGACGCCATAGGCAATAAATATACTCAGACCTAACCAGACCCAAGGGTCCATAGTATTCTCCCAGGGCGCTATAGCGTAGAAATTACCCTTACTGTAACTCGACAGAAAACTTACGACGCATCAAAACATGGAAGACATCAGGCAATAAGCGCCACACCAAACTGGCCAACCAGATTCCGCGATGTGGATACAGTCGCGGCATACGTTGATCTAACGCTTTGACAATTTCTTCCGCCAAAGGCATAGGCTCACTGACCCCACCGATTGTCGAGCGTGCATGTTTGGCATTGTTGCCATCACCACCAAGAGCATTTTTCTCGATATTCGTATTTACAAAAGCGGGGTACACCATTAAAACGTGCACACCATTGTCTCGTTCTTCCGATCGCAAGACTTCAAAAAACTGAGCTAGTGCCGATTTGGCACTGCAGTATGCGGCTCTTCCCAATACTGGCATCCAGCCTGCCATCGACCCCATATTGATAATCGTTCCCGCGCTCGCCCGCAGTTTTGGCAGCAAGCCTATTGCCAGTTCTACCGGCGCTTGCCAATCGACAAACATAACCTTTGTAAACACTTCGGGTCGGGTTTCAGCTGCCAAAGAGCGGTGGGTAATGCCTGCATTGTTGATCAGCACATCAACCTGTTCATAGTGATGATGAATACAGGACAATGCTTCACTAATTCCCTGTGTTGTCGAAAGATCGGCCACACCAAAACAGACTCGCGATAAATCTCCTAGCTCCTGCTTTCGTTGGTCTAACAACGCGTGGTCGCGATCAATCAGCAACACTGAGTCTCCCCGCCGATAGAATACCTGCGTTAATGCCCACCCCAGACCACTTGCCGCACCTGTAATTACAATGTTTTTTGCCATACTAAAGTCACACTCATATTTGGCCACGAGCTCTGGCATTCTCAAGAAAATAGTCGAAAGTTTCGGCAGAAGACTTTTGCAGTTGATAACCAAACTCTTCTTTTAAACGACGGTTGCTAAGTACCGGGCGATAACGAATAAATTTGACTTGCACCGGCGAGTAGTGGCTCACGCCAAGTTTATAACCTACCGCCAGTAACGCCTTAATCAGGGCAGAGGGCAGTTTGCAAAGGGGTTTGTCTAGTCGCGCCGCGACCTCTGAAATTGTTAAACAGCCATCGCCTGCCAGGTTGAAAACTCCTTCTCTTTTCTCTCGTAAACCTTTTTCAATAACACCGAGTACATCCTCGTCCCAGATAAATACAAAAGGCGAGTCGGAACCGCGCACACCCAGAACAAATCGTTTTTCAAAAAGGTTAGTGATCTGATTCTTCGTATTGGCACCAAGCACGGTGCCAGGACGTAAAATTAGCTGTTTAAGGTCTGGGTGATCACGTCGTACATCGGCCAAAAACTGTTCCACTAAATACTTGTGACGGGAATAGGGGATTTCTTCATTACCACGCAATGGATCCTGCTCATCTATCCATTCGGGTGAGTCAGCGTGATAACCGTAGGCGGCACCGGAACTGGTCACAATAAGCTGCTCTACCTTACTGTCAATGCAGGCTTCAACAACATTACGGGTCCCGTTCACGTCAATGTCGTAGTCACGCTGTTCGTCTTTACTGCTTTCCAATACAGACGCCAGATGTACAACCCGCTTAATATTATTTTCCTTGATGATTGCTCTTAATTTACGAGAGCGAATATCGCAAGTAAAAAACTGCCCGTGCAGTGTAGCCGGCTCGCGAATGTCTACCCCAACCACGGCATAACTATCGCGCAGTCGCTCCGCCAGTTTGCTGCCGATATAGCCCGCCGCACCGGTGATGAGTATGGATTCAGACATATCGGCCCCGCAGTGCTATGTATTTATTCGAATCGATCAACTGCTTCTCCGCAACGTTGGTTTTAGACTTCATTGGCTTCTGTAACAGCTATTTCAGGTTCACAGGTCTTCGACCAATACATGGCCAGAAGCAAGCCAACAAGTAAATGCCAGAAACTCCAGAATCCTGCAATTAACGTCATGCCGCCGGCCTGTGGGAAAAAAGTGAAAATAATGGTCAAACCCAGCGCAGAATTTTGGATGCCTACTTCCATTGTCACGGCTCTGCGCTCCGCCTGGTTTAATTTCATCACGCGACCGGCAAGATTACCCAGCATAAGCGCTCCGAAATTTTGCAGTGCAACGTAGATCATTACCTGGTCAGCGTATTTGGAAATCGCCTCTTGGTTATTGCAAAACGCGATCACCACAAACAGAACAAAAACACCTAACGTCACCAGGCGCATAGGTTTTTCGGCCTGTTGAGTCAATACCGGGTGGCTCCTGCCAAAGGCCATTCCCAGAAGCATCGGCAACACCAGAACGAGTAGTACTAGGGCAAAAATATTGACTGGGTCGATCGATATCTCTTGCATCAACGGGCGCGTGTAGGGGTTCAGGTAGGAATACAAGCTGAAATTTAGCGGCGTCATGACAATAGCAGACAAGCTTGATACGCCGGTCATGGTGATGGACACAGGTACTGAGGCCTTTCCCAGCCAAGTCATTACGTTCGAAAACGTGCCTCCAGGGCAAGAAGCCACCAGAATCATACCCATGGCAAGCTCTGGCTCAATGTTAAAAAACCAGCAACAAAACCCTGTAGCAGCAGGCAGTAAAATAAACTGAGCGATGAGTCCGGCTATTTGAGCCCGAGGCTGCTGAACAACACGCGCCAGATCTTCACGCTTCAAACTCATTGAAACGCCGAAGATCATACCAGCCAGGATCATGTTCAGTAACAATATCGACTGGGGGCTGAAGTGAACTGGAATATCCGAATACATTATTGCTCTACCGCCAGATCATTAAACACGACTAGCTTGCAATTCCGGTGAAGCATTCAAGTCAGATTTTAGTTCTCGGATATGTTGCGTAATTGCGCGGCGATAGGTTTCTTTGTGAACGTAGTAGGCCATGCGCTCCAATTGCAGGTAGCCGTAGCCACCGTCCATTCGCTCGCCGCGAAACGATTCAATTTTCGACTGCAGTTTTAACGCCGAAGCGGCCTTGGCGTCTCGCTGTTTAAGGTATAACGCCACCATCTCGGCTTGCTCATTGCGCCCCTCCCAGCCAAGGCCGGTTGCTTCAATCATGCCCATCATAAACAAGCCGGGTTGATTGGGGTGGAAACAGTTCAAATACATAGAGGGGGCGTCACCGTCCTTCCAATTCAGTAGCTCTCGTTCCATAAACGGGTAGTCCAGCTTGTATCCGGTAGCCATGAGTATCAGGTCGTACTCTGCGCTGCTGTCGTCGCTAAAGATGACTCTTTTGCCCTGTATATCCTGAATGCCACCACGAGGGCTAATATCTCCGTGCCCCAGATGATGCAGCACCAGCGAATTGATTACCGGGTGCGACTCGTACATTTTATAGTCGGGGTCGGGCAGGCCGTAGTCCGAGGGTTTACCCACCACCATCCGAATCATGGCAGCATCGACTTTCTGCTTCAAAGGGCGCGGCAGAGGTGTCTTACCACCCAGCGTATCGACGGGCCTTCCGGCGACGAATTTCGGTAGAAAGTAGTAGCCTCGCCGCACAGACAAGTCGACCGATTTCGCCCGGTGAACTGCATCAACGGCAATATCACAAGCTGAGTTGCCGCAACCTACGACTAACACTCGCTTACCATCGAAAATATCAGCGCTACAATAATCTGCCGAGTGTATTAACTTGCCGTCAAAATATCCTGGCAGTGAGGGCATATTCGGTTTGTGCAGGGTGCCATTGGCGATCAAAACACCATCGAACGTATCCGTTGCTTCAACCCCGTTTTTATCTGACGTTAGAAGCCATTTATTTCCGCTTTTTACAATATTAACAACACGTGTGTTAAAGCGATAATTCTCGTACAAATCGAAGTGTTTGGCGTAGGAGCGAAAATAGTCTCGCAGCTCACTGTGATGCGGATAGGGGGCCCCCTCTTTCATAGGAAACTCGGCATATTCTGTCATATGCCGCGAGGAGATTAGGTGAGCCGACTCGTACATGGTGCTGTGCGGGTTGTCGATGTCCCACAGCCCGCCAACATCAGCATTAAGTTCAAACCCTACAAAAGGGATACCGTACTTCTTTAGATTGCGGGCTGTGGCCAAGCCCATAGGGCCAGCTCCGATGACGGCGAACATTGAAGGTACTCCAAATCTGTTATTATCGTTTCGAGCAATAATAATAACGGATCCTGCCAGCATTGTTCTGGCTTATTCGGGACCCAAACTGGACAATTCAGGACAATGGCCCACAAAACTACAAGTACTCAGTCACAAAAAACATCAGTAACACTGTCTTATACGCAAGGGGTAATGCAAGCAGCAGCCCGCCGGGGTATCACGCTGCCACAAAATCTGCTCGACAAGCTTCAGGCAGATGGGCGAACTCCCATGCACTTACAGGATGCCATTTGGGAGTATTACTGCGCCAGCTCAAATGACCCTCTTGTCGGCCTCAAATTAGGGATGGAGTTACAAGTAATACACCTCGACCTGATGGGCATGCTGCTGATGAGTTGCGAAACTCAGGGCGAGGCACTGGAGCTGCTGTTGGAATATTACCCGATTGTTGGTGACGGCGGCGAGTTTATTATTCGTCATGAAGGGGAGCACTGCCTTTTGATCTATGAACCGTTCTACCAGACTCGAAGGCGGGAGCGGGTCGAAACCGTGTTGGCCTGTGTGCTCAATATGACTCGCTGGGTAACAGACGGCATTTTTAATGTAGTCCGTGTTCAGTTCATATGTGAAGCGGAAACCGAAGCGCGCCTGTATGAGGAAGAACTACAAGCGCCGGTTCAGTTTAATGCTAATACTAACGCTCTGGTGTTTAACCCGGGCTTACAGGCTACACCGCTCATTCAAGCCAACAGAGCTATGCGCGACCAGCTGCGTCCGCTGGCTGATCAAATGCTGCAAGAGCTTGAACAAGCCGGACTGGGTGCCGAAGTTCAAGCGCTAATTCGACAGGAGCCCGGCTGGGGTAAAGAGCGAATTGCCGAAAAACTTGGAATGAGTGGACGCCATCTGGTTCGCAAATTGCAAGAGGAAGGAACCACCTTTAAGCTCTTGCGCAGTCGACTACTGCAGCAGCGGGCGGAGGAAATGTTGAAACAGGGATTACCGGTTAGCGAGGTAGCCAAGGCACTGGGGTTTTCTGACGAAAGTGCTTTCGGCAAGGCTTTTAAACGCTGGGCAGGCATCACTCCCGCCCTTTTTCGTCAGCCTTCTGCAGAAAGCTGACAACTCGACAGTGTGTGTCGACTTGCAGAGCTTGAATCGCGGGGCTCTACTGCGGTTCGGTGACTTGCTCTGGAGTACTCCAAAGCGCCGAACAAACGATTCTGTTGCATAAATCAGAAGTCGCGTCATATTTGCTATAGGCGGATTTCTAAATTATCCACATGAGCAAATATCCCTCTCGTCACCGGCGGGTTACAGGATAATATTATTAACATCAACTTTGTGGGCTAGAGTAAGTCATGTTTTCACTGAATGGGGTTAGCCGCTGACCATGCTGACATAGTAAACACTTGGCGGCGTTCTGGTTTGATCGGGCACGATGCGATCATCAGTTGATCTTTTGCGACGAGAGGGATGGTTGCCGGTAATTGTATCCGGGCGCCCACGATTGGAAACTTAGCCACAGAATTACTTTGTCGTCCATTATTTGGGTTTTTCAAAGAATTTAGCCAGTAACGATCCAAGTAAATTAGGCATTAAAAGAGCAATGTAATACAAAATGTGGGCATCTACGCCGATTCTTAGCTGATTTCGTTTTCTCCGCGCAGCATGCAAAATTTTGTTTGCAACAACATCGGCCTCTACGCCCCAGCGTTTAGCAAGCGCGTAATTTTTCTGCGCTTGCTCCATATTGTCGGACTCCTGCAGGGTCGCAGTCATCATTTCTGTTTTTATCGCACCGGGATGGATAGTCGTTACGCTAATGCCATCGGTGGCAAGTTCTGCTCGAATTGCCTCGCTATAGGCAAGTACTGCCGCTTTGCTTGAACTGTATGACGCCTGACTTGGCAGGCCGTAATAGGCGGCCATGCTGGATAAGTTAACGATCTGCCCACTGGTTGAGTTCTTGAGCAGTGGTAGGAACACGCTGCAACAATTAACCGTGCCCCACCAATTAACGTTAAAGACGCGCTGCCAATCTGCCTGGCTGTGATTGGCGGCGCTTTTCTGCAGGGTAATACCAGCATTATTAATGAGTAGGTCCAGTTTGGAATGCCTTGTGGACACTTCACCTTCAAGTATTTTAACCGCTGCAATGTCACCTATGTTACAAGTATGAGTGCTAACCTCAACAGGGTAAGACTGCAGTTCAAGAGCAATGGCTTTGAGTTTCTCGTCGTTTATATCGACAAGTGCCAAATGGCATCCTGCGGATGCGAGTCCTTTCGCCAAGGCTGAGCCAAGGCCTCCGCAGGCACCGGTTATGAGTGCTGATTTACCGTTATAATGGCTTTGTAAATTAGCGATTTTAAAACTCCTTTCGTAGCTCAACACCAAAGGTGCGTGGATCCCCTAAAGCGCGAGTGAATGTGCCAAGAGATTCAGCGGTACCTACAGCGCCGATGTCATAACGTTTGTCTGCCAGGTTTTTAACGAAAGCCGATATTCGCAGATCACTCATGGGATCCTTCCAGCTTAACCGGGCATCGATCAAGCTATATGCTGACGCATATATCAAATCCGGGTTACTTTTAGCGACTTCCCATGAACCCGCGTCTAAGCCCATATAGACTTCACTTTTATAACTTACGTCCACGCGGGGGGTAAATAATCCGTAGTCCGTGATGAATGTATATTGCGCGCCTATTGATGCCGATGTTTCAGGCGACACTGCAAAGTCTTCCTTGGAACGGTCTACAGGAACAAACTCGCCTCGCAACGCCAGAGCTGCAAGTTCATTGTCCATAAACTCATCGTATTTATAATTGTTGTTACTATATGTGAAGCTAAGCATCATGTTTTCACTGGGTAGCCAGAGTACCTCTAGTTCGCCGCCGTCTATCGTAGATTCGCCGGCATTTTGTGAGGTCACTACGAGTGAATTCGCTGAATCCACGTTAACGGTAATTAACTGCATATTGGTAAAGGCCATCGAGTACAGCGCGATATTCATACGCAATGAACGTTCGAGAGCGTCAATTTTTATGCCGATCTCGCGGTTCTCTAATTCTTCCGGCGCTATCTCCGTTAAGCCGTCTACACCGCTGGGCTCATGGAAACCCGATTTAAAACCAAAGCTCCATGTGCCATAAACCATGACTGACGAGAGTATGCCATCGTCGAACCATTGTTCTGGAAGAATCCACGCAGCTGAGGTCATGGGTGTGAACTGGCGGAACGTACTGTCTTTGCTGTCGTAGACTGGAGCACCTAAGGGAGATTTTATTTCGCCAGGGAAGTAATTGTTTAGGATGTCATTAGCAATTTGAATCGGATCTTCGCTCCATAAGCCTGCGTAGTATGCGACGCCCATATCAGGTACAACAGGTATAAAGCGAGGATTGACGCTGCTTAGAATGCTAAGTGTTTCTGGTAAATCTGCGGAGCGAGTTATTAAGTCTGACTTGCGAATTTCCTCAGTGTAACGACCGCCTAGGGTCCATTCGATGTTATCTGTAATATGCCAAGTTGCTTGTGTAAATGCCGCATAGGTTTGGCCGTTAATATCGAAGTCTTGGAGGGTAGAAAGCGGAAGTAATCCTCCTATCAAGGGTGTTGCGTCGGGTAAATTTAGGGAATTTAGAAGGTTGGTTATCCCGGATAGATCGAGGCCTGCTTGACCCGCAGCCAAACCGGCTAAGCTTGTTGCCTTCGCGCCGACGAGTGGATTGCTGGTAAGGAATCGCTCGGATTTGTACTCGTCCTGCCAGAAAAAACCAGCCGTATAGTCAAGGCTGCCATCGAAGGCAGTTCCATTTAGTTGAAATTCAAGGGTTAGTGATTCTTGAAGGCTGTCGTCAAGTACGAGTGCTCTTAGGAAAGGTTGGGGACCGCCATCATCAGCTGCTGTCTGGGGACCGAACTTTGTGGCATCACGATAACCGATAATCGTTTTCAGTGTATTGTTTTCATTAATTTTCCAGTCCAGAGTGCCCCCTAAAAGGAGGATGTCCTGGGCTTTAACAGCGCGGAAGCTGTCGCCTTGGTTGGTAGTTAGGTCTGGTAAATTATTACGATTGTTAGCGGCGCAATTATCTCGATAAGCACTTGGGTTATTCGGGTCGGTATCGCCTGACCACAGTATTCCTAGGCCGTTAACAAATAGCGCATCCTCGTTGATAAGTTCGCAATGATAAGAGGGGTATTTCTCGCGAATTTTACCATAGAAGGCGAGGCCGTCGAGTGTAATATTATCAGCGGCATCCCACCGTAGCTGACCAATTGCCGACAAGCGATCGATACTTTGGTTATTGTCTGAACCGATATTGTTTAGAAATCCATCACGACGACGACTGCTAAGTGAAATTCGGCTGAGGAGCTTATCGGCTATCGGAAGGTCAACTGCCGCGCGCACACTTTGTTCATCGTAATTACCCATTAGTCCTTCAACGAAACCCCCGAACGTGTCACCAGGTTTGGTTAAGTTAAAAACCAGTGCTCCGCCAGTATTGTTCTTACCAAAAAGTGTGCCTTGGGGGCCGCGCAGTACTTGGACGCTTTCGATATCGATTGTATCCAGTAGTTGGCCATCTGGACGAGGAATAAAAATACCATCGATATAAACACTGACAGAAGGGTCAAAGCGTGCCATATGTGCGCGCTGGCCGATACCACGAATGAAAATTTGTGGTGAAGTGCTGTCGTTTATTTGCAAGCTGGGTACTGACTTGCTTAGTTCCTGTGTGCTCATAATCCCCTGTTCACGAAGTGAGTCACCGCTGAAAGCCGTAACTGCTACAGGCGTTTCTTGAATGTTTTCGGAACGTTTACGTGCGGTGACGATAACTTCTTCAATTTGGCGTCTCGAAGTAGATTCTTCGCTGCTGCGGTTGTCCTGCGCATAGCAGGGAATAGTGCTAGCAGAAAGTGCTAGCGACAGTGCTAGTAGTTTATTGTGATTCATATTGCACCAATCCTATTGTTGCGAGTTATTATATTTTTGCTAATGCGTAGGGCAGTAGGCGATTTAAAAATGGGCGTAAAGGTTTAAGTACAATGCGTAGCGGGCGCATGCGGGAAGCCATTTCTTTCTCGTAATCTTCAAATGTGTGATGCTGAAATTGCAGTAGATGCTGCGCTTCTTTGGAATCCATCCAGTGGGTGTAGTAAAGCCCTTCGGCCATGGCGTTGTATGGAAGCTTTAGTGAGAGCGCACTGAAAGCCGTTTTTATAAATCGATAGTGATTGATTTGGCAGCGCTTGCCCCCGCCAATGAGTAATATTTTGCGATCTGCTTCTGGTGAGCATGCCGCGTTGCACATTGCTAGTGCGACGTCCTTGGGATGAACAAATTCTAGTGGTGATTCTGGGTGAACATTGAGTAATTCGTGTAGTGTAGTGCGATCGGCTTTTAGCGTGCGCGCGTCTACAGAAACACCTACCCGCAAAATAACCCACGATAGACTTGAATCTCGTAATGCTTTTTCGATAGTTAGCTTGTGACGAGTGTAATTGTCGCTCGCTGCAACGGTGTCCGATAGGCCTTTAATCGCCTCTCCTGGCCGTGATTTTCCGAACACGGTTACCGACGAAGGAAAAATAATACGAGGTGATGTCGAGCAAGCTTCCATGCTTTGTATTAGGCTCTGGGTTGCAGTGACATTAATGGCCTCAGCTAACTCGGACTGGTTTTCTGAAAGTGGGGGAAGCAGTGATGCGTTATGGATGACTGCGTCGATACCCTCTAATAATTCTGGGTGAACTGTAGAGTCGCAAATATCACCTAATATGACTTGGCAGCGATTATGGTAGTGCCGCTTCATTTTTTGATTCTTGGCGTTGTCTAAATCAAAGCAACGCAGTTTATGCCCCTGCTTCAGTGCTTCTTCAATGCACATCAGACCGAGATTACCAAAGGCGCCGGTAATAAGGATGTTCATAGTGCAGTGGCGTCCGTAAATTGGGGGCAGTGGATACCTTGAGGGCTTTCAATTGTACCTACGCACTGATTACAGTGGGTGCAGCGGCTTTTGAATCGTGGCTCAAACGCAAGTTTCTGTGGGAGGTCTGGGTCGGCCAGAAGTGTGCGGCCTAATTGGATGAAATCGAAACCGGTATTCAATATTTGTGTAAAATTCTCGCCGCTAGTGGCGCCGCCAATATAGACAAGCTTGCACTTTACGGCGTCGCGAATCCGTTTGGCCTGCTCTAATAAGTACATTTCGTAGAAGGGTAGGCTAGGGAACATTTTCTTGCCCATCAACCTCAATATGAATCGCATTACCCGATTCCGTTCATAGCGAAGTAGTGCGGGTAGAATGCTGTCGCCACGAAACATCAGCATGGGATTCATTGTGCTGGTCCCGTTGCTGGGGATAATGGCGTCAATGCCGGCTGCATCAAGTGCCTTGCATATTTCGATCGAGTCGTCGTAGTGTAGGCCGCCCCGGCGGCCCTCAGACATCGTTATCTTGGCGAGGATAGGGAAGTCGTCGCCGACTTCGGCTCTCACCGCAGCGAGAACACGAAGCGGGAGCCGAAGGCGATTTTCTAAATTTCCGCCATAATTGTCTTTGCGATGATTGGTGAGGGGGCTGAGAAACTGGCAGAGGCCATAGCCATGACCGAAGTGAATTTCGAGTGCATCAAAGCCCACTGATTTCATGAATTTCGCGGCGTCTCTGTATGCCTTAACCATGCTGTCGATATCCTTTAACGACATCGCATCGCAAAACCACATGCCTTCCGTAAAACCCAGTAAATTTAAGCCGCCGCTGGCGCCCTTGGGGCGGCGTTTCAATGTGTGATTTTTTGAAAAGGCGCCGCAATGCCCCATTTGCCCCGATACTTTGCAGTCGTGCCTTTTAATTCCTTGGACGAGCTGAACTATTTCGCTGCGAAAATCCTCATGCATTGTAAGCATATTGGCATTCAGCCGCCCGGCGTTTTCTACCGCGCAGTAACCTATGGTTGTCATTGCGACACCGCCATTCGCGAATCGCTTGTGGAAATCGATCAGGCCTTGGCTAGGAATGCCATTAGGGCTCATGTTTTCAAAGGTACCGGCTTTGATTAGTCTGTTCTTCAGCTTAAGTTCGTTCAGACTTGAGCTGCTGAGGGCGTTGTTTCTTTTGTCTGGCATATGGCCTCTTAATTATTGTTTTCCGGCGGGTTGATAGTGTCGCTCAGCATTTAAAAAAATCATGTTATATAGTCACATTATATAAGTCAATTATATGGAATGTAGGGAGGCCGGTCTGTATACTTCATTCTGATAAATTTAAAGCGGGAGCTATCTTGAGGAAAGACATCTCAAGTCCGAAAAAAAGCGGTGTTAGGACAGCGACCGAAAAGCCAAAGCGGCAAACTCAAGCTGAGCGCCGAGAGGCTACTCAAGCCATGGTGTTGGAAAGTGCTTGCCGCATCTTTGGCGAGAAAGGCTTCGCTGATACTTCTCTCAAAGATATCGCTGATGACCTAGGGCTTACCATTACGCCTATCTACCACTATTTTGGAAATAAGCAGTCGCTTTTTTTGGCGGTTACTGAGGCGATGGAGCTTGAGTTCACGAAGCAGATTGAGGCATTTTCTTTTAGCACCGAGAAGTTAGACCTCATAGAAATTTGGGATATGCTGATCGAAATGACCCAGCGTCCAAATTTCGTTCGAATAGTGTTGCGCGATGCACCTATCATCTTGGGGCGTGAACGCTGGGAAAATACCAGCGTTGTGCAGGCCGTATCTAGAATATTTCAAGATCAATTATCGCTTTTATACGAGAGTGGAAGCTTGGCCAAGCCGTTGTCAGAGAACGATGTCCTGCTTCTGCAGCGGATGTTGATTGGATGTTTTTCTGAGGCGGCATTAATGCTTGTAGTAAACCCGGATTATGATAGCCGGCCGTTAATGCTGCGGGTGTTGACACTTTTCGGTGGGATGAGTTCTCAGTAAGCGCAATTTAGTGGTTGCTCAATTCAGCGTCAGTTTGCCGTCTTCCCGCCATTAATCGCCAATGTTGCGCCCCGTTTATGCTGCGCTTAGATTGGGGTCGTAGTTTCGAATAGCGCTGAGTTGTCTAGATTACTCGGGGAAGTCCACGTCGTGTTAGGCCATGTCTAGTAAAGCCAGGGAAGTCCAAGCAGTAGATTTTTCCCGAGAAAGAATAAGGCCACCGAGCCTAGCAATGTATTGGAGGTCCAAAATATGGTGCTGAATTTAATCCGTACAAAGCTAAATCTGGTGCTTATAAGGATATACACCCTTGGACGCTTGACCGTTCAACCTGGCTATTTACGGGTCCACTGCGCTGTGGTCAGCGTGGGTTTACCGGACGCTAACTGCTAGACTTCCGAATAGACTAACACTATTCACATTACGATATATTGGAAGGCGCCCCCCCAAAATGAAAAGTTTGATAGCCAAATTTCCAGGCTTCTTGAGTAACATCTTGCTCCTCAGCGCAACGATTTTTCTTGTAGGATGTTTTCCCGAAGAAGGGAGTAATAACATTAATTCGACTGCTGGCTCTTCCGCTGATATTTTTACCCCCACTCCTGATGCTGACAATTTCTACGATGCTCCCTCGGAGATTCCTGATGCACCGGGGACGATTTTGAAGTCACGAGAAATTACTTACCAGCCGGGTGGCATCCCACTTCCTAATC